>CAJTVT010000001.1 GCA_910580015.1 uncultured Lachnospiraceae bacterium
ATTCGAACAACGAACGAATGAAATCGATCATCTCATCGTAAAATCCTTTAAAATATGCATTTTCCAGTGGAACATCATACTCATCGATCAGAATAATGACATGCCTCCCTGTGGCCTGACAGAGACATTTACTCAGGAATTTCAAGGAACTAGAATAATCATCATATTCCGCTTTCCCACTTGCTATTTTCTGATATAGGGATTTAGCAATATCATCCATCTCTTCATTTTCTAATACATACTGGTGTCTTTGAAATTCTTCAGCAAGCTCATACTTGATTTTATTATAAGACGATGCAAATGTGAGTTGCTTGGCAGATTTTAATGTGAGATTGATCACTGGATATGCCCCCATATGATCTACATACGTTTCTCCAGCGCTGAAAATTTTTAAATTGCGGAATCGTTCTATATTCTGCTGGTTTTTTTTAACTTCTCTGGTATCTTCAAAAAAATATCGTAGCATACTTAAATTCAGTGTCTTCCCAAATCTTCTCGGACGTGTAAATAAATTTACTTTTCCTTTTAAATCCAACAGCTCTTTTATAAACAAGGTTTTATCTACATAGTAATAGTCTGATTTCACCATATCTTCAAAGTTTTCAACACCAATGGGTAACGCTTTTCTCATCACTGCCACCTCCAAAAACTATCTCATATTCTCTTCTGCCTTAAAATTTTACTTTGCTAAAGTATGGACAAAAACAATCTACGAACCACAAATTAGCAGCCAATCAGCACCTCTTTCCCACAAAAAGCGAAACCATATTTGCGAATACGCTCTTTTGCGATCCCTTTTGCTGTCAAAACTGCCTCATAGTTTTTCTCTTCAATCTGTTTTAAAGCCGCTTTGACTGTATCAGATAACTCTTTTTCGCCATCACCCATATCCTGCACTTTAAATTCCAGAATAATTGCATCGTCATCCTGTTTTCTTGGTTCCAGCATAACATCATACCTGCCAAAGCCACTTTCCCGATTTGACGTAATCACATACCTGCTGTTAAGCTCTACAATCAATCCTAGAACAAATCCATGGTAAAATCGTTCTGGCTGGCTTTCTGAGAGTTTCTTCCCAGTATCAAAATAGCTAAAAGTCCCCATTGCAACTCTGTTCATATAAGCATTCATTGCTTTCAAATCATCTTTTATTAGGGCCTTGAGAAAGTCATTATAATCTGACATATGTCCTGCAAACCACCCATGTACCATCCCGCCAAACATCAATTTTACTTCCAGATTTGTAATTGCCAGCTCACAATTAAGAATATCTGCGTCAATTCCAATTTCCCCATGTTCCTGAACACGAATGACTTTCAAATATCCACTGACAAGAAGAAGACTCCAGATCGCCTCCTCACTATTATTCAACATATTATACACAATCTGTTCGTCTATATGTGTTATCAAATGTTCTCCACAGAGAAGAGCTTCAAAGGACTGCTTTACTTCCTTCGTTCCCTCTTGAATCAGTTTACCAACCAAACGATTAGAACTAGTATTTGCCCAATAAGTACGAAGCTTTCCTGTAGCAAGAAAATTGATAATGGACCATGGATTGTAAATATCTGTTTTATTCCCAAACGTAAAACCATCATACCATGTCTTTACCTTCTCTTTCCTTTCTGACATGCCAAATTCATCCAGTGCATCATAAACTTCTTCCTCTGTAAAACCAAAACACTCGGCATACTTATCCGTCGTAGTCGTTATTACTTGCAAGTTATTCAAATCCGAAAAAACAGACTCCTTACTCACTCTCGTTATTCCGGTCAAAATTGCCCGCTCCAAATATGGATTTGTCTTAAATGAAGAATTGAACAAACTTCGAATAAAGCCTGACATTTCATCCCAATATCCATTCACATACGCCTCTTGCATTGGGGTATCATATTCATCTAACAGAATAATTACTTTTTTTCCATAATATCTTTCAAGAAAATCCGACAAGGAACGTAAAGATGCCGCTGCTGTACTATCTGACATATTCACTGAAACTTCCTGATAAAATTCTTTCTCCTTGTGATTCATTAAATTGCCTTCTAGCAAATAATCATTTTTATTGTATTGTTCTTCTATGGTACGACATATACTTTTTCTTGCTTCAAAAAAAGTGTTTTCCTTTATGGATGCAAAGCTTAGGAATATTACGGAATACATTCCTTGCAGTTGTTGATATTTCTCATCCTCCCATATAGATAGCCCTTCAAACAAATCTCCTCTTTTTGCATACTTGACAGAAAAAAATTTTTCCAACATACTCATATTTAAGGTTTTTCCAAATCTTCTAGGCCGAGTTATAAGTGTAACTCTATCCTTACTTTCCCACCATTCTTTAATGAACATTGTCTTATCTACATAGAAATTGTCTTCTACGATTAACTGTTCAAAGTCCTGATATCCAATACCTGCTGTTCTGGCCATACATCCACTTCCTTCTCTGTGAAATCATAAAACAATTTTATTCTGATAAGTACCCTTTTCTCCTAACCAATCCTCTTCTCAAAACAGACTTCACAATCTTTTCGGTAAAAGGACACTCCATAACAGTCTATCTTCTTGTACCCTTCCGTCCGCAGTTCCTCCATATATTTCTTATCATAGATCTGCTGTACAGCTTTTCTCGCATCCTTTTCCAAATCGTCTATAGACTCTGAAACCTTTACTCCCAGGACAAATGACCTGCCCCGCAGTGATGGACTCTTTACCATAATGTCTGAGCGCCCATTCCCAGATTCACGGTTCGATTTCACCAGATAATTTTCACTCTGGCTCAATATACCTGTCAGAAACCCATGGCAGAAATTTTCTGCACTGTCGTAAAAGCTGATGGTTTGAAAAAGTTGGCTCCCAAGTATATCCGTCATACGCTGTGCATCCCCTGCTTCCATGGCTTGGTACAGATCATGGAAGTCTTCTTTCTTTACTAACTCCTTAAACCATCTCATAATGGTATTCTGGTAAATTGTCTTCACTTCTATATTGGGAATACGTGCCCGCAGGAAGATGGAAGACTCCTTAAAATATTCGCTCTCTTTTGTCAGATACCCAGTAAAATAAAGAAAGTTCCACAAATTCTCACCACTGCCGTGCATATCTTCATAAGTAACCTCCTCATGCACTTGTATATCTAAGGTCCCTCCATCTAACAACATTTCAATCTGCATCTTGGTCTCTCTATCCGCCCTCCCAATCAAATCCTTAACGATATCATTGGAACTGGTATTGACCCAGTATGGCCGTGGAAATGCTTGAACATCCGATTGCAAATCATACAAGAATTTGAGCACACTCCATGGATTATAAACCTCTGTATTCCCAAACGTATATCCATCATACCATTCTTTCATGGTCGCAAAACGACTTTCTGCGCCATAATACTTCATCATCTTTAATACTTCTTGTTCTGTAAAACCAAAATATTCACTATAGTTTTTGTCCAACACAGAGATTATGTTCAAATGATTCAATCCTGTAAAAATACTCTCTTTTGAAACACGCAGACAGCCCGTAATCACCGCAAACTGCAAATGTTCATTCGTCTTCAATGCAGATTCGAACAACGAACGAATGAAATCGATCATCTCATCGTAAAATCCTTTAAAATACGCATTTTCCAGTGGGACATCATACTCATCGATCAGAATAGCTGTATTTTTTCCAGTAATCTTATACATACACTGACAAAATAACTGCAATGAATTCCTGATGACTTTTTCCTCCGCCTGCCCTTCTGCAATCGCAATATACTGTTCATATTCTCTCAGAGAAAGAGATTCTTTCCCTCCTTCCATAACTCGTCTGTGTCTTTCAAATTCTGTGGCGATCGCAGTTTGTATCATGTAATAAGCTACGTCATAGTCCTCCTGTTTGGCTGATTTCAATGTCAATTCAAACACAGGATAAGCCCCCATCTGATTCGTATAACTTTCTTTGGCTTCCATAATCTTCATACCCTGAAAGAGCTTTCGATATTGTTCATTTCTTGTTAGATCTCCGGTATCTTCAAAAAAGTATCGGAACATACTTAAATTCAGTGTCTTCCCAAATCTTCTTGGACGTGTAAATAAATTTACTTTTCCTTTTAAATCCAACAGCTCTTTTATAAACAAGGTTTTATCTACATAGTAATAGTCTGATTTCACCATATCTTCAAAGTTTTCAACACCAATGGGTAACGCTTTTCTCATCACTGCCACCTCCATCTGATAGCGTTTTCCATATTATACCCTAACCTCTTTTATTCCACAATCAATTTCCGCTGCCGTGCGATAAAAAATCCCCCACTGCTGTTTTTATTCCAGCCTTGGGGGATCTGTGTTCCCATGGTTATTTCTATCCTATCCTTAATACTTTTTCTGTTATATAACACAATTCCTGTCTTATTACCATTATCTTGAAGCAAGCGTAAACTGCTCCACCAAATCCTTCAGACCAGCCGCCTCGGCTGAAAGCTGTTCACTTGCAGCCGCACCTTCCTCCGCAGTAGCGCTGTTACTCTGCACAACATCGGAAATCTGATTGATTCCCTTGGAAACCTGCTCAACCGACTCTGACTGCTCATTTGATACAATTGCAATCTGGTCGATGGATTGAACCACCGATTGAATACTGTTTACAACTTCTAGTAGAACGTCTGCTGTATTCTGGGCAATTTCTGTACCCATATGTACTGCTTCCGTAGATTTTGCAATAAGCTCTGATGTATTTTGAGCTGCCTGGGCAGATTTTCCTGCCAAACTGCGAACTTCCTCTGCAACGACCGCAAATCCTTTCCCTGCACTGCCTGCTCTTGCAGCCTCCACTGCTGCATTCAGGGCAAGTATATTTGTCTGGAATGCAATATCATCGATCGTCTTAAGAATCTTTTCAATCTCCTCGGAACTGCTCTGAATCTTTCCCATTGCCCCTACCAGATCCTGCATCTTCTGATTACACAGCAATACTTCTTCACCCGTCTGATGTGTCTGTTTTCTGACATCCAGAGCTCCATCCGCTGTATCTTTCACTTCCTCAGAAATCGTGCTGATCCGCGCTGCCAATTCCTGTACGGAACCAGCCTGTTCTGCCGTGCCTTGACTCAGTGTCTGTGCACTGGAAGACAATTGACTGCTGGCATTGGCCACCCCTTCTGCTGATTGATTCACCTGATTCATAGCACTGCTCAGCTTATACTTCATATTGCGCATAGAAATCAAAATATCCTGATAACTACCGACGTATATCTCCTCATGTTCTGTATGAACATCCAGATTCTGATTTGCCATCTCATTGAGCAAATAACTCATATCATTGATAACAATTCGCAGCCCATCCACTAAAGCCTCTGTCGATCTGACAAGCACACCCGTTTCGTCCTTGTTGGTAATCTTGGGCATAGGTGTCTCCAAATCTCCCTCCACAAGCAGCTTCATCCGCTCCACACAAGCTTTCATAGGTCTGCCTATATTGATAGCCAAAGCTAATGCAACAATCACTGAAAGCAATATGGAAACTACAATCACTGCGATATTGATAACCATTGCGTCCCGTGTAGATGCAAGATAATTGATCTGTGGTGCAGTCACAGCAATACTCCAACCATCCGTATTCAACACTGGAGCATAGGCTGCAAACATTTTAACTTCTCCATTTGTATAACTTCCGAAACCGTTTTTCCCTTGACGCATCTCGGTGTGAATTGCCGCCAACTCCTTAAGTGAGGGATCACTTTGTGCCTCTGCTTCTATATTTTGAACCGTGATCGTATCAAGTGTGATATCAGCAATCGTGCCGCCAGACTTATTAATCATATACGCTCTGCTATTTTCACCGATCTGAATCGCTGAGACAATATCATTCAAAAAAGTTTCATGGGGAACAAAATATACCACTCCGACAATGGATTTCCCATAATTTCCCTCAGAATATAGAGGCGCCGCCACCATAATGGATAATTCCCCTGTGATCTTGCTGATCAATGGCTCTGATACATACACATTTCCCTCCATGGCCTGGCGTACATACTCACGGTCTGAATAATCGTTTCCATCAAAAATACTGAGACCATCTGCACCAACAATATTGCCTCTCTGGAAACCATGCATGGAAACACGTTCGTCGATAATCGCCTGCTTTTGTTCCACTGGCACTTCCGGATCGGAAAGTTGCGGAATACATCCAACCTCCACAACAACGTTCTTGTATACCTCCAGTTCCTGTTGTGCACGTCCCGCTGCCAAGACCGCCGTCTGGCTCATCATCTGCTCTACTGTCATCATCGTATTGTTGTAGTTCAGCATAATGCTTGAAACTCCAGATGCGACCAGTCCGATCATAACAGTCAAAATAAGACATAGGTTGATTTTGATTCGAATGCTTTTCATTTCAATGTTACCTCCTGCTCACATGGCTGAAATTTTGAGATTTTTCGCTAATCCCAAATTATTCAAGTAGCCATAACACTGCATGAATGATTCGATTTTCTCGTAACTGTGGGAACTGCCATCTGTATGATTCCCTGAAATGGAATACTATCCTTACGGATATGCAACATGGCAGGGTCATCGAATGAATAATTCAGGATCAACATATTCAACCGTTCTTACTATTTGTAACTATTATAAAAGTTGCTATTCCTGCTTGTCAACTACTATCTGCTTTGAGTGCCTTGCTTCCATTTCTCAAGTTTATTGACAACGCAGATACATTCTCGCTTCATAGGGACGATAAATTTTTTCATCTACACTTTCAGGATAATTGCTGTATAAAATCTGCATATTTTTCCAGTTTTCCTCCAAAGAACATACGGCTTCCTTTTCGGAAAAATTACAGATTACATACAGTTTTTCTCCCTGGCTTTCTCTTGTATATGCAAAAAACTGATTATGTTCTGGCATTAAAAGTTCAAATGCCCCTTCTGCAAAAACTTCATATTTTTTTCTTAATTGGATCAACGTTTTGTAACAATAAAATATCGAATCTGGATCCGTTCTTTGGCTTTCCGCATTAATCTCTTTATAATTTGGGTTAACCTTCATCCAGGGCATCCCTTCGGTAAATCCAGCGTTCAGTGAATCATTCCACTGCATGGGTGTACGGGCGTTATCGCGACTTTTGGCATAAATAGAAGTCATAATATCGCTTTCCTCATAGCCTTGTTCCAACCGTTCCTGATACATATTTAGGGTCTCTATATCACGATAATCTTCCATCGCATATTTCACATTTGTCATGCCGATCTCCTCCCCCTGATAGATATATGGGGTGCCCTGCATTCCGTGAAGCAATACAGCCAACATCTTCGCTGATTCTGTGCGATACTCTTTATCATTCCCCCAGCGGGACACAATTCTCGGCAAATCGTGATTGTTCCAGAATAAGCTGTTCCAACCACATTGGAATAATTCTTTCTGCCAGCGCTCCAGAATCTTTTTCAACTTCAAAAATGGTAACGGCGCAAGATCCCATTTTTCCTTTCCCTCCTGTTGATCAAGTCCAATATGCTCGAATTGAAATACCATCGAAAATTCACTGCCATCTGGATTACTGTATAATTTTGCTATCTCAGTTGTGGCTCCCCATGCTTCGCCCACGGTGATAAGATCCCCTTTTTGAAATGTTTCCCTGCTCAGCTCTTGTATAAATTCGTGCAACCTGGGACCATTCTGGGTAATCTTTTGATCTGGCTCCTTCGCAATCTGATCAATCACATCCAGGCGAAAACCTCCAACACCTTTTTGCATCCACCAGTTTATCATTTCATAGATTTCCTGACGAAGTTTCGGATTCTCCCAATTTAAATCTGGCTGCTTCACAGAAAACTGATGAAAATAATATTGTTCTATTTCTGGAACCCATTCCCAGGCAGAGCCGCCGAAGGCTGCGCGCATATCATTGGGTGGTGTCTCCTCTGTTCCATCCCGCCAGACATAATAATCATGATATGGATTTTCTCTGCCTTTTTTTGCCTCCAAAAACCATGGATGCTCATCGGAAGAATGATTTAATACCAAATCTATCATTATTTTAATATGATGTTTGTTGGCTTCCTCTATCAAACGCTCCATATCTTGCAGCGTTCCAAACATAGGATCAATATCCTGATAATCAGAAATATCATATCCGTTATCATCCTGTGGAGATTTACACACTGGTGACAACCAAATTGCGTCAATCCCAAGTTCCTGAAGGTAATCCAGTCTCTGTATAATACCATTTAAATCTCCGATTCCATCCCCATTGCTATCCTGAAAACTTCTGGGATAGACCTGATAAACTACTGATTTCTTCCACCATGGACAGTTTTTTCCTTCTCTCATAATCGCTCTCCTTATTTTTGCATTTATAAAACCCATTGAAATATCCATGTTCCAAACAAAATATTTTCTGTCTTTATACCATTCCCTACATGAAAAAAAGAATCCTGCTATGCAGGATTCTTACACTTTAACAACACCGTTTATGGCAAAATTTCCCATTGTGAGGTTTGCTGTCACAGGATTTTTATTTTCTACAGATCACTATCAATATATGTGAACTTTGCCTCTGCTGCCAAAACAAACTCACTTTTTGCCATCTCAAAACATGCCATTATCGTAGGAGAAAATACCCCGCATTCGTTATTTCGAATCATATTCACCGCTTCTTCCACTGCATACGCAGCTTTATAGACACGCTTGCTGACCAAGGCATCATAAACGTCCACAATGGACACTACCTGAGCCCAGATTGGGATTTCGTCCCCTCTTAAACGATCTGGATAACCATTTCCATCATAACGCTCATGGTGATATCTACAGATATCATAACAATATCCATAGAACTCATTTTCCTCTTGCTTAAAGTTCTCCAAAAGCTGGCAGCCATAAATGGTATGCTTCTTCATTTCCTCAAATTCTTCTTTTGTCAGTTTCCCAGGCTTCAAAAGAATACTGTCAGGAATTGCAACTTTGCCAAGATCATGAAGGGCAGAAGCATTTACAATCAAATTCAGGGATTCGTCGGTTAAGTTATATTCTGGAAATTCGCTCTTGACATACTTCAAAAGAATCCTTGTAAAATATTTTACTCTCTTGATATGTTCACCGGACTCCAGACTTCGAAACTCTACCACAGAACTCAAAGCATTTACAAGAAATTCATTGGTACGCTCTAATTTCTCTTTGCTCTCACGAAGCTGTCTGGTACGTTTTTCTAACTTACTCTCAATGTCAATTCTGTTTTGGAACAATTCAATAATATTCTGTGCACGGCGCATAACCACCTTCGAATTAAAGGGCTTATATATAATATCTGAAACTCCATATTCATACGCCTTTACCTCATTTTCTGAAGTGGCCTCTCCAGTAATCATAATCACTGGAATCCGATTCATATATCCTTTTTCAAACATGTATTCCAATACATCCAACCCTGATTTATTGGGCATGATCAAATCCAGGAAAATAAGTGATAATATATCATTATTTTTTTCAAGCAGCTCTATCGTCTCAACACCATCTGCTGCCTCTAAAATATCATACTGCTCTTCAAAAATACAACTAAGCATTGTACGGTTGATTTCCACATCGTCCGCAATTAAAATAACATTTTTTTCCATCATTATCCTCCAATAACAAAATTTTTGCGCCGAATAGTCCGCTCTCATTCTACCACAATACAATTTGTAAAATCAACCAAAATCGACATCTCTTCTGCATTTATAGTTTTAACTTTGCAAAGGCATCTGCAAAGGCATGATTGACTGGTTCTTTCGCTTCTTGCCTCATCTGATTCATATAACGAGACACGTCTTTTTTTGATACTCCGCCCCCGCTTTCCTTCTTTCGTTTCTCAAAAGCGGACAGTTTTTCCCGGTAACCACAGACGCAGGTAAATCTTCGATTCTCTCCCTCTCCAATCAGCTCCATTTTTTTATGACACTGAGGGCAGCGGGCATTGGTCACTTTTGATAACGTTTTTCGGTAACCACATTCTCTGTCCTGACATACCAGCATTTTCCCATTTTTATGATTTACTTCCAACATCAGCTTCCCACATTCTGGACATTTCTTTCCAGTGAGATTGTCATGACGATACGTCTTGGAAGATGCCTGAATATCTTTCACAATATCCACCGTGTAGGTACGAATTTTCGCCTCGAAATCCTTCTTTTTTATTTTTCCTCCCGCAATATCTGCAAGCTCCTGTTCCCATTTTGCTGTCAATTCCGGAGATGTCAGTCCCTGAGGCGCCAATTCTAGTACCTGTCTTCCTTTGGATGTGAGGTGGATGTACGGATCCCGTTTTTCAATCATAAAGCTGTGAAATAATTTTTCAATGATATCTGCACGGGTAGCAACCGTTCCAAGACCTCCCGTTTCTCCTAAAGTTTTTTTCAATTTCTGGTCTGCGCTCTCCATATATTTTACTGGATTTTCCATTGCAGCTAAAAGAGTTGCCTCTGTAAAAGGAAGGGGCGGCTTGGTCTTACCTTCGTTGATCTTTCCCTCTGTAAACAAAATCTTCTGTCCCTGTCTGAAATCAGGAATACTTCCTGTCACAACTTCACCTGGCTCTTCCTCTGCCTCCTCAGATTCGGTTAGATCCATTCCTGCTTCTTTTTGCAGCATTTTAATCTCCTGCCATCCTGGTTGTTCCAAAATCCGCCCTTTTAAAGTAAAATGCTGCCCTTCACAGACTGCCGTAACCTCTGTCTGCTGATACTGACAAGGTGGTAACAAAACAGAAAGAAAACGTGAAACCACAAGCTCATATATTTTGCGTTCTCCATACTCTAAATCTTTAAGATTAACACCCTGCTCAGTGGGTATAATGGCATGATGATCGGAAACCTTCTTATCATCCACAAAAGATTTATTTCCCTTGATCGCGGTTTTTAGCAGCTTTCCACAGATTGGGGCAAAAACTCCGCTGCGGCAAGCCCGGATCCGTTCTGGGATCGTCTCTACAATATCTGCCGTCAGATATCTAGAATCTGTCCTTGGATAAGTCACTACCTTATGGCGTTCGTAAAGACTCTGCATATAATCTAGCGTCTGTTTCGCCGAGAATCCAAACATACGGTTTGCATCCTGCTGTAAAGATGTCAAATCATAAAGCTGTGGTGCATACGATTTCTGCTGCTTTTTCTTCACCTCTTTGACCACCGCTGTACCATTGGTAACTTGGGTTTTGACTTTCTGGATTTCCTCTTTTGAAAAGGTGCTACTGCTGTTTTGGGCTGATTTCCAAGTCCAAGACGCCTCCTTGCTTTTCATTTTCAGACTGTAATAGGATTTTGGCTGAAATGCCTTAATCTGCGCTTCCCGTTTTGCAATAATCGCAAGGGTAGGTGTCTGCACTCTGCCACAGGACAATTGTGCGTTATGCTTGACCGTTAGCGCACGGGTGGCATTTAACCCTACCAGCCAATCTGCCTCGGCGCGAGCCACTGCTGCCTCGTATAATTTCTGATAATCTCTAGCATCTCTCAGGCTGGAAAATCCTTGTCGGATCGCCTTGTCTGTGACAGAAGAAATCCACAGGCGTTTCATTGGTTTTTTCACGCCAGATTTTTGAATGATCCAACGGGCTACCAATTCGCCTTCCCTTCCTGCGTCTGTAGCTATAATAATCTGTCCAATATCTTTTCGAAACATTTGAGTCTTTACTGTCTGATACTGGCGTCCCGTTTTCTTGATCACCTGGATTTCCAGGCGTTCTGGCAGCATTGGAAGCGTTTCCATCTTCCATGCCTTCCATTTGTCGCCGTAGCTCTCTGGATCCGCCAGCTCCACAAGATGCCCAAGTGCCCAGGTGACTACATAGTCTTTTCCTTCCAAATATCCATTGCCACCCTGCTTACATCCCAGAACTCTTGCAATGTCCCTGCCCACACTAGGTTTTTCTGCTATTACTAATGATTTCATCTATTCCTCACACTTTCTTATATGCCTTCCTTCTGTGCATAATACGTTATTTATATCTTTCGTGTTCCATTGCATCTTGGAAAATCACTACATCCATAAAATATTCCAAATCTCCCGTTGCGCTTTACCATCTCTGCGCCACATTTTGGACACAAGACCTCTGGCTGATCCTTTTTTCTTTGTTCCAAAATTTTGCCCAGTGCTTCGTAACAACTCTGATTCATGATACAATCATTCAATGCCCGGTGAGCCCCCGCCGTACTGATTTGAAAATAATTAGCCACATCGGACAGCTTATGGTGGGACAACTCTGGCAGACATTGCCTAGCCATAAAAAGGGTATCTATGTAATCATTTCCCACTTCTGTCCCAAACACGCGCATACTGGCGTCAAACACAAAATTCAAATCAAAACTATGGATGTTATGCCCCACCAAAATATCGTCTCCTATAAATTCCAGAAATCCCCCAAGAACATCCTCAATCTTTGGTGCATCCTTTACCATCTCGTCTGTTATATGGTTTACCGCTGTTGCAGAGGCTGGAATATGTATGCCTGGATTGACCAGAGTTGAATATTCCGCTGCAGCTTTATGACCCCTTACCCGGATCGCAGAAATTTCTATTATCTCATCCACATCTGGACGAATTCCTGTGGTTTCCAAGTCAAACACTACATAGTCGCTGATATATTGATTTAAACGTTTTCCTTTGTTCCTTGTCACGGCTACAGCCCTCATTTCTCTTATGATTTCACATTATAAAGGGCTTTTTTGATATTTGCAACCCTCTTCTGGAAGAATCTGAGCATACACAAATGTGCTGCCACACCATCGCTGGCGCCGCAGCACATGCTTTTATTTACCCAAATTGTGGGAAGATTTATGATGCACTCCTGTTGCAAATCCTCATGTCAAAAACGCGCTTACCTCTCTTGCTTCACCGCCTCCAACACATACAATCTGGACTCGAAATCTGTACAAGGCTTCTGATCTGCTGCCACTTCTCCTGCTGTCGCATCGGTGGTGCATAACCCAAGATTCATCAATTCATCTCCATAACAAAGAGAGCCACTTTCTTGATTTCGATAACATCGTTCGGCGTCCAGACCTGCTAACCGTAATCTTGCATAATGGCCATTTACTCCATTTAACACCCGATACCAGCCCACAACCGCTGTTTCCTTGTCCTCACTCACTACCATCCAAGCCATCTCATTTCCCTCAAATGGGCTTTTCAACCGATAGAATGTACCAAATTGCAGGAGCTCACGATATTCTTTCATAAAAGAAATTTGCTCTTTTACTTCCTGGATCTCTTTGTCTGACAGTCTGTTTAAATCCAGCTCATAGCCAAAAGTTCCAAAATATGCCACATTTGCCCGCGTGTGCAATGGCGTGTTTCGATAAACCTGATGATTGGGCACCATAGATACATGAGAACCCATACTGCTAATGGGATAACACAGGGATGTACCATATTGTATTTTCATGCGTTCCACCCCATCTGTATCATCGCTGATCCAACCCTGAGGTGCATAATAAAGCATCCCTGGATCAAAACGGCCACCTCCGCTTGCGCAAGATTCAAATAAGACTTCTGGAAACGCCTTGGTCAGGCGGTCATATAACTCATACACACCCAAAATATAACGATGATACACCTCTCCTTGCCGTTCTGGGGAAAGAACTGCACTAAAACACTCGGTAATGCTGCGGTTCATATCCCATTTTACATAGGAAACTTTTGCTTTTCTTAAAATATCTGACATCATTTCAAAGATGCAATCCACCACTTCTGCTCTGGAAAAATCCAATACATACTGATATCTCCCATGGGATTTTGCTCTTGCTGGGGCAGCAAGAATCCAATCTGGATGCTTTCGGTACAACTCAGAATCTTCATTTACCATCTCAGGCTCAAACCACAGTCCAAATTGCATTCCCAATTCCACAATGCGCTGTGCAATACCTGTAATTCCATTCGGAAGCCGAGAGGGATTTGCTATCCAATCTCCCAATCCTGCTTTATCACTGCTGCGGGCTCCAAACCAGCCGTCATCCAGTACAAACAACTCCACACCACATTCTTTTGCTTTTTTGGCAATTTGAATGAGTTGCTCCTCTGTAAAATCAAAATAAGTGGCTTCCCAGTTGTTGATCAGAATGGGACGCACCCGATCCCGCCAATATCCTCTTGCCAAACATTTCTGATATAGTTTGTGAAAAGTTTGGCTCATATGATTCAATCCCTGATCTGTATAAACCATCACCACCTCTGGCGTCTGAAAGCTCTCACTTGGCTGCAAATTCCAAGAAAATGTATCTGGATGAACACCTGCCAGAACTCTTGTCACCTCATGGGCATCCACCTCCGCCTGCATCAAAAAATTTCCGCTGTAAATCAAACTAAATCCGATCACTTCTCCTTGTTGTTCTGTTGCTGTCGGCCTCTTCAACACCAGAAAAGGATTATGCTGATGGGAAGAATTACCTCTAAGACTCCCCACGGACTGAATTCCCATGACAAGCTTTCTCGTGATCACATGGCGCTCTCTTGCCCATGCCCCAGACAATTGCAGCCATTCATAATCACTATCTGGCAAATCCATACAAAGGCTCATAGCGCGTTCCAACCTCACTGTCTGTGTTCCTTCATTATAGTAATGTGTACTTTTGGCAATGATTCCTCCCTCCGCAAAAATCGTGTACAGCATCTTAGCACAAATGCCTGACACAGAATCTTTCAGGGTGATTGCCAACGTAGACGCCTGGGAATCCTCTTCCACATAAGTTGCCGGAAGCCCTGGCAATTCAGGCTTTCCCGATTCCACACAATGGGATTCATATTGAAAATCTAAAATCCGACTGCCATTTTCCTGAACAATTTCCACTGCTGGACTTCGATAATCTCCAGTTCCAAATACAGGCAATTCCTGTTTGATATGCTCCAGCGAAAATGTCTTATCTCCTGGAAAGATACAGGATGACATAGGCCGTGCTGCCAACTCCAATAAATCTGATAATCCCTCCCGATCATGGATTTTTTTCCCAAAATACAATTGTCCCAAATGTCCATTTGGCAATACCATCATCACATAGCTGATATTGTTATTAAATAAATGAAAAACCTTTGACTTTTCATGATACACGATCCTCATTTTGCTTTCCTCCTCTTCTTGCTCCTGTTGTCCTGCTTGTCTTTCGTGCCTGAGTACCTGCCACCCACATAAAAGTTATAGCTTTGGATGCTGATTTCTTCCGCTTTCCATATGAAGATTGATTTCTGACTCACGCTGCACATGCTTTCCCCAATGTTCCCATCTTCTATTGAAAGCCTGACATATGGAGCTGTCCATATTTCTCTATTTTCTGTATTCTGCATATTGGCTTCCTAATACTCACGCAATATGAAGAGACAGAAATACGCTGGTTTTATTATAGCCCCTTCCGACCCTGGCATCAACTGCCAATTGATTTTTAAGACAGCGTTTCTCTCTGTCCCCATACAGTGATTCTCACTTTACTTTTCGTTTTTCCGTATTTCCTTTATTTCTCACACCTCAATTTTGAATGTATCAATATATTGTTATATATACTTTTATTGCTCTTATACTACAAGGTGCTATCACTTAACTGTCTATTGAATGTATAAATTACTTTTAAATTAGTCTACTATAAATACATATACGGAATGGAGGACAAAAACATGGCAACCAATAAGCGTGTATTTACTTTACGTCTGTCAGACGAAATATTTGATAAAATCGGTGTCTTAGCAACAAGTGAACACCGTTCCATGACAAATTATATTGAATATGTATTGATTCAGCATTTGAAACAAGTCGAAAAAGAACATGGAGAAATTGAAACCGAATTAGCTTCATGCAAATCAGATGGAAAAAACCAAAACTATGTTTAAGATTTGTGATTTTGTCCATAGAAATAACAAACATCGGATTATGTCAGCTATAATCCCATTCTACAGTTAGGAAATAAGAAAATTTTCTGTGAAACGAGTGTTATATGATTTTCAAAAGAATTTCAGTCGGGGTAAGCACAGGAATACCAAAGCCTTCAAAGTCTTTTTTGTTTCAGGTAGCAATATAATCGCAATGTATAGATTTTGCATAAGTAACAACAAGACAATCCTCAAAATCCTTTGCCTTTTTCTGAAGTGCAATAAGAACATCATTATTCGTAACGCTGCACACTTTGACAATTTCCAATAGTTTTCCAACTGTCTTATATGCCTGTTCTTTGCTATGAGTATATTTTCTTACAAGATAGAAGATGTCAGTAACTGAAGATGCTGATACAAACCCGTCTATTTTATGTTCTTCACAAAGCTTTAGAATCTTGTAAGAATCCTCTACAAAAGGTTCTCTTTCCAATAATATATCAATGATTACGTTCGTATCACACATCGTTTTCATATTTTAACAAACGCTCCTCTTGTAAGGAATCCATATCAATATCAGAGGAAATACCGTCAAGCATTCCACGCAAGGTATCCACAGCAGAAACTTGTGGATTTACTACTTTAGCGACCGTTTTTCCATTACGAGTAATATAGATATCTTCCTTGGCTATTAATTCAAGATACTTTCCGAAATTAGCCTTAAATTCTGTTGCTGTAACAACCATGACAAATCCTCCTTTTTTAAAATGTACTCTCGTAATCTCTCTTATACCTGCTTTTACGGCTAATTTTTGGCCAAATGCACACAAATTTAATCAACGTACCCTCCAAGTACGCCTCATAAATTTGTGCACATCTGACAAAAAATCTTCTCACAAAATCAGACACAAAGAGAATCCAAGAATAAATGTTATTTTTTATATGTGATTTTAGCGATTAAATCAATAAAATCATACGAAATAAGAGATAACAATATTAAAATTCGTTCGATATGAAAGAAAAAACTTTTTTGTATATTTTATCCTTATCTTGTTTGATCCATCATATATTTTTAAACAATAATTTAAGTAATTTCTTAAGTTCCTTTCGCATACTTGATTCTTCCATTTGGGGAGAAATACGTCCGTTATCTTTTCGCCTCTGAATTTCTCTAATGTTATCAACTTTTTATTTCATTTTTTATTCTTTTATCCCTCGTATGTTAAATTTCAGTCTATAAACTAACATAAATTTTGAATCTACTTCTCTAGAAAATCTGTATATTACATCGTTTCCTTTACAAATAAAACATTTCTTCGATATAAAAATTTTTTCTTTCATATCGAAGAAATGTTAATATTACTTTTTCTTGTTTCACATGATTTCATTGATTTTATCCCTAAAATCGCATATAATAAAATTTACTCAAATAACAGGAGGATTTAACCATAGTCGTCACCGCAACAGAATTGAAAGCTAATTTCAAAAAGTATCTTGCATTAATTACCAAAGAAGATGTCTTTATTACTTGCAATGAAAAAAACCGGTAAATCCGCTACTTGTACCAATTCTATACATTAGGATTCTATTGCTACCCGCAACAAAAGAGACTTTGAAGGCTTCGGTATTCCTGTGTTTACCCCGACTGAAATTCTTTTGAAAATCATATAACACACGCTTCACCAAAAATTGTTTCAGAAAGGATAATTTAATTATGTCAGACTATCAACAGCTTTCCCACGAATTTTCCCCTGTATATAACAAAGATTCCAGACTTTTAATTCTTGGAACCTTTCCCTCCGTCAAGTCCAGGGAACAGCATTTTTACTATGGACACCCGCAAAACCGTTTCTGGAATATCCTGGCCGCCATCACGAAGGAACCCCTTCCTGAAAGCGTCCAGGATAAGCAGCAGCTTCTGCTCTCCCATCATATCGCTCTCTGGGACGTGATTCAAAGCTGTGAAATCATCGGCTCCTCAGACAGCAGCATTCGAAATGTGGTTCCCTCAGATATTGCTGGATTGCTTCCCCACACTTCGATCCAGGCAATTTTCGGCAATGGCAACAAAGCCTGCCAACTTTTCGACAAATATGCTGCCACCACGCTCTCTGATTTTCCAGAACGAAACATCATCCATAAACTGCCCTCCACCAGCCCCGCCAACGCTTCCTGGACATTACCGCGCCTGACCGCATACTGGGAAGAACAATTATTCCCTTATCTTACATTGGATTAGCTGTGCCAACACTAACAACGCCCCTAAACACAGCAACATATCACCTACCACACTGGAATCGTCTCCTGTACGAACATACCCGCCAAACGAATTTCCTCCAAATTCTAACCTCAGCCGATTCAAAATCCAATCTGATGTTACCTCAATCGGCTCTTCCATAGAATACAATTCTACAATCTCCGTCTCCACTGTCACTTCCTGCCCATTTGCAGCTTCCTGGGCTTCCCAGCACATTGTAAGGAGCGTACCTGCACTGTCCAGCTTTCGGGTATCTGCCCAGGCATAAGCAGTCACATTCTGCCCCCTCTCCGTCAGTGATGCATTGATATCCTCAATCGCCCAAAGCCCTCCCTCAACTGCATCTATAAATTTTAATAATTCCGGTGGATAATGTACTTTTATCCTTCCGCTGGTGATCTGGCTGTTCTGTGCAATATTCA
Organism: uncultured Lachnospiraceae bacterium; assembly: GCA_910580015.1. GTDB lineage: Bacteria > Bacillota > Clostridia > Lachnospirales > Lachnospiraceae > Petralouisia. The sequence goes on from CAJTVT010000001.1 coordinate 18,471, forward strand.
CCGTAAGCTTCACCGTCTTGCCTTCATTGGTAAGCTGAGCAGTAATTAATTCTAGCGCTTCTGCTTGAACCGTCTCAACAGAAAATTGTAATATAAAAATCAATACCGCTGTCATCAAAATCATCCATGCACATTTTTGGTGTCTTAAAACAAAGGCTCTATTACGTTTCATTTATTGCCTCCTCCACTGATACCGATGTGTCTTGAACAAAGATTCTTATTCTTTCTTTATTGCCTCCTCCACCGATACAGAAATATCTCAAAACAAAGATTCTTATTCTTTGTTTACTGACTCCTCCACCGATACAGAAATATCTCGAAACAAAGATTCTTATTCTTTCTTTATTGCCTCCTCCACCGATACAGAAATATCTCAAAACAAAGATTCTTATTCTTTCTTTGCTGACTCCTCCACCGATGCGGAATCTTTCTGCTGCCAGTTAGGGCTGCACAATCCAGTCACCCAGGACACCTGTTTTGGAAATGCTCCCAAAAAGTCTGCCGTCACAGGGACATCCGCCTCAGAACCATGGTAGGATAATGCATACAATTTCCTACTCTCACTTCCATCATATACGCTCCAGAAAATATATCCGCTTAACGGGTCAAAAGAAAGAGAATTATATTCCCACTCATCTCCTGTACTAATTCCAGAAGACCCAAGTGTTTTACAGATATCTTCATAGAAAAATTCTCTTGTTTCAATGCGATATCCCATCTCGAAAAGCTGCCCCGCCTGTGAAACCAGATAAAACCATTCTATTGGACCATAAGAAGGGTCGTCGCTGTACCCTACATAGGCAATACCCACAAGTTTATCTCCAAGGGTACATTCATCTAGTTCAAACTCTCCCTGAATCCCATCTATATCCTCCGCCTCAAACCAGCGCAAACAGGTCTTTTCTATCCCAAATACCATACCTGTTTTGGGACTATACGCAAGGTCAGAAGGGCACCAATCCAAAGTTCCATTCAAAACAGCCCGATAACCATCAGCCGGATCCACCAAATACAATTCCGCCTCATATCCTACCCCAGCTACCGCCAAGATCTGATTCTCCAATTCCGTCGCTGCCAGATAATAATTATCTTGAGCTTTGGACAACTTGGTATATTGGGAAAGATCCCCTGTGTTGATTTGACAAAAATATGGTTCCTCTTCCCATAAGATTCCATGCAAATTCACTGAAATTTCTTCAACAATTACCTGGCATGCTGCAGATAAAAGTTCTCCCTTTGCATCTTTTGCATTGGTTGTAGCGATAATTCTTGTAACTCCTGGGTTTACTCCAGTCACTATTCCCTTCTCGTCTACCACTGCAACAGATGAATCCTCACTTGTCCAGGTCACCGTATCATCCAAAATACTTTCTGGGGTGACTACTGCTTTCAGTCGCGCCTGATTATTTTTTACCAGCTTTAATTCTGATTGACTCAAGATAATACCATCCACCACAGAGACATCCAAATTGCCGCTGCGATTTACCCGATATAAAGATGTATTCCCCGCATAATCTACCAGCCTTACATAAAATACTTTCTGAGGATCCTTTACTGTTATAGTAAAAGGGACACCTGGCTCTTCCTGATTCACTCCATATGATTCTATCAACGTCTCACGATCTCTTTCGTACATCTTTACCGCAGCCGTATATTGGTTATCTTCGAAAGTGAGACGGATCATTCCTGGCTCTGCATCCTGTATTTTAAGCAATTTCGGTTTTGTATTGTCTATGGTGATTGGAACACTAAATATCGCTCCATCTGCCGCCTTTTGGGGATTATCTGCATAATATTCGGGCACTGCCTTGATTGTAAACCGGACTTTTGTTCCCTCAGGGAGAGGTTTCTTTTGTTTGTCCTTCCCTTCCCAACCAAGCACAGAACGATACTGTGTGTTGCTCCACTCCATTTTTTCAGAATCAAAATAAGCTCCTGGCATCGCCTCTTCCTGATATTGAAAATAAATTTCTCCAGTTTGTTCATTTGAAATTGTAGTTTCCACAATTGCTGCATTTCGGATCAGAGTGTAATCCATACTTTCTATGCGATCACCAGAGCTTGTAGAAAATGCATTGCGGTCTGGCAGATATTTCTGATCGCCTTCCTCCAAATAAATATTTGATCCATAGCAGAACACACTATCCTCAGCCACCGAATAATAATGGACATAATTTGTGATGTCAATACCTGAATAGGTGAAAAGCTCTTCACTGTCACCGTCATTATGGTATTTTAAATAGTCAAACGGTTCAAACATGGAAGACTCTGTCCAATTGCCATAAAAAGCAAGCATCGGGACAGACAAATCCACTTTTCCATTTAGATATACAAAGCCATCAATATACATCCCATTCTCAAAATTGGTATCAAGATACTCCCTGTCTTCCTGAGATAAAACCACCTTGACTGAAATCTCTGCGGACTCTTTAACCTCTAGAACCGTCTCACCCAATCTGTCTAATGGCTGCTCCAACTCCCGCAGAAATCCATAAACATCTGCCGTATCAACAATTCCATCCCCATTAAAATCAAATTTGCCCGGATTGCTTTCCACCCGTTCCTGATACGCAGATTCATTGATATGTTGTAACAGCACATGGGCATCCTCCAGATCCACCTTCTTATCACCATTTAAGTCATACATCAGAACTAAGCTTTCTGAGAAAAATTCCACTTCAGGGTGCAATCTACGAGAACTTTTCAAAATCCACTCCCCATTCAATTCTTGCTCTGTGAGAATTGCGCTGTCCAGAGTATAATATTGGTTTTTGCCAGACAAATTACAGGCATGAAAGGAAAATTCATACACTCCGCTTCTACCTGGATCATCCCCAAGCTCCACCTTTACTTTCCCATCATTTCCCTCTTTTTCCCCTGTCAAAAGGTATACAGGCGTGGAAATGGCAGACTTGACATTTGCAAGTCCGCTGCCTTGTTTTCTCGGAGAATATTCCACTTTATCATTTTTCTTTAGAGGAATTGCTGTACTCATAAGCAACGATTGTATCAGACTCCTTTGGCTAAGACCTGTTTTTTCCTCCAACTTATTTCGCTCTATATACTCAGAAATCAGGGCACTCATCCCCGAAATGCTGGGCGCTGCCATTGACGTGCCACTCATCCCTCCATAGGCGCCTCCATCGATTGCTGAATAAATATTTTCCCCTGGGGCCGTGATCTCCGGCTTCAATGAAAGATCCCCTGGAACGCCCCATGAAGAGAAATCGCTCATCTGATAACCCTTTGCCGCCTTGCGATTTGAAATGGGCTTGGACAAAATACGAATGGTTTTTTCCTCCTCAAACTCTATATCCCAACTGTCTTCTCTGCCTAACATAGCACAAGGAATGGACGCTTTTGCACCAGTCAATTTCAATTTGGGAAATATCATATCAGAATCACAGATAAACAACGCTATTGCCCCTGCTTTTTGTGCATTCTCATGTTTTTCATCAAAGGTGATCACCCCTTTTTTCACAAACACGATTTTCCCTCTGACATCTACCTCCTGGTAATCTGTTTCCTCTCCAAAAGAATCCAAAAAAACATATTGATACTCTGTCCCACTCCCAGTTTTATCCAGAGTAGCCATGGAAACAATGGGATTTTTCGCCGTTGCCTCCTCATAAAAATATATCCGTTTTCCTATTTGAACACCAGTCTCGCTATATCCCGCATTGATCGCAGACGCCACCGTCAGAGCATTGGTAAAGGAACCTGGATTACCCACCATATCCAGATTCACGTCCTCTGTACGATTGAGTCCCTGGCTGCTGGAATCCCCCCAGGCGCCTGCATTTCCAGCCGAAATACTAACCACCATATCGCTGTCCAGAAGACGACGGAATACTCCATTCACATACTCGTCCCCAGGTTCCTCGCTCTCTCCTGGCTGAATCGAGCCAAGACTTAAATTGACCACATCCGCATCCAGCAGAAGAGCATCTTCGATCGCTGCCATATAATCGTCCGTATATGCGTCCGCCTCGTCCCCAAATACCTTCATTACCAGAATCTGAGCATCCTTGGCAATTCCCGCCACTCCTTCTGGCTGTTCCTGATACCCCTCGTTTTCCTTGGGCACGTACTCATTAGCTGCTGCAATTCCTGCCACATGGGTGCCGTGATCTCCACACTCATGGGAAATATCAAGATTTCCGCCAGCATAATTGAATGCAAATGCAATCTTCTGATTTCGATATAAAGTTTCTGGTATAATTCCATCTTGTAACTGGCTGATCTTTAACCGATCAAACACCTTGGAAATATCCTGTATATCCAGCAATTCTTCCTTTTGTACCTCACGCCCAGTTGTCTTCTCTGTTATTTTCTGCCCATATGCAAAAGCCCCAGGATCAAAAGATGGATGATCTTCATCAATCCCTGTATCTAAAATAGCAATCCGCCTACCTGCCCCCGTGTACCCACTGTCCCAGACATCGTAACTTCCCACCATTTCCCCCGCTGTATAAGTATTAGGTTTCACTACGGTATCTTGAAGGTGATATTTTGGAACTTCATAAACTGCCTTGACTCCCTCCACATTCTTAATGCGTTCAATATCACCATATTGGACGGTTGCAGACACTGCATTTGCCAACAAACTAAATTGATATCGGATTTCCACTGGTTGGTAACGGACTGCACGCTGCACTTGCTCCATCACCATCCTCTGTTTCTCTTCTGTCTCCTGAGAACTGCTCTGTGCATGAAGATCTTCACTGATTTCACGAACAGAAAATCCCTGTTCTAAAATAGAATCTCCCTCCATTATAATAAACACACGTACTTCTTCAGAATCTTCTTCTCTTTCTTCTATCTGCTCTGGAATCGGTTCTGCCTCAATTCCAGGATTCCCAGCTTCCAGCTCTTCACTCCACTCAAACTCCCCAACTTTCAACGAGTTCAACTGTCTCTCTTGCTGGCTCTTTCCCCAGTTGCTGGCACTGACTGTCATTCCCAAAAACAGACTTAAGGCTAATACCAGAGAAATTATGTTGCCACCTTTCTTTCTGTTCATGGCACTACCCACTCCTTCGTATGCTCCTGCCATTCCATTTTTGTGCCATTTAAGGTCGCCTCTGTCAGATTATCACCTTCATAACACAATTTTAAAGAAAAAAATGGAGCATCCTCCAGAAGCAGGCGTAAGAATATCTTATCTCCTTCCCACAAGTTCAAAGACATAAGCCGATCTTTCTCCACCCACTCAAGTGCCCCCTCATCACATTCTATCAACTCCCCTTCAAACCCATCCGCCGTGTACAGGCACATATATTCGATGGGCCAGCCTGAGGCGCAAAAGGTTATCAATCCACGAAAAGAAAAACTGGTCAAACTCAGAGCAGCTTCCTCTTTCACTTCCCGGAACAGACACTCTTCTGGACTCTCACCTTCTTCAAAATGTCCACCGATCCCAATCCATTTATCTTTATTCACATCTTTTTGTTTTTTCACCCTGTGCAACATCAAATATTTATCTTCTTTTTCTATATAGCACAGAGTAGTCAATGGCGACTTTTCCATATTTTCCTCCTGCATTCCGAAAGTACCTCTATATAATTATATAACATACGCTGGATTCATAACAGCTTCCAATTCTTCATATGGGATCTCTACCTCAATCAGCCCAGCCGCATACACCGTCAACATTTCAGGATTACAAATGACAACCACTCCTTTGTCATTCAGATAAAATACATTTTCTGTAAGGAGATCAGCTACATACCCCTCATAATCTGGCAATAAAGCATCCTTATATGGCTCTTTCGTGATCGTATCTAAAATATGTTTCTCCACAATTTCCCCAGCTTTCGCTTTATCTGTGAAAATATCAGAAAGATACAGCAAGGTTCCATCAGCTGCATTAAAACAGTAAGAGGAAGTCCATGTGTTGGGATGGGCGCCTCCCTGCCATTTATAAGTCTCCGCTACGATACTTAAAATCTGCGGGGACGCATACGCTACTTTGTAACTGACACCATATCCATATCCATTCCAGGTTGACGCTTCTTCTTGGGTCAACGCCTTAAAAGCATTTTTTGCTTCTAGGGTATCTTCCTGTATATAGGTTTGATTGGTGGTATGCTGTTGTTCAAAAACTAAATTCATCTTTTCCGCCGCAGCCTCATTTTCTGGAATTGAAATAACAGGACAATTCTCTGTGACAGACAACAACAATACACCACTCTCTTCATCCTGAATATTTTGAGAATAGTCCACAAAGGTCACTTCTGGCGCTTTGGAAAGAACTTTTTTCGTGTCTTCGGATGATTCCTGATCCTGCGATGGATCCTCTGTATCTGATTTTTCCTTTTTGTCATTTTCCTGATTTTTTAAATCGGATTCTTTGTCACCTTCTTGTTGGATAGAATTGTCATCCTGTGTATCATCCTGTGCCGGATTCTCTATTTGCTGCCCCAAATCACGCTCTCCAGTTCCTTTATTACTGCATGCCGCTGCCAAAAAACAAAGGCCCAAACATAAAATCACCAATTTCTTCTTCATCTGCAAGATCCCCTTTGTCATTTATTTCATATGATACATATGGTTCAATGGTCCATTTCCTTTGCCCAGATCCAAACCATCCGCAATGGCACCTGTAATATACCCTTTCGCCATCCTTACGCTTTCTTCTCTGCCAAGGCCCAAAGCAAGACCACAGGCAATCGCGGAAGACAGGGTACATCCGGTTCCATGGGTATTGCTGTTTGCGATGCGCTTTGCCGAAAGCCATACATAATGACCTTCCTCATAGTACAAATCATCAGCCGAAAATGCATCATGTCCACCTTTTAAACAGACTGCTCCTTTGTATTGTACCGCAAATTCCCTGGCCGCCGCAACCCTTTCTTGTCTTGTTTTGATGGTTCTCTTCAACAACCACTCTGCTTCTGGTAAATTCGGTGTATAAATTTCTGCCAAGGGAAGCAGAAATTTCTGATAATAGGCAAGTGCCTCCTGCACCATCAGAGTTCTTCCGCTGGTGGACACCATCACGGGATCCATCACCACATGTTTCGCCTGGTATTTCATAAGACAGTCCCTTATTACGCACATCTGTCCTTCCCCAGTAACCATCCCAAGCTTCACAGCGTCTGGTTTTATATCCGTAAATACGCACTCCAACTGCTTTTCCAAAAAATCAGGGGATACCGGCATAATATCCGCTACCCCCATGGTATTCTGTGCTGTCAGTGCGGTAATCACACTCTCTCCATAAACTCCCAAAGCTGTCATTGTCTTTAAATCCGCCTGTATTCCGGCGCCGCCGCTACAATCGCTGCCGGCTATCGTCAGCACTGTCTTCACGCTTTCCCTCCCATTCTATGATATGTACTCTCGGATTCTGGCAAAATCAAGTAAAAAGAGAATCCGATCATACATTGATTTATTTTGGTTTCCCACAGTAATCTTCCATACATGCTCGGACTTTTGCTACTTCCTTGGCCGGATCTTGTGCTCTTAAAATTCCAGCAGAAATTGCAAGCCCAGATGCCCCACATTCTAATGGCCTTCTGGCATTCTCTGCTGTGATCCCTCCCACGGCCACGTTGGGAATCGGGGCCTCTTGTAAAATGGCTCTGTACATCTCCTCGGAGATCCGCATGGCATCCTTTTTTGTCTCAGTGGCAAACCACGCGCCACTGCCAAGATAATCAGCACCTTCTCTCATTGCCTGACGCGCCTGTTCCACTGTCTTTGCGGTAGCACCAATGATTTTTTCAGGACCAAGGCAACTTCTGGCGTCCTTGACTGGAATGTCGGTCTGCCCCAGATGTACGCCGTCTGCATCACTCAGCAATGCAATATCCAGGCGATCATTTACGATGAACTTTGTCTTAGTACCTGCTGTCATCTCCCGAAGTTGCCTTGCGCGCTTTAAATATTCTGCTGAAGAAATTTCTTTTTCACGGAGTTGAATATAATCAATCCCCGCATTCAGTACCGCTTGTATCTTCTCTTCTCCACAAGAAAAATCCGCAATTATGTATAACCAGCCCATGCTATATTCTCCTCTCCTCTGCTGCACAAAGCAGCCATTCCTGAAATTCCTGCCCTGCAAGCCTGTCAAGCGCGTTCAACAAAACGATTTTTGCAGAACCATAACCTGGTTCCTTTTCTGCCTGTTCCAAGGCAAACGTCATACCAAGTGAGGCCGCTATTGCCGCTGTTCTGGCATGGTTTTGCTGTTTTCTAATTTTATCCTCCCAGGAGTCCTGACTTTTTCTAGCTTTCTCCTCCATTTTCTGCAACAAGCCAGCCACACTATAACACGCTCCAGCCACCGCACCAGCCAGACAGCCACTTCCCACAATATTATATGCATGCCTTTTTTGCGTCCCACAAGGTCCAAAAAGTTTTATTTGACCACCATTCCACAAGATACTGTCAATACACCCAGTTGCCAGATATACCCTGCCTTCTGGGATCTCTACCGTTAATTCATGATCCTTTACGGAATCAATGCCTTCTCTGGTAAGCTTGTTCTTTTGTATGCTATAAATCTCAGAGCGGTTTCCCTTTACCATTCCATACCAGGACAATGCAAGAAGTTCCTGAACGGCATGAAGCCGAAATTGGGAAGCGCCACAGCCCACCGGATCTAGCACCAACGGTTTTTCATATTGCGCCCCACAAGTTAAGGCCAACGCAGATGCATTTATCTTTTCCTGGCTTAATTGCCCCAGATTTACTACAATAGCGTCTGACTGTAATACGATCTCTTCCAGTTCCATGACATCCACCGCCATCAAAGGGCGTGCGCCCAAGGCGGACATTCCGTCCGCACATAACGCAGCAGAAACCCCATTGGGTATCATATGGATCAATGGCCTTCGTTCCTTAATTTCCTGAAAAATGGCTGTGACCTGTTTTGATAAAACTTCCCATTCCCTGTTCATTACTAACGCTTCCTCTCGATTTTGGGTGACTCTTCCACAATTCCTTTCAGATAATGGAAAGTTCCAGATTGAAACAAACTCCCCAAAAGAATCCCTGCCAAAACACATCCTCCTGCCGAACTAATTAGAAAAGGAATCACATATGTAAATAATGCAGCTTCTTGATTCCCCATCAAAAGCAGTGCCATAGGATAGCACAGCATTCCTCCAAGGATTCCGGTTCCCATAATTTCTCCTGCAAAAGCCGTCCACAATTTCTTGGTATTTTGGTATAACAAAGCTCCGAGAACTGCACCTACCATACTTCCCGGAAAGGCCAGCAAACTTCCAGTGCCCAAAAGATTTCGCAGCAAAGATGTGGAGAACGCAAACCCCAAAGCATAACCTGGTCCTAAAAATACACCAGAAAGAACATTTAACAAATGCTGAATCGGAAAGCATCTGGAAACTCCAACCGGAAAGGAAAAGTTGGACAAACATACACCAAGGGCTGTCATCATCCCCGCCAACGCCAGTTTTCTAATATTTATTCTCATGATTCTCCTCCTTCTTTACAATATGTCAATATACTCGCCTGATAATGCCTTGTTCATGCTGCGCACAGCGCAGAATTTTCCACACATGGAACAAGTATCATCATGCTCAGGTTTTCTGTCATCCCGGATTTTTTTCGCCGTTTCAGGATCCATGGCACATTCCCATTGTGCTTCCCAGTCCAGATTTCTACGGGCATCCGCCATCCGATCATCCATCTCTTTGGCGCCTCGCACCCCCTTTGCAATATCCGCTGCATGAGCTGCAATCTTGGAAGCCATAATTCCCTGTTTTACATCCTCCACATTGGGCAACGCCAAGTGCTCGGCTGGAGTCACATAACACAGGAATGCCGCACCATTCTGAGCCGCAATTGCTCCGCCAATTGCTGAGGTAATGTGATCATACCCTGGCGCAATATCCGTTACAATGGGCCCTAATACATAAAAAGGAGCACCCATGCAGATTGTTTGCTGCATTTTCATATTCGCAGCAATTTGATCCATAGGCATATGTCCTGGTCCTTCCACCATCACCTGTACATCACGTTCCCAGGCACGCTCTGTCAACTCACCCAAACGCACCAACTCCTCGATCTGGCACACATCGGAACCATCTGCCAAACATCCTGGACGGCAGGCATCTCCCAGCGAAATAGTCACATCATATTCCCGACAAATTTCAAGAATGTCATCATAATACTCATAAAATGGATTTTCTTGTCCCGTCATGCACATCCAGGCAAATACAAGAGAGCCTCCCCTGGACACAATGTTCATTTTCCGCTTATGCTTTTTTATCTGTTCAATGGTTTTTCTTGTAATCCCGCAATGGAGGGTGACAAAATCCACTCCATCCTCCGCATGAAGACGCACCACATCGATAAAATCTTTTGCCGTCAGAGTGGCAAGATCTCTTTGATAGTGAATCACAGAATCATAGACTGGAACCGTTCCGATCATGGCGGGACATTCGGATGTAAGTTTTCTGCGAAATGGAATGGTATCGCCATGGGAAGATAAATCCATAATGGCATGAGCTCCCATATTGACCGCCTCCATGACTTTCTGCATCTCTGTATCATAATCCTTACAGTCCCTAGACACACCCAAGTTCACATTAATCTTGGTTTTTAACATAGAACCCACACCTTCTGGATCAATGCAGATATGATTCTTATTGGCACAGATCACCACCTTCCCCTGTGCCACCAGGGGCATAAGCTCCTTTGCCGTCATCCGTTCTTTTGCTGCCACTTTCTGAAGTTCCTCTGTTGCAATCCCTCTGCGGGCTGCTTCCATCTGAGTTGCATATTCTCTCATTTTCTACTCCTTTTTCCGGGACCAAAAAAGGAGACGCCGTATTAATAGCGTCTCCTTCTAAATTCATAACCGTTCCGCTCCCTACGACAGTATTAACTGACAGGTTCAAAGAGTCAGGTTTTAACCTTCTCAACTGCTATGCAGTCCCTCTGCGTCTATTTTTAATTTGCATGTCTATCATATCGGATTTTATCTAGATTGTCAATCAGAGATTCACTTAATCTATTCCGCCTGGCTCAAAATCTTTTCGATCTCCGCAATCAACTGTTCCTTAATGGCAGGCTTCAAAAAATATCCAGCAGGCTTTAGCTTCAGTACAGCCTGAATATTTGCCCGATCATTGATGGCTGTGAGGAATACAACTGGGATATCTTTCATCTCCTCATCTGCCCGGATCATTTCCAGGGTCATCCGCCCGTCGCAGACTGGCATCTCATAGTCAAGCAAAATCAAATCGGGCCGCATCTTTCCAATCGATGTCATCGCCTGTGCGCCAGAGATCGCCAAAGCCACCTCATACTTGTCCTCCAACATAGCTTTCATTGTTCGAAGAGCCGTTCCATTATCGTCCACCACTAGAATCCGCTTCTTTCCAGAACTTTGCTTTCGCTCCTTTGCCGCTTCTTCCTCCACTTTTGCCCTGTCAAGCCCAAGCCTATTGCAAACTGCACTCATTATAATTGTATTCTCCACTGGACGGATGAGATTCTCAAACTGAGCTCCCTCGTAATACTTAAAGAATTTACTGCTTTCCTCCAGAGTACCAATGGTAAGTACCGGAATCTCCTCATATTGGTCGCTTAACAGAAAAAACATGGAAGTATCGATATCATATGCGCCAATCAGGCTTATCAGTACCAAATCAGGATTTACAATTTTTAACATTCCCTCCAAAACCCCTGCATTTTCTGAACAGAGCTGCACATGAAAAAACTGGGCTAAAAATGCATTCATCTCATTCACAACATTGTTAAACTTCCCTATCAGTAAAATCTTTTTCATTTTTATAATCCTCCAATCACTGATTTCTCTCTTCCATCTGTCCAATCAGCAAATCTGCAAGCCGGGCTGTCTCTTCCACATCTAAATTTGTCACTGCGTCCGCCAGCTTTAGAATGTTCTGATTCATTTCATCTGAATATTCATATGCCCGCAATTGGCCCACCAACTGGTCTGCCTGATCAATATCCATCTGCTGCATACTGATCCGCACCATTTCCACAAGGGCCCGAATCACGGAATCATCGGCCACTTCCTCTTTTACCATGGTGCCTATGCCAAAAACTCCCTTTAATTTGTCCCTATAACTGCGCCATTCCTCCAAAAATGATGGTGTAATGGACATGATTATCTCTATTCTACCACTTTTTGCCGCAGATTCCAACATTTTTGCAACACCTGATAAGGGCATGATTCCTACCGTAGCTGCCAGGCTCTTCATGGCATGTACCTGAATGCGGTAAGCGTCCAACTGCTCTGGCTCTGTTATCTGCCCATACGCCTGTTGCAAGCGTTCCGCAGAAGATTCCAATTGATTATAAAATTCCTTTAAGGTATACTCCAACAGTTCCAAGTCCGGCAAATGCATCCATGCATACTGCCAGTCTAGACCGTCCACCATAGGCAAATCCTCCAGAAAATGATCTGGTATTCCCGTCTGACAGGCAGAAGATGCTGAACTCTCTTGACTGGACACTTCCAATAATAGTTCTTGTGGCAGCATAGTTTTTATCATGTTTTCCAGTTTTTCAGGAACAATTGGCTTTGACAAGAAATCATCAAATCCCTCGGATAGATATCGTTCTTTTGCTCCAGACACGGCATTTGCTGTCAGAACAATGATCGGTGTGTCCTTACATGGAAAATCCGAAAATTCTTTGATATGATGAAGTGTTTCTATACCATCCATTTCTGGCATCATATGATCAAGAAAAATCAAATCAAAATGATACTTCTGCACAAGCTCTAGGCATTCTGGTCCTCCCTCTGCATCTGTCACTTGAATCTGAGTCTCTTTTAACAGATTTCGAAACACTTTGCGGTTTACGGCGTTGTCATCCACCACCAGCACGCTTGCATCTGGTGCACAAAATTTCGTATTATAATTGTAGTTCTCTGCAATCTGATGCACTCTAGACTCAAAATCACCAATCGGTGTATGATCCACCACCTTCTGCTTCAACTCAAAATAAAATTTAGAACCTTTTCCATATACACTTTTCACCTGTAACTTGCTGCCCAAAAGAGCGAGAAGTTGAATGGTGATATTCATCCCAAGTCCAGTACCCTCAATATTACGATTTCTATCTTCCTCAATTCGTTCAAACTCTGCCGATAACTTGGGCAAATCCTCCTCTCTGATACCAATTCCAGTATCTTCCACCTCAAAATGAAGCACTACTTGCTCACCCTCCATGCGGCAATGAATTCGAAGCCATACCTTACCCTCATGGGTGTATTTCACAGCATTGGTCAAGATATTTGTCAATACCTGGCGAATCCGCACATCATCCCCATACAATCGGGAAGGAATCTCATGATCTACCTCCACTTCCAGCTTAATATCTTTATCCTTCGCCCGCTGTGTAGTCATATTTGCCAAATCATGAATCATACTACTGACATCATATTCCACAGGAACTATCTCCATTTTGCCAGAATCGATTTTGGAAAAATCCAGAATATCATTGATCAAAGAAAGTAACGTCTGTCCTGCCATATAGATATCCATAGCATAATCTTTCACATTTTGCTCTTTCGATTCCCGCAAAATCATCTCATCCATACCAAGTACTGCATTGATAGGAGTACGGATCTCATGGGACATGCGCGCAAGAAATTTTCCTTTTGCTTCATTGGCCGCCAAAGCTTCCTGCCTTGCCTCATCCGCCTCTCTTTTTGCCTGGGCCAATTGAATATTCTGCTGCTCTGCGGCTTTTACTTCTTCCGCCAACAGACGTGCATTCTCTTCCGCACTCGCCCGATATTCCTTTGAGATCTGCAACGTATGAAGGACTGCCATCATAATACTGAACACTGCCATACTGAACATCCCTGCTGTATTGCCGTAGCCACGTTCAAAAAATATATTCATAAATAAATTTACAATCTCTCCTGATAATAACACAAGCATTGCTATCACCGAAAGAATCGTCCGATACCCCTTATTTCTGTAATCATACTGTACCAGGCTCACAATTGCAACCACACAGATCAAAGCCACCGCAGCAGCAGTAATATTAAGCATTTTTTCTAAGGATCGTATTCCTAAAATATGTAACGAAATCTGCGCTGCCGCGTTGAACATCATGCCCCATAAGAGCAATGAAAACCTTCGTGGGAACATCATGTGAAGATTTTTTTCAAAATACATAGCTAAAAACAATGGTATCAGTAGTACCAAGTATTCTTGTATCTCATAAGCTTCTTGCACATTGTAGAAAATATTGAGGGTATCGGTTCCGATAAAACAATAAATTCCTGATGACAGCCCTAAAAGCCCCAAAAACACTTCTCCTCTGGCTGGCTGCCTTGTATATCGCCGGATCATTGCAAGCACAAACATGATAATTGCCATAAGCGCTATCAGCAAACAACAGCCAATATCCGCAATATTGTTTCCAACCATTCCAATAACTACCATGTCTCGTGATTCAATAATCATTCCATCAAGGGTTGCGGCAACATTTGGTGAAAGGGAAGACATCATAATCCACAATTCCCCATCTTGAATTACATTTGGGATATCTACGAAATGATTGCTGCTTTTCATGGATTTTTCAAATACATTCCCTTCAAAATCATACTTATAGATTTCCTGCCCATCCAAAATCACACGTACCATGGAATTGGTAGTTGAGAAATTCATCGTAAGGCCTGCATAGTCCAGTGACAATGTATTTCGAAATATTACGGTGTCACCTGGGTTGCTTCCCCCAGCATAGGGCAATGTTATATTCTCACCATTCTCTTCGATCGCCTTGTTCACCAGCGTTTGCATCTGTTTTGGATTTTTCAACTCTGCTGGAGAAACCTCTTTGACGTCCAGAATAGCTTTGACCCATTCCTCATTATAAAATATTTCTAACTGATCTGGCAGTAACGCTAAATCATCATGACTCTGAAATCTTAGCAGAGCAATCACCATAAAAAAAAGAATAAAAAAAATTGAAATTCCGGCTATTTTTCGTAAATTTTTCATTTTGTAATCCATCCTAATTGTATTTTATCTGAATCATCATTGTTCTAATTTATCCCCATTTCAGAACATGCATTCTCCTTGAACACAAAAGAAAACTCTGTAAAATCTTTTGCATTACTCTCACACTGAATCCTGATCTGATGACGCTCCGCAATCTCTTTTGCAATCGAAAGGCCCAGACCACTTCCACTTTTATTCTGTTCTGAACGTTCATAATAAAACCTATCAAACACATATGGGAGATCTTCTGGTAAGAACCCTTTGCCGCAGTCGGAGACAGAGATCACACATTGCTTCTCTCTGCGTTCGGATTTTACGGATACGATTTGATTTGGTGGAGAAAACTTTACTGCATTATCAAGAACAATCAAAAACATCTGTCTTAGTCTTCCATAATCCCCACAAAATCGAATATTTCCAGCTCTGCTCTCCCACTGAATAGTTATCTTCTTTTGTTCTGAAACCATCTGCATAGAACGCACCGCCTCCTGTAAGATTTCTGCAAGATTCAATTGGACCTTTTCAATCTGGAAATTTGTATTCTGAAGTCTTGAAAGTTCCAGCAAATCGTTGACTAAGCGTTGCAGGTGTACCGTTTCAGACAACATCTGTTGAAAATATTCCTGCATTTCATCTGGATCCGTAACTAGCCCTTCTGCAAGAACCTCCAAAGAACCTTTCAGAACAGTCACTGGTGTCCGCAGTTCATGGGAAATATTTGAAACAAAATCTTGACGCATCTGGTCCAACTTCTCTCTCTCTTTTTCAACTTTCGACAATTGTACAAACAATTGAACCATATTTTCTGCAAGGAAACCGATCTCATCATTCTGCTTTACTTCTGTACGAGCGGAATAATCTCCTCCCATAATTTTTTCTGCTGCTAACCCTATTTTCTTTAATGGACTGATAAAATGACGGACTAACAAAATCGACAAAAGAAAAGCCAGAAGAAGGGCAACTGAAATACAAAATATAAGTATCACAATGCCGTCACGCTGTGCACTGCTGATCCCCTCGACTGGACTGTGAAGAAGAAGCGCGGTGACAACCTCTCCCTCTATATCGTACACTGGAGCCCCCACAGTAATAGATGGTGTGATATCCCAGCAAGAAGCTGATGACACTCTCAATACCATCAAAGAACGCCAGGCAATATGCGATGGCACAGGCTGTGGTCTAGGTTACGGTTCCGGATGTGGTTTCGGTTCTGGAAGAGGCGCAGGTCGTGGATGTGGTGCAGGACTGGGCAGAGGGCGAGGTTCCCGCAACGGTTCTTGTATCTATTAGAACATGTCTGCACATTGCTCTATCTTGTAAAACGGGCCTGCCATAGAGAAACCCTCTGTGGCAGGCCCGTTTTTACAATTTCTTTACGCTCACAGAAAATCATCTGCAAGACAGCTTACCAATATCTATCATTTTTCATAATCGTCTATGATAGGTGGAATCTGTGCCATCATATTATCAATATCCTCAAACATTGCACTTTTGGTGGTTCCCAGTTTACTTGCATAGTTAATATGCTTCATTACCTCCCGATACTGCCCTTTTGTCCTGTCAAAGAACCCACACAGAGACTGCAAAGACACCTGAGATTCCTCAATGGCATAAGAAATCTGTGCCTGAACATTTGTAACCTCCTCCGATGCCTCTGTAATCTTGTCAAACATCTCGTAGGTCTCATCTACCTTCCCAATACTGTCTCCCAACGCTGTCTGAGAAGTATGGATGCTATCATTCAACTGTTCTGTTCCATGTTCCACATCACTAACACTGTTATTGACCTCAGCAACCAATTTCTTAATCTCATCCGCTAGTTCCTTTACCTCTGTGGCGACCACTGCAAAACCCTTTCCCCATTCTCCTGCCCTTGCAGCTTCAATAGACGCATTCAGCGCAAGAATATTGGTCTGATCCGCAATGGACACAATCTTATTGGTACAGCCTTTGATCTTTTTGACACACTCCTGAAAATTTGCAAATGTGTCCTCCATCTCAACAAAATGGGACTCTACCTGACGGGAACTGTTTTTCAGATCCTCTACTTCCCTCTGGGCCTGTTCCACAGATTGTGCAATCTGAGTCTTCACCTGTGCAAACTGGCTGGAAGCCTCATTGATATTGGCAAAAGATTCTCCAAAATCCTGAAGCTGTTCTTCAAATTTCTCTGTATCTCCCAGCACATGCTGAAATGAACTATTGATCTGATCCAGCTCCTTTAAGGAAGCCACTTCTTTCTCCACAAGTTCCTTCTTATAACCATCTAAATTATCTATCACGTATTTTACTGGATACAAGCTTTTCTTCTCACGATTAATTCCAAAGCCCTTTCCATTTATTTTATCAAATATCATCTCAATCCTCCCTTTACTCAAACACCACACAGGTCATGGACTGGTTTACAAAACGGTTATTGTAATGCTCCCCATATCCAACCAAACCCACATGATTGCCCAGGGTTCCCATTTCTTTTAGATACTCCTGCATATAATGATTATCCGTAAACAGCAGATACCGAAACAGGCAATTGACAGAAAATACCGCTGAAATTCTGGAAAAATCTCTATGTATTGTCTGAACCGTTTCTTTTACTATCGTTCGAAAATCACCCAATTCCAATAACATAAGCACATCAGAATCATTTACTTGCCGAAAACATGCAAGCGCATTTCCATCCACCTCTTTGATTGAGATAATACAGACATCATCGCCATTAATTTTTCCAAAAGGATTTTTAAATGTCTGTGTTGTAATTTCCTGTTCTGACACATGAAGAATATCCTGGTATACCCTCTTGGCAGGCATACCATTCAATTCTCCTAATATGTATTTTGCCTTATCCGTCCTTGAGGCAATAAATCGATAATTTTGCATCTTATGGTAAATATTCTCTTTATATGCTTTCACTTTACCATTCAAATTCTTAACCAACGCATAAGCTACCGCATTTTCATAGATTTTACCGTTGGCAGACACTTTCCCCGCATCACCAGTTCCGCCAACCAATCCAATACTTCTCTGCTTTAATACACTATATATGGTGGTCAGAGCGCAGGCATCATTGCCAGAACAAAAATCAATGCATATGGTATCTCTCTGGGAACCATCCACATTGGCCACGTCTTGTTCCAGACGTGCAATATACTTGACTGGCATAATTGACACATCCTCCAGTACATTCGCCACTGCTGCCACGCCTTCAGTGAACGCCACAATGCCTACGCCTTTTTCAACCACCTCCACATCATAACTCATTCCAATACATCCAATACTTGGCACTCCAGGATAAAGCGATTCCAGTTTTTTCACATGTTCCTCAAATTGCTCTCCATTTGACATCAAAAGAATCAATTGAGGATTGCTCAATCCTCGCACTGCCTCCTGTAAATCTCCGCTATGGCTCTTTCCAAAAAACTGTCTCAATACACGTTCCCTCTCTTCCATAGTTTTCTCTTATTGATATTGCAACCACCATATTACTATATTTCTATCATATCTTATCTGAAACGAAAGGTCAATCTCATTTCCCCTCTTTGAGTATCTCTAACGCTTTCTGTACTTGATTGTCATGCAGAGGATTATACACTTCCTCTTCTGGATTCTGATATTCATATTCCAACTCAATATCAGGCTCTATCCCTTTCTCATGAATGTAATTTCCTTTTGGCGTAAAATATTTTGCCATTGTGACCTTTAGAGCACTGCCATCCTCAAGAGGGATAATGGTCTGTACAATTCCTTTTCCAAACGTTGTCGTTCCAATTAAAGTTCCATAATTATAATCTTTGATGGCCCCTGCAAAAATTTCCGCAGCGCTGGCACTGTTCTCATTAATCAACACAGCCATTGGAATGTCCATACAAGCGGCATCTGATTGATAATCTGAGCGCTTTCCATACTTATCTTCCGTGTAGACCACAAGTCCCTTTGGTAGAATTTCATCCAGCATCGCACACACAGACTGCAAAACGCCACCAGGATTATTCCGCAAATCTACAATCATAGAAACCATTCCCTGGCTCTGCAACTCCTTAATCGCCTGATCAAATTGTTCTGGTGTGGAACTGGAAAATTCGGAAATCTGAATAAACCCAACATTCCCTTCCAACATCTGATGTTCCACAGTCGGCACTTCAATCTCACGCCGCTCCACATCAAAACCAAGTAAGTTACTCTCTCCTGAACGCAAAATCTCTAAATGGACATACGTTCCCTGTTCTCCTTTGATATGGTTTGTCAGTTCGGATAATTCCACGGTGTCAGCTTCAATATCCTGTACCTTGGCAATAATGTCACCATCTCGTAATCCTGCTTCCTGAGCAGGTGTCCCTGGATAAACGTGCAGAATTGTAACCATATTGGTATCTCTATCCTGTTGCAGCACAATACCAATTCCATAATAAATTCCCGTCGTACTCTCATTAAAAGCAGCATATTCTTCGGCTGTGAAATATGTGGAATAAGGATCTCCCAGCCCTTCTACGATTCCTGCATACGTACTCTCCGCCATTGCCTTTGGATCAATGTCTTCATAATAATATTGATCTATCAAATCTGCTAGCTCTTCGGATTTTTGTTTCACAGACCGGCCAGAGATCGCTTCTTTTGCACTTCCATCCAAAACTATCTCTGGGTCCGTGTCAGGCTCAACGCCACTTTGCCCTTTCGCACCTCCTCCTAAAATTAGTCGATTGCCAGCCATGGTAACTGTGACAAGAAACAACGTGCAGCAAATTCCTGTTAGAACTCCCACTCCAAAGCCTGGTCCCTTTCGTCCTGAAGGGCGACCACTGCCTTTTTGCCTTTGATACTGCCGACTTGCATATTCCTGCGCAAGTTGCTCCTGTGGGTCTAAATCTTGATGATTTTGTCGTGAATCCATAATGATCGCTCTCTCCTTATCTGTCAAATTCAATCCCATATCATCATAATACGTAATATGTAACTACACTTTTAAATGTTTGCGTATCGTCAGACGACTGCCCAGAAAACCGATACCAACGCCAAGAATCAACGCTACTGGAACCAATGTGGAAAACACCTTATCCACAGGCAGAAATTCCAACATACCACTGAGCCAACGGAATTTCTCTCCGACATAGAAGATTATTTTGCGGTACATAAAAAATAATACTGTCAATGGCAGCGCAGAACCAATAATTCCGATCAAAATACCTTCTACAATAAAGGGCGCCCGCACAAAATAATCTGTTGCGCCTATCAGCTTCATAATTGCAATTTCTTCCCGACGTACAGCAATTCCAATGGTGACTGTATTGCTGATCAAAAAGACTGCCACACACAGCAAAATTAAGATGATGCCAGCAGACACATAACCAATCAAACGATTAAAGTCTGTGAGAGTGTTAGCTGCCACATCCGAACTCTTCACCTCTTTGACCCCATCCAATGACTCAAGATAAGTCACCAGAGATTCCTGCATAGAGATATCATTCATATAAACTTCATAATGGGAAGAGTTAACCAAAGGATTATCATCTGCAAACCCTTCCGCCATCTCCTCAGAACCTTCAAAGTATACCTTCTGAAATTCGCTCCATGCCTCCTCTGCGGACACAAACACTTTGTCCGACACTTCCACCCGCTTACTGATCTGTACCCCAATCTCGTCGATCTGATCCTGTGTTGCGCCATCCTTAAAAAATACTGTTACCGCAACACCAGACTCTACTTCCTTGACTACATTCTGAAAATTTACCACAACCGAATAAAAAATACCAAATAAAAAAATACATGCTGACATCGTTGCAATGGAAGCCAGAGAAAACATTTTATTTTTCCAAATATTCTTTGCTCCCTGTTTTAATGTATAGAAAAATGTACTAATCCTCATTGTCATCACCTGCCCGTTCGTCCCCTACAATTACGCCTTTTTTCATTGTAATGACACGTTTTTTCATTGCTTTTACAATCTCCTGGTTATGAGTCACCACCAATACGGTGGTTCCTCTTTGATTGATCTCCTCCAAAAGCTTCATAATTTCCCAGGCGTTATGGGCATCCAAATTACCTGTCGGTTCATCGGCAAGGAGAATCTTCGGCTCATTCACCAGGGCACGGGCAATGGCCACCCGCTGTTGCTCTCCTCCAGAAATCTCTTTTGGGTATGATTTATATTTTGCAGCAAGTCCCACCATCGACAATACCGCAGGCACTTTACGCCGTATGGTCTTTACAGGTGTACCAACCACACGCTGGGCAAAGGCTACATTTTCATAAACATTCCGATCTTTGAGTAATCGGAAATCCTGGAAAACGACGCCTAAATTTCTGCGAAATTTTGGCACATCTCGATGACGGATATTCCCCAGTCTCTGCTTATGGATGGTAATACTCCCGCTGGTAGGCTCCAATTCCTTTAAAAGTAATTTGATTAACGTGGACTTACCAGAACCACTATCCCCCACCACAAAGACAAATTCCCCTGGTTCAATATACAGACTCACGTCATTCAATGCAGGGATCCCTGCCGAATATGCTTTACTGACATTTTCAAGTTTAATCATGTAGTCCTCCTAACGCTTAGTAATCCAACGACTCCATATATTTCATGTATTTTACCACCATCAGCGCAATCTTAAAGGTAATAGCATCCTCAAATACCCGCAGATCCAATCCCGTACTTTTCTGCAATTTATCCAGCCGGTACACCAGGGTATTCCGGTGAATATAGAGTTGTCTGGAAGTCTCAGACACATTTAAGCTGTTCTCAAAAAACTTATTGATCGTTGTCAATGTCTCTTCATCAAATTCGTCTGGTGATTTTCCATCAAAAATCTCTTTAATGAACATTTTACACAGCGGAATGGGAAGCTGATAAATCAGACGCCCTATCCCCAGAGTAGAATAGGCAATCACATTGCGCTCTTCAAAAAATATTTTGCCTACGTCCAATGCCATCCGTGCTTCCTTGTAAGATCTGGATACCTCTTTAATCTCATTGACAATCGTTCCATACGCAATATGAATCTCTTGCTCCTCATTAATATGGAACAAATTTAATATGACTTCTGCGGTCTTGTTCAAATCTGCATATCCCTCGTTTTCCAACACTTCTTTGACTACAATAATATTCTTCTCATCCACCGCAGTAATAAAATCTCTGGACTTGCTTCCCAACAGCCCGCGCACCTTTTCCAGTTCATTTCCATCCTTTTCACGATTGGTCTCCACAATAAACACCACTCTTCGGGCTTCTGTGTCAATGTGTAGCTTCTTAGCACGATTATAAATATCCACCAGTAGCAGATTATCCAGCAGCAGATTTTTCACAAAATTATCCTTATCAAACCGCTCCTTATACGCCACCAACAGATTCTGAAGCTGAAAGCTTGCGATCTTCCCCACCATAAAGACATCATCACTGTCACCATTGGCGAGGAGAATATACTCTAACTGGTGTTCATCAAACACTTTGAAAAACTGGCAACCCAGAAAAACCTGGCTATCCGCAGGGGATTCCACAAATGCCAGCGCAGCCGTCACATAATTATCTGTATCTTGAAAAGTGGCGGCAAGGACTTTTCCTTCCGTATCAATAATGCATAAATCAATCCTGGTAATTCCTTTTAAACCATCAATGGTATTTTGAAGTATCTGATTTGAAATCATTCTCGGCACTCCTTTTCTATTGCTTCTCTTCTGCTGTTCTCTCGGCAAAGTTGAAACCTTGTTTCCTTGTACATTATTATCTATGCAACTTTCACAAATTTTATTTCCAATATCTTGCAAAAGTAAAATAATCTAATTTGTATTTTAATGCAAAAGCACAAAAAAAGAAAGAGGAAATCTACATTTTTTTATGCATTTCCTCAACTTTTTTTCAAAAAATACGTTTTTTTACCATTGGCATAGTATACAAAATTCCTTTAATCTTTTCGATGTTCAATAAAACCTTCTCCATGGACCTCTCTCACATCGCCTACCACAACAAATGCACTTTTATCAATTTCGTGCACAACTTCTTTTAACATGACAATTTCTTTTTTGGAAACCACACAATACAGTACACATTTTTCTTCCCCAGAATACATTCCCTGCGCCGCCAAACCTGTCACTCCCCGTTCCAATTCCTCCATCACGCGTTTCGCAATCTCTTGATAGTGATCGGTAATAATATAGGCTGCTTTGGAAAATTTCATACCTTCTAGAATAGTATCGGTTACCTTAGATGTTATAAAAATTGCAACAATGGCATACATAGAGGGACGCAGACCAAACACATACAGACCTACAATCACAATCATGCCGTCCAACACCTGCATAATCTGTGCAACAGAATAATGGCTGAACATCCTGCACTGTAACAGTACCGCCACCATCTCGGTTCCACCAGTCGTAGCATTCGCCCAAAGTATCATACCCATAGCAATGCCTGCCAGCACACCACCAAAAATTGACGCCAGAATATAATCCCCACTGACAAAATCCAGCTCTGGAATCAGATACAGCCACACAGAAAGCAATACCGTGGCAAAAGCGGTCCTTCCAATAAATTTTTTCCCTTTTATCTTGTACGCCAGCAAAAAAAATGGAATATTGAGAATCAGATTGGCAAACCAAAGTGGAACCCCACCTGCATAAAACATATCTGTCACTTTTTTTATTAAGATGGCAATACCCGTAAATCCTCCAGTAACCAGACCAATGGGATCATAAATACATTTGATCGCAAAGGCAAGAAGACCTGTCCCTGCGGTAATTACCAAATATAATAATACTGGATTACGTTTCTTAATCGTAATATTACTCATCGCTGTCCTCACCTTCGTTTTTGTTATAACGCAGCAGCATACTATGCATCATTCCTTTTTGGATCAATTTTTTTGCAAAGCCCGCCATTTCTGATACGCCTCTCTTCACGAAATACCGCTCCCGTATTCCGTACCAGATTTTGGCATTTAATTTTTCCTTATGCTCTTTGATAAAATACTCTTGCTGAGGAGTGGGAACGACAGATAGCACCACATCTGGCTCTGCAATATTGATCTCATTAATTACGTTATCGTAATCTCCAATACATTCAGACAATGCATAGACACCTGTAACATTAAGCTCTTCGTAAACTTCATTCAGGTATTCCTGTAACAACTCAACCTGTTCACTGGTCTCTCCCAGCAAATACACCGTTTTACCATTTTCAACAGCATATTTCATAAACTCCTTAAAAAATTCATCACCCACAGTTTCCTGAAGACGCTGTCTGGAAGTTACACCCGCCGCTTTTAATATTTCCTTATCACAAATAATTGCCAAATCCAGATTTTCTATGCAACTTTTCAATAATTCATCCTCATGCGCTTTCATAAGAGTTTCCATGGAAATTGTTTCCACGGTACTAATTGTACTCTTATCCCAGCAGGACTCAATTTGAAGCATTGCCTCCTGAACCGTATCATTATCTAAACTCATACCTAAAATTTCTATCTTCTTTCCCATACAACACCTATTTCACTCTCTACACACAAACATCCATGTTTATAGAACGCTTTCCCTATGATATCAAATACTTTAGAAGTATACCAAATGAAGAAACTTTTTTCAACAGTCCTTTTTCCACACTTTCCCATAAATTGACTGATATTTCCACTATGTTTCTACATTTTTTTGTCTTTTTAAAAGTCAATGTTTTTTTCTATTAATTTCAAAAAAAATCAACTTTATCACAACTTCACAAAACAAATGTTTTTATTTTTTACTATGTAAACCAGGTTTTCCACTCTTTATAATGTGGATAACGTGAATAACTTTGTGTATAACTCAATATTTGGGATTTTTAGCGAGTTTTTATGTGGATAACTTTTTTATAACTTTGAATAACTTTTTTTAAATTGGAAAACTTTGTGCAGTTTGTTGAAGTCGAATTTTGTCAAATTTTCGCTAAATATTTTTGTGAAGATTTTTTCATAAAAACTACGAAATTGTGCAATAATTTATTGTATAAGCCCACAATGTAAGAACCCTATACAAATGCCGCAAGATTCTATGCCTGCGGTGCGGCGCTCTGGCGACATATTTCATTTCCGACGCTGGGCGATTATTGTTTTTATCTTATTGGAAATATCATTGGATTTCCTATAAGATCATATAGAATCCTGCTTGACAGGATTCTACGCCTGCGGCGGGTCTCTTTCGCGACATATTTCATTTCCGACGCTGGGCGACCATTTTTTATCTTATAGCAAATTCGAATGAATTTGCTATAAGATAAAAAAACTTCCAAATCAGGATTCCCCAATTTGGAAGTTTGTATTCTGTTATTATTGATAAAAATATTCTTAGAAAATTCTTCTAACTGCTATGATAGACCTGTATGCTGCTGGAGATGTATACTTGATACCCGTCTCTGGTGTGCTGGCATGAACAATGGTATCATTGCCAATATAAATTGCAACATGTCCACTATAACAAATAATATCACCTGGCTGCATAGCATCTGGGCTTACTCCGTAACCAACGCCTGCAAGCGCGCTAGAAGAATGAGGCAGACCTACACCAAAAGCTGCATATACACTCATAACAAATCCAGAACAATCTGCACCATTTGTTAAGCTTGTCCCACCCCAAACATATGGATTACCAACAAACTGACATGCATAGTTTGCAACTGCCTGTCCATTTCCTCCGCTTGGTGGAGCATAACTCTTGCTTGGCGCATCCGCACTGGAAGATCCTGATGATCCTGCGGATCCAGAAGAACTAGAGGAACTGGAGGAGCTTGAGGAACTTGAAGAACTAGAACTTCTGTTTAAAGTTGCTCTTCTTGCTGCTTCTTCTGCGGCTCTTCTTTCTTCTTCTTCCTTCTTCAAACGAGCTTCTTCTGCTTCTTTGGATTCTGCCACTACATAATTTGTACTACACTCTACAAAATCACTGGAAACCCAGCCATCACCTTCTTCGATTGATACCTTAACCCAACCGTCTTTCTCTTCAACTACGGTAAGTTCTTCCCCTTCTGGTACCTGTCCTAAAAGTTCTGCCTCCGTACTTGCATCTGCACGAACATTTAAAGTCTCCGTCTTAACATCTGCCACACGGCGTCCAACGGACTTAGCAAGCTCTGCATCTCCCAATACTAAAAATTCTGCTTTTATGTAACCTTCCACATCACCGGAATGGATCTTATACCAGTCTCCCTCTGTTCCAAGAACTGTACATGCGGAATTGTTATATAATTTACCAAGAACTTCCCCGTCTTCGCCTGCTGTGGAACGAACATTTACATAATTATCTACCTGAGCAATTGCAATATCATCATATTCAGATTTCACAACTGGAGTCTCGTTCTGAACTACCTGAACGGAATTATCTGCGGACTGGCCACCTAAAGATTTCGCGATTGTACCAGAAACACCTGCTGTAGAGGAACTGCTTTTCTTTGCATCTTGGTCTGTATCCACCTGTACTTCATTGTGAGCTGCTGAAATCAAGCTTCCTGCTCCTGCATTAACTGCTGCATGTGATATAAAAGAACTGCTCGTCAACACAACTGCGGTGAGACAGCAAGTGGTTACCCTTCTGATAGAATTTCTGTTCATGTTACCCTCCATATTTTTATCTTTTTATTGTTACAAATTCCTCTCGGAATTCTTCATTTGTTACGAATTTATTACGAGCTTAATTATAACAAAGGGGTAACCTTATGTCAACCGTGATCTTTTACAAAATTGTTACTATATTTCAAGTGTTATTGTCATTATTGTGAATTTAGAATTAAGGTTCGTTTTCGCTGAGATACCGCTCTACAGAAGTTATGGCATTGGCTCCGTCTGCTGCCGCTGTCACCACCTGACGAAGCTGTTTGGTCCGCACATCACCTGCCGCAAAAATTCCTGGCACACTTGTTCTTGTGTCCTCTCCTGCTCGAATATATCCCTGATCATCCTGGTCTACCACACCTTCCACTGCCAGGGTATTCGGAGATATTCCAACTGCTATAAAAATACCCTGAACTTGAAGTTCATGTTCTGTTTCCTCGGATTGCGTCTGAACACGTACACTAGACACTTGATTCTCGCCACAGATCTCCACTACCTGGCTATTCAATACCAATTCGATATTCTCTGTCTCTCGCACTCGCTCCTGGAGAATCCGAGCTCCACGAAATTCGTCTCTCCGATGAATGAGATAAACCGTTCCGCAGCCCCGCGCAAGAAATAATGCATCCTCCAAAGCAACATCCCCGCCTCCAACTACTGCCACATCCTTTCCTCGAAAAAAGGCTCCATCACAGGTCGCACAATAAGAGACTCCCATTCCAGTAAACTTCTCCTCTCCAGGAACCATAAGCTTACGGTGTCTTGCTCCAGTGGCAAGAATCAGAGTTCTTGTCTCATAGGCATTCTCCCCAGTAACTACCCGTTTCTTTTCACCCAAATCTTCAATTTTTTGTACCTGGCTATTGACAAATTCCGCTCCTAACTGATCTGCATGTGTACGAAATTTTTGTCCAAGCTCAAATCCTGTAATCCCTGGCAGTCCTGGATAATTATCCACCTCATACGTATCTAAAATTTGCCCACCACTCAAAGGCTTTTCTTCTATTATAAGAGTATTCAATCGGGCACGTTGCGCATATACCGCTGCACTTAATCCCGCAGGACCACTTCCCAAAATAATCACATCATAGATCATCGTAAAACCTCCTGATTTTATTTCTTTCTGATCTTTCATTTAATATATTTATAGATTGCAATTTTGCTCCCCCCATGCCATAATAACAATGGAAAGGAGGAATGTGACATGGATATTGCTTCTTTATCAACAGCTCTTAGCATGAGCAAGCTGAGCAACGATATTGGCACTTTAATGCTGAGAAAACAGTTGGACAACGCAGAAGTTATGGGCGAATCTATGATTAAAATCATGGAACAGTCTGTCACTCCGCATTTGGGTGGAAACATTGACATTTCCGTCTAAATACCCCCATCTCCCAGAGGTTTCAGAAATATAATCTCTAGAGCATATTTAAAAATGCTTACTGTCAGAGTATTCCTAAATTTGTGGAAGATTATTGCCAAAAGAAGGCGACATTGATGACTATGTTGATTTTCTTTGGTAACAATCTCCCACAAAATGGGGGATGCCAATAACAGAAATAAATTCCTAATCACGTTCTATCTATTTTCAATTTCTACCCTTCTTACTATAACATCGTTCAATTTATAAAACAGAAGCCCATTCTAACAGAACAGAAACTCCCATAAATCCAAAGACAATGACAATTCCAAGAACCAATGGAACCGTAATCAAATGTTCTCTGGTTCCTCCTCGAAACATCTGCTTTACATAAGCCCATCGGCCATTAATCTTACTGATCGCAATATAAAGCCCCACAGCCGCACATGTACAGGCAATAGCAATGGCCAGCCAGAACAAAATTCCCAAAAGGAACATGACAAGCTCACCGCTTTCCATACTGACCGCATAACCTCCCTGTGGAACCTGTTGCAAAGCTTCCTCCTGCGAAACTCCCAAAACATCATAAAGATATGGCATCAAAGACGTCATAACCACACTGGTAAAATTTAAGGTAAAATGCGCCAGCATGGAACTGAAAATACTTCCAGTGGCCTCCACAAGGAATGCCAAATATACCCCCAATGCAAACGCGTACACAAACTGATTTAAGTTCATATGCATACATCCAAACAAAAATGCACTGAGAAAAATTGCTGGCAACATTTTACTTTTCCGATAAGTCTGAAACAAGACTCCTCGGAACATAAATTCCTCCACACAAGCTGGAAGCACTGCCATAAACAATGTACTTAAGAAAAAATTTTGTTCTTGCATCAACCCCATCACAGATGCAGTTCC
The DNA here is from genome assembly GCA_910580015.1 of uncultured Lachnospiraceae bacterium. Lineage (GTDB taxonomy): Bacteria > Bacillota > Clostridia > Lachnospirales > Lachnospiraceae > Petralouisia. The sequence goes on from CAJTVT010000001.1 coordinate 47,276, forward strand.
TGAGTTAGAAAAAAGCATGGACACCGCATTCAACACAATGATAAGCGGATACATCAAGTAGGTGCAAATCACCACCAAGATAATAGTGATGATACCAATTTTCCTGTAAGGGATAAACTCCCGAATTTTAATATGTTTCCACCTGCAATACACAAAACATGGCACAAAAATCAACGACTGGGACAACAAAAGCGAAACATACATGGGAAGCTCTGACAATGCCGGAATGATAGCGGTTAAAAAGCCAAAACCAAAGCTCACTCCAATATAAATCACAACCACTGCCAAAAACAGGCGGTTTACATTCTTATTCTGGGATATCATATCTACTCTCCTAATTTCTTTCGAATACATTTATCTGTAATTTCAATCCTGCGTTCTTTATACAAACGCCCCACTGCACGTTTGAAGGCATTCTTACTCATTTTCGTCTCCCGCAGGATAAGTTCTGGAGATGCTTTATCTGTAAAGGGCAAAACCCCCGCATATTCCTCAATGATCTTCATTACACGTTCTGCGTCCTGATCCATCTGTAGATACGCTTTTTCTCGAAGGGTCAAATCCAGCTTTCCATCTGGCTTCACACTAGTAACTCGTGCCTCGATATTGTCACCAACACGAAGAAAGCTACAGTCCTCAAAATGTGGAATCATAGCAGAATACTTATCATCCACAGCCACAAATGTACCAAAATTATCGCTAAATTCATAGACACGTCCCTGAACCACATCTCCCTTTTGATAGGGTGAATTCCTCAACAACATATCATAAATCTCTTTCATGCTGGCACAAAGTCGTTTGCTCTTATCAATATACAGTCGAACTAGTACCTCATCTTGTACATGCACTTTTCCCACCTGTTCCTTATAGGGCAGAAATAAATCTTTCTCCAGTCCCCAGTCCAAAAATGCTCCAATTTTCTGAACTGACACCACCTTAAGCGGTGCAAATTGCCCCAATTCAAGTTTCGGTTTCTGAGTTGTGGAAATAATCCTGTCTTTGGAATCTTTATAGACAAATACCACAATCTCATCCCCCAACTCGGTTTCCTGTGGCACCTGCTTCGCCGGCAGCAACACCCGATTCTCAGATTGACTATCCTCTGCCAGGTAAACGCCGAATTCCACGCTCTTAACCACTCTAAGTTTCTGACTTTCTCCTAATCGAATCATCACTTTACCTCCACATTCCCGCGCAACGTATTAGCCCTGCATTGGGATTATCAATTGCATCTCTGCTGTGGCTCCTCACCTTTGAGACCGCCAGGCTTAAATTCCACAATGGCATAAGATCTCCCATTTTCGTCAGCCAAATTTACAGTCACCCGATTCTGTTCTACTGAAACATATGGACATATGAAATCTCCATATACGGCTGCTTTCCGATATTCCGCTCGCATTTTGCCACTTCGAAAATCTTGCGGCAAATATTCCTGAGCCATACTCACATATTTTCCATTGTTCACATGTCGATTGGTATCAATATGATACTTATGCACAGGAAATTTTTCCTTCGCTTCCATATCCTCTGGAAGAACAATTTTCCTGGAATCACATTTCATCACAAGCTGTGGCAAAATCTCATACACTTCCAGCATTTGGGGAAGCAGTTTCACAGGTCTTCCTTTCTCTAGATCCAGCAGGACCCACACGGAATTCGCATATGCCAAAAGTTTCCCTGCCTCATCCTCCATAGTAAAATTACGATATCCATAAAATCCCTGAAATCCATAAGGCCAAGTACCTACCAGCACTTTTTCTCCCAATTTGGGATATCGATTAATCTCAATTTGCCAAGAATTCAGCACCCAGGCCACTCTCTGTTCCTTTAGAAAAGCAATTCCCACTCCAAGATCTTCTGAATGGAATGTACTACAATCCTGAAAATAATCCAAAATAGCTGTGAGTGTGATTCTTCCCTGGCTATCCACCTCACTGTACCGTATTCTGCTGTCAAAACTATACATTTATCTCCTCCCGCCTGGAATGTACGCTCGGATTCTCTTTGTGCCTGATTTTGCGAGAAGATTTTTTGTCAGATGTGCACAAATTCAGGAGGCGTACCTGGATGGTACGTTGATTAAATTTGTGTGCATTTGGCCCAAAATCAGCCGTAAAAGCAGGTATAAGTGAGATTTCGAGAGTACATTTTATGATAAGGGTGTCAAAAGAGTGTGCCGCATAGCGATATCATTCCTCTGCACAGAACTGCGCATAAAAATATAAAACCCATCACTCACTGTGATGGGTTACAAGCTGGCCCACAAGGATTCGAACCTTGAAATGACGGAGTCAGAGTCCGTTGCCTTACCGTTTGGCGATGGGCCACTGTTTTTCAACAAAATGAATTATATATGATTTTTAATAAAAATGCAAGCCTTTTTTTAAATATTTTTAAAAATTTTTAAATTTTTTTATTTCACCATCTATATAGGCAAAATCTGTCAATTCTCCCAACTGAAAACCAGCCGTTCCATTGGTTCCTTCGGTGATCGCTGTCTGCAATTCCTCCAACTTCTCCACTGGAACCATAACCATCATCTCCACCTTGTCAGTGTACACTGTGTCCATAGCTGTGATTTCTCGTTGAGCCAAAAGATACTGGATCTTCCCAATCCCATTATAATCTGTGAATATATGCAGAATTCTTCCCTGCATTTTCTCAATAACAACACTGTTCTTCAATCCCTCCTGCACTGCTTTCTGATAAGCGCGCACCAGGCCCCCAGTACCCAACAGCGTTCCCCCAAAATATCGGGTCACCACAACTGCTAGGTTATGAAGATCCTCTCGCAACAATACGTCCAACATAGGACGTCCCGCCGTTCCATTGGGTTCCCCATCGTCACTACATCTTTGAAGCTCCTGATTTTTCCCTGCAACAAAAGCGTAACAATTATGCCTTGCATCCCAATATTGTTTTTTCATACGCGCAATAAACGCAAGCGCCTCTTCTTCTGTCTCAATTTTTTCCAAGGTAGCGATAAACCGAGATTTCTTCTCCACAATCTCTCCGCTTCCTCCCTGATATAATATCTTAATGGCTCTTTCTTCCATAGGTTACGCTCCTACATTAACGATCAATTACTCTTTATTCCATGCTATACTAGCACATTTTCTTAGAAAGTGCAACGTTGAACATTTAAGTTCCAATATCACCATTTTGATAACCAATAGATAAGTTAAAATTTATTACAGAAAATAGGTAGATTTTTTCCATTGAGCTTATTATAATGAAAATAACAGCTAATATTAAAAAAAGAGGGAGGCCGTCAATGAAAAATAACCTGCTATTTGTCAACCAAAATCGAGAAATTATCCGGGAATTTCTGGATGCCATGAAAGAATATTCTTTTGAAGTTAATACAGCAAGCAGTTCTGCAGAAGTTGCTGCTTTTTTGAAAAAAAAGAAATACAAACTGGTGATCACTGGTATGAACTTGTCAGGATTAAACGGCTCCAAGTTAATTGCCTATTTAAACCAGTACTGCCCCCAAACTGTCTGCATCGTATACACTAGACGACTGGAATTGGCCCACCTGAAACTCTTGGTCAATGACAGGAAAGTTTTTCGCATCTTCCAGAAACCTGCTGATTTCAAAGGAGAAGTCTATCATGCCATTATGGAGGCTTTTGAGTATTATGATATGATGGATGCCAAACGCCAAGAAAAACAAATTTTAGAACAAAAACTAAAAAGTGCCCAGGCAAATGTCAAGGATCTGGAATTGGCAGCTTTGCCAAAAGAAGAAGAAAAACAGGCATTCATTTTATTTTTGCAGACTATATTAAAAACTTATACCCAAAACATAAAACTTCCGTTAAACAAGAAGGAACAACACTTGTTGTACCTATACGAGAAAAAATTGATCCACATGATGTTTGAAAATTCTCATGATATTAATGTATTAGAAGCCATTCGGCAAGAAATTTATACTAGTTGTAGTGCCTTAGAGCGAGAGAATCTAGAGCCAGTTATCGATGAGATTCACCAAATCCTCTTCCACAGTATGTTCCAGGAGGAATTCTATAGCATACAATAATCTTTTCCATCCAATTCCAGTTCCCACAGAATCCGCTGAAAACGGCTGATTTTGTGGGAATTTTTCTTAAATTTAGCCTACTCCTGCCATAAAAGCTCCTCACCAGAATGTTTTCAGAGCCTGTCTCGTATCTCGACGTATGCAAATTTCTTGCAAAGAGATGTGAAACAGGCTCTGAATTTACAGTTTATCCAGCAGCAGGTAGATCCTCGTCTTCTTGTTCTTCCTCTTCTTCTGGCTGCTCTCCCTCTTCTGGTTGACCCTCCTCATTTTCATCGATTGGACCAATCTCTGGAATTTCTGGGATCTCTGGCAGGATGGATGAAGCATCATGCACCGTACAATAATTTCCCTCAGCCAAAGCTGCTGGTAACAAATATTGTCCATCATCAGAATCGCCAGAACCTCCAACAATATATATCCCAGCATACTTGACTTCGGCTGGGCAAAACTCTGTAGCAAGCAAACCAGAAACCGAACAGATTGTAGCGCTGACATGGTGATCACAATATTCTGTTGGAACTGTACCTTCCGCAAAGTATTCTGTCTCCACCATGCTTCCTCTTGGATCCGAGTCACACAGACCACTCACTGCAAGCTTGCCAGATTTTTTGCACACAGCAGCCGTCACAATCCCTGCTGGCTGGGTAAATCCTATGTTCTCTTTTCCTTCATGAATACGTCCCATAATTCGATTCCAAAGTGTCTTCGGATTCGAAGTCAGTGCACCCTCCTGAGGTGTATTATCATCATAACCGCACCATACTGTACAGGTAAAGTATGGCGTGTATCCAGAAAACAGCACATCTCGATTGCTGGTGGTTGTCCCAGTTTTACCCGCAATCGACATATTGCCAAAATTCACTGCGCCTCCCGTACCAACAGTGACCACATCTTGCATCGCATCTGTCAAGAGAAATGCTGTCGTCTCTTTGAGCACAGTATGAGTCTCCTGTCTATTATCTATTAGCACATTTCCATTGTGATCAAGAATCCTGGTATAAAACCTGGGTTTCGTATAGGTTCCCGCATTTGCTATTGCAGCATAGGCTGCGGTCAGTTCCAAATTCGTCACCCCTCTGGTAATACCACCTAACGCAAGAGACTGGACAATATCATCTTGTACCAAGGTAGAAAATCCAAAATTCTGTAGATAATCATAGCCCACCTGAGGTGAAATATCTGTCAGGGTCTTTACCGTTACCACATTGATAGATTTGGTAATTGCATAGCGCAGAGTTGTAAAACCTCGGTACGAATTATCATAATTACGCAAAGATGTACCATTCGAATACGTATAGGGAGCATCATCTTGAACTGTGGCAAGCGTCATTCCAGCAGTATCAATCGCAGGAGCAAATGCTGCCAATACTTTAAAGGTAGAACCTGGCTGCCTTGTGGTATCTGTCGCCCGGTTTAATGTCCTACTCCCAGTTTTCTCCCCTCTTCCACCTACAATTGCCTTTACCTCTCCTGTATACTGATCAATAATGGTCACCGCCGTCTGGGGCTGCATGGTAAACACCACAGATTCCCCACCATCCACTATCGTGTCCCCTGGCTGCATAATCTCCGTTTTATAAGCATCGATGGCGACCTGTGCTTCCTCAACACTGGCAAAATTAAGAGAATAGCCTGGAATCGATGCACTGTAATACGCGATCATTGTCTGATCACTGTAATTTTCCATAGTTCCATCGGCTTTTTTTATCGTTAGGCGATAGGAAAAAGAGTATTTCGGTTCTGTGGAATAATTCTCCAGATTATTGACCTCTTCATCGCAAATCTGCTGAATTGCCATATCCTGTGTGGACTCAATAGACAATCCACTGTTATAAATTGCTTTGTATGCCTGGGTATCTGTATAACCTTTCTTTACAACCAAATCTTGGACCACCTGATCAATAACTGCATCTACAAAATAGGAATTTGGATTATCCTCTGCGTACGTGATATTGACCTGCTGAATCCTGGAATACACATCATCCTCCAGTGCCTCCTTATATTCCCCTTCGGAAATATATCCTTGGTCCTTCATATTCTTCAGTACCTGTTTGCGGCGATCGTCATTTTTTTCTGGATGACTTACCGGATTGTAGGCGGAAGGATTCTTTGTAATTCCCGCAATAACAGCCCCTTCTGAGAGGGTTAATTCTGACACATCCTTGCCAAAATAACGTCGGGAAGCTGACTGGACGCCCAGCGTATTCTGTCCCAGGTTAATCGTGTTGAGATAATTTTCCAGCACCCAGTCTTTGGATTTAATCTTAGTCAGCTCAATCGCCAGGTATTGTTCTTGAATTTTTCGCTCCACCTTTTCCATACCAGACTGATCTGTCCACCCCTCAAAAACATTATTTTTTAATAGCTGCTGGGTAATGGTACTTGCTCCCTGACTAAAATGAAATCCATTCGCAATCCCTTTAAATCCTGCACGGATAATTCCTTTTAAATCAATTCCATTGTGCTCATAAAATCGTTCATCCTCAATTGCCACAAAAGCATGTTGTACCAACTCTGGAATCTCGTCCAGCGTCACATACACGCGGTTGGAACCGGAGGCCACAAGCTTAGCTGTCTCATTTCCCTGATTGTCCAAAACCACAGACAAGTAACCCGTTGGAGAAGGATCAATATCGGAAATATCAGGGGCAGACTCAATGATGCCCTTAAAAATCCCGATTCCGGCACATCCTCCAATGACTATGGCTCCCAGAAAACATACCATCAGTGTCTTAAAAAATATAACCATAAACTTTTTACGCACCAATGACGCGGTGGAAGTAATCTGCTTTTCCTTTTTTGCCACACCCCTTTTTCCATAATTCATAGAAAGCCTCCTTTTCAAGCAAACCCGATATTTGTTCTGTATTATAGCAAATGTAGTATGGAAAGTCAAAAGTCCTTACAGCTTTGAAAAAGCTTTGGCATCTATGACAATGATTTTATCCAACAGCGGTTCCATAGTCTTCACGTAACTTTCAGATAATAGTCAAGCATGGAAATATAGCCCGGCTTGGCTATTATTGAATATCTTTTTTTGAATTTATAGCATATAACTCTGCCATAAAACGTACTGTTTCTTTAATGGCTCTTTTCTCCAATACACTCTTGTTGTCATTTGATCCTTTAAATATTTAATTTGATTGGAGGATAAAATACCAAGAGTATCACATCGATAAATCATACACCCTATAGAAGCTTTCCATTTCGCTTTTAACTGAATAAAATTGCACTATTTTTTAAATCTTCCTCTGAATAATAATCACAAAAAATATTGGAAAAATTGAAAAGTAAAAAAGATAAAACGCATAGCCGATGCTTGTCCCTTGGAACACGGTTCCGTCCTCAAGTATTAAAAATGCCTTCATATATCCTTGTCCTTTCTTCTTTTCCCAAAACTGGACGTTTTTTCTCCTTGTGTCTTTCGTGCACATCTTTTCCTCTCTGTTATTGTTCAAATTCGCCCCGTATATCTCCGGCAGGCGGCTCTATCGGATATACGCCGTTAAAACATCCTCTGCAAATTTTTTGTCCTTTCACCATCCCTTCCAAGCGGTCTATCCCAAGATACCCAAGACTGTCTGCTCCGATGATTTTGCATATGTCGTCAATATTCCGGCTATAAGCGATCAGCTGCTCTCTCTGGGGAATATCTGTACCGAAATAGCAGGGCCATAAAAACGGCGGTGAACTGACACGCACATGCACTTCCGTTGCTCCTGCATCCCGAAGCATTTTTACAATGCAATCTGAAGTTGTTCCCCTCACAATGGAATCATCAATCATAATAATACGTTTTCCATTTACTGCCTCTTTTAATACATTTAATTTTACCCGGACTGCCGATTCCCTGCTGCTCTGCTTAGGCTTGATAAAGGTTCTTCCCACATAACCATTTTTTACAAAAGCGTTTCCATAGGGAATGCCAGACTGCATTGCATAGCCGAGAGCGGCTGCATTACCCGATTCCGGCACACCTACCACAAGATCTGCTTCTACATAAGAATCCATAGCCAGAAACCGTCCTGCCTGGATTCTGGAAGCATAAACAGAGATCCCATCAATGCGGCTGTCCGGTCTTGCAAAATAAATATATTCAAAAATACATCTGGCCTCTTTTTCCTGTGGAATACAAAGAGATGTATCCGAATGAATCGTTCCTTCTTTTGTTATAGTGACTACTTCACCAGGAAGCACATCTCTAACAAATTCCGCATCTATTGTTTCCAGAGCACAGGTCTCTGATGTAATAATATAAGCATGATCCCGTTTTCCAATACACAACGGTTTAAATCCAAAGGGATCTCTGGCTCCGATGAGCTTTCTAGGACTCATGACTATTAGGGAATAGGCTCCTTTCAGCATTCTGCAAGCACGAACGACTGCATCTTCTACCCTGTCAGTATTCAAACGTTCTCTGGCTACGTGGTATGCGATTACTTCCGAATCTATCGTTGTCTGAAAAATGGCTCCTGTATATTCCAAATCATGCCGAAGCTCATTGGCATTGATCAAATTACCGTTGTGCACCAGTCCCAGAGTTCCTTTTACATAATTTAAAACAAGAGGCTGGGCATTTTCTCTTACAGATGCTCCTGCCGTGGAATACCGGACATGTCCCACTCCGATATTGCCCTTCATCTGCTCCAATGTCTCTTCTGTAAAAACCTCTTGCACCAGTCCCATGTCCTTGCGGGTTGTAACTTTCCTCTTTGGCCCCTTTGTGTCGCTAACCGTAATTCCACAGCTCTCCTGCCCTCTATGCTGTAATGCTAATAAGCCATAATAAACAGAAGATGCCACATCTTTTCCGCTTAAATCATACATACCAAATACACCACATTCCTCATGCAACCCGGCAGAAGGCATTTCACGGTCCGATATTTTATTGTTCATTCATCTTCCTCCAATCTTATTACACAAATTTATATCTCATACATCCTCCCCGTTTCCCTATTCCGATACTCATGTTTCTCATAATATCCAATCAATTCTCCCATTGTGTCCCGCAGAGCAATCATATAGACATCTTTGTTTTCCCTTTCACTATAAAAAGTATATACCCTATTATTGTCCGTTCTTTCACGAAACCAGTCCAAAATATTTTTGATCACCTGTACCGAATGTGCATTATGGCACTCCAGCAGTTTTCCTCCTTTGCCTTTGTTTGATTTCACCTTCTTGTAAGCCTTGTTTAAGTTGTCTGTCCTTAAACCCGTCTTTGGTTACATTCATTTACTCGCATCTCCTAAAGTTCAGTCCTTCTCATGATGTTTGCCGCCCTCATGCTGCTATGGCCTCTGCTGACAAGAATCGGGCAGAAGAAAAAATATCTCCTGCCCGCCGTTCCAGGCGCTCATCACCAATATCCCCTTACTTCTTTTTAGCGCCCATTAAAAGACTATCTATCTTCTGATAAGTCCCAAATTACCTTATTCTACATCCAGCAATGCTGGCAGATCCTCCTCACCCGTCCGTATCTTAACAACCTTTGCCACATCATACACAAAGATTTTTCCATCTCCGATACGCCCAGTATAAAGGGTTTGTCTTGCGGCTTCAACCACTTTTTCCACTGGAATATTTCCAACAATAATCTCCAGCTTCACCTTTGGCAGCAAAGTTGCATCCATCTCAACTCCACGGTATTTTTCTCCTGCCCCTCTTTGTATACCGCAGCCCATAACCTGAGTAACTGTCATTCCTGTGACCCCCAAATCATTCATCGCTTTCCTTAGCTTATCATATCGCGACAATCTAGCGATGATGACCACCTTATACATCCCCGTACTTTCTTTTGGAATTGCAGATACCACTTTTACCGCTGCGTCCCTCTGAATCTTGGAAGCCTTCTCATATATGTCTGTTCCAAGATTTGTGTTTTCGTTCACATCCATGGTCATGGTGTTGGAAACATCCATAATACTGAAACCAGAGTATGCCGATGCAAGACCATGTTCCATAGCGTCCAATCCTACAATTTCCTCTTCCTGTGTGACACGCAGCCCTACCGTCGCCTTGATAGCGATAAAAGTAATGGTAATGCAGACAGCCGCCCAGGCGCCTACCGCTGCCACCCCCAATAGTTGAAGCCCAAGCTGATGAAAACCACCACCATAAAAGAGTCCGTCTATATTGCTTTCTGGTGCAGAAGAAGTTGCAAAAAGGCCCACTGCAAGCGTCCCCCAAATACCATTCATCATATGCACTGCCACAGCTCCTACTGGATCATCCACATGAAGTTTGTAGTCTAAAAGCCATACGCCAAACACTACCAAAAGCCCCGCCACAGCTCCTATGGCTGCCGCTCCAGCAGCGTCTGTCACATCACAGGGCGCAGTGATTGCCACAAGACCGGCAAGTGAAGCATTCAAGCACATGGATACATCTGGTTTTCCATATTTTACCCAGGTAAACACCATGCATACAACAGTTGCCACTGCTGGAGCAATCGTCGTGGTCAAAAAAATCGAGCCAAGCTGCGGAATTGTAGTTGCAGCCGCACCATTAAATCCATACCATCCAAACCAGAGTATAAAACACCCCAGACACCCCAAGGGAAGGTTATGTCCTGGAAATGCATTCACTTTTATCACTTTTCCCATCTTATCCTTTGTAAATTTCCCAATACGAGGCCCTAAAATCGCAGCTCCAATCAGGGCGGAAATTCCACCTACCATGTGAATGGCACAGGAACCGGCAAAATCATGAAATCCCATCTGCGCCAACCAGCCGCCGCCCCAAATCCAATGGGCCTCAATGGGGTAAATCAATGCGGAAATCACACCAGAATAAATACAATAGGATAAAAATTTTGTCCGCTCCGCCATTGCCCCAGAGACAATGGTTGCTGTAGTAGCACAAAATACCAGATTAAATACAAAATTAGAAAAATCAAAATCTGCATATGCCATAAAAATATCAAACCCAGGCTTTCCAATCAGCCCCAGCAAGTCTTCCCCCAGCAACAGAGAAAATCCTATCAGAATAAATACTACCGTGCCAATACAGAAATCCATCAGATTCTTCATCAGGATATTTCCAGAATTCTTCGCCCTGGTAAACCCTGCCTCTACCATTGCAAATCCTGCTTGCATCCAGAATACCAAAGCGGCTCCTATCAGGAACCATATCCCAAAGGTATGCTCACTTACCAAACGAACAATTGATTCTTGCGTCATAATAATTCCTCCCTTTTTCAATCATTTTGCAGATCCGGCTTCTCCCTGCTGCAATACCAAATTGTCTCTACAGTCTTAAAAAATAGAAAAAACGATACTTTTCCCGTCCTCCACAGCTTTGTGGCTCCATAAAAGTATCGTCTTTTTATCTGTTCATAGTTTATTCATTTTAGATTCAAAAAAGTTTCATTTTACCAACACGGAAACTTCATTTCTTCCGCATATAATAAAACTATAAAAAAGAGAATTAGTAAATCATTATTTGAATAAACTTTTTCATAATAAATGCCAGGTGGTGAAAACCACCTGGCATCCTCCCTTTTTATCGGTCTATCACTAAAAAACATTCTCCATATTGATTCTATTTTCAGATTCTATTCCCATTTTCTAAACTTCAAAAATCAAATCCCCATAAGAAGGCATTGGCCACATTTCTTTATCAACAATCATCTCCAACTGATCAATCGGTTTTCGCAGAGCCTCCATAGCAGTCTTTATCTGATCACGGCAGCAAATCGCCTGTTCTCTACCAACCTCCATGGCTCCAGCCTGATCTGCGGCCTCACACAATTTCGTAAGCGCTTTCTTCGCCTCTGCCAAAAGATTCGAAACTTCCTTAAGCAACCCAATCTGAACACTGACATCTGCATCACAGGCTGCCTTGACCCCATTGATAGAATTTGCTAAGGTAGAGGTATACTTAATCACTGCCGGAATAATCTGTTTCCCAGCCATATCAATCATTGTGCGAGCCTCAATATTCAAGGCTTTTGCATAATTTTCATAGAGGATCTCTCCTCTGGATTCCAGCTCAGCTTGTGTAAATACATTGAATTTCTCAAACAAAGCAACTGCTTTTTCCGTTGTCAAAGCTGGAACAGCATCCACCAGATTATTGATATTGGGGAGCCCTCTGCGCTGTGCCTCCTCAATCCACTCTTCTGAATAACCGTTCCCATTAAACACAATTCTCTGATGCTCAGAGGCCTGCTTTTTAATTAAATCATGAACTGCCTCCTCAAAATCATCTGCACTCTCCAGTATATCACAGGCATCCGAAAATGCTTCTGCCACAATGGTATTCAATACCACATTGGGCGCTGCAATGGAATCATTGGAACCCACCATACGAAATTCAAATTTATTTCCAGTAAAAGCAAAGGGTGAGGTACGATTTCGATCTGTAGCATCTTTCATAAAGTCAGGCAATGATTTCACACCCGTCTGAAGCACTTCGCCTTTCAGACTTCTGGTTGCTTCTCCTGTGCTGATCAACTGAGACATCACATCCTGAAGCTGCTCTCCAAGGTAAATGGAAATTACGGCTGGCGGAGCCTCATTTGCACCTAATCTGTGATCATTTCCAGCATCTGCCGCAGATTCCCGAAGTAGATCTGCATGTTTATCCACCGCCTTCAAGATACAGGTCAGTACCAACAGAAACTGAATGTTTTCGTGTGGCGTCTTACCTGGATCCAGCATGTTAATACCATCATCGGTTATAATTGACCAGTTGTTGTGTTTCCCAGAACCATTCACACCTGCAAAGGGCTTCTCATGAAGCAAACACCGCAATCCATGGCGTCCAGCAACTTTTTTCAAGGTCTCCATTACCAACTGATTATGATCTACCGCAATATTTACCTCCGCATAAATAGGAGCCAGTTCATGCTGTGCTGGGGCAACCTCGTTGTGCTGTGTCTTTGCACTGACCCCCAATTTCCACAATTCCTTATTTACATCCCGCATATACGCTGCGATACGTTCCCGAATAGCTCCAAAATAATGATCATCCATTTCCTGTCCTTTGGGTGGCATCGCGCCAAATAAGGTACGCCCTGTAAAAACCAAATCTTTTCTTTTTAAATACTTTTCATGATCCACCAGGAAATATTCCTGCTCAGCTCCCACGGAAGGTGTCACCCGTTTGGATGTTGTGTTTCCAAATAATCGAATCAGACGCAGGGACTGCTGATTAATGGCTTCCATGGAACGCAAAAGAGGAGTCTTTTGATCCAACGCCTCTCCGGTATACGAACAAAATGCCGTGGGTATACAGAGTGTCGCCCCTGCTGCGTCCTGTCTGACAAACGCTGGAGAAGTACAATCCCAGGCAGTGTAACCTCTTGCTTCAAAGGTAGCTCGTAAACCACCAGAAGGAAAAGAAGACGCGTCTGGCTCACCCTTAATTAACTCTTTCCCTGAAAAACTCATCAACACTTTTCCACTTGGCATTGGAGCTGTGATAAAGGAATCATGTTTCTCTGCGGTCACTCCTGTCAATGGCTGAAACCAGTGGGTATAATGGGTTGCCCCCTTTTCAATTGCCCACTCTTTCATCTCATGGGCCACTACGTCCGCCGTCTCCAAATCCATTTCCCTGTCTTCCTGGATCACTTCTTTTAATTTCTTGTAAACCTTTTTCGGCAAACGTTCCTGCATCACTGAATCATTAAATACGTTTTCTCCGAAAATTTCTGAAACGTTGAAATATTCACTCATATGATCTACATCCTTTCTAACATGCACGCGCAGTATCTTATGTAACTCCTCCTCGCCTCCAAAGCCCTGCTGAAGCGAATCCTAATTTTAAATTAGGAAAAAGGGCATTCCAAGCCCCTTGGAACACCCTTGTTCTACACGTTTGTTTTATGTTTGCTAATAAGATACTCTAAAACATATCAAAATGCAATAGAAATTTTAGAAAAATTTTATTTTTTGCTATTTCCAACAAATTTACTTAAATTATTTCTGAAATTTCTTCATAATTGACAATTATATTTTCTATACAAAGGGATCAAAAACTTCGCGAACCCGATTATGCCTTGCCAACAGAACCAAATAATTCCATCTTTTCCTTCACGGTTGCCTTAATTGCCTCTGCGCCAGGAGCCAAAAGTTTCCGTGGATCAAATCCCTTGCCTTCCTGATCTTTGCCTGCCTCAATATACTTTCTGGTCGCCTCAGCGAAGGAAAGCTGGCACTCTGTATTTACATTGATCTTAGCCACTCCAAGGGAGATTGCTTTTTTAATCATGTCTTCTGGAATTCCAGTACCTCCATGAAGTACCAAAGGCATCTCACCTGTTTTCTGCTGAACAGCATCCAAAGTCTCAAAACTTAATCCTGCCCAATTTTCTGGATATTTGCCGTGGATATTACCGATTCCGGCTGCCAACATATCAACACCAAGATCTGCGATAGCCTTGCACTCATTGGGATCTGCACATTCCCCTGCGCCGACAACTCCATCTTCTTCTCCGCCGATGGAACCAACCTCAGCCTCAATTGACATTCCCTTATCGTGTGCAATCTTAACAAGCTCTGTCGTCTTAGCAACATTCTCATCAATTGGATAATGGGAACCGTCAAACATAATAGAAGAAAATCCTGCTTCCACACATTTCAGACATCCTTCGTAGCTTCCATGATCCAAATGCAGTGCAACGGGAACGGTAATGTTCATCTCCTCCATCATACCATTTACCATGCCTACCACAGTCTTATATCCTGTCATATACTTTCCTGCCCCTTCGGATACACCCAGAATTACTGGTGAATTCAGCTCCTGTGCAGTCTGTAAAATAGACTTGGTCCACTCCAGATTGTTGATGTTGAACTGTCCAACAGCATAATGCCCTGCCTTTGCTTTTTGTAACATTTCTTTTGCAGATACTAACATTTCTCTTCCTCCATTTCTGTCTTCTGCCCCCTGCAGAAAACTGCATAAATTTCATAATTAAACTCCGAGAATACCAGAGCCTGACTAAATTGCAACGAGACAGTACGATTGTCAAGTGGTCAATACACTAGTATACTCACCTGAAATATAGTTTACATTATTTTCTCGAAAAAGAAAAGTATTTTCTGGAAGAAATTTCAGCCTTTAGCTTCGGACAATAATCTCCACTGCCTGCTTCTGATTTGTAATCAGAGCCTCCAGATGTTCCCCTCCATATTCTCCGTCTAAGGTCCAAGAAATCTTTTCCAAAGATTTTACCATCAGACGATCCGTCTTAAAAGTGTAGATTAGCTCTGTATCATCGATGAGATTGGTAAGACTTCTAATGATCTCATTCAGCTCTATGGGATTTTTGGGCATTTTAATCAATGTCACCTCAAACATACCATCATCCAGTTTTACATTTTTTCCTGTGATATTTTTAAACCCTCCCGCCGAAGTGGAATTGGTAATCATTCCATAGATAAATTCATCTTCAATCTCCTGGTCTCCTGCCGATATCTGTAGATGAAAGGACTGAATTGAAGCAATCCGTTTCACGCCTTCTATGATATATGCCACATGTCCAATCCTATTTTTCAACTCCTGCCTAGTAGCATAGGAAACGTCTGTAAACAAACCAAAAGCTGCAATATATACAAAATATTCTCCATTAAAACTTCCGATATCACAAGCGAAGGGAACACCTCCCATAATCACCTGTGCTGCTTTATCCATATTCTTAGGTATTTTGAGAGATCCTGCAAAATCATTGGTGCTTCCAGAGGGAATGTAACCGATGGGAACTTTTTTATTTCGCTTCATCATTCCACTCACCACTTCATCCAGTGTACCATCCCCGCCGCTGCACACCACCAAGTCAAACCTGCCAGCTTCACGCTGTACCAATTCCATGGCATCTTGGGGTTTCTGCGTGGGATAAACTGTTACTTCGTATCCATTTTTCACAAACTGATCCACAAGATTCATCAGCCTGTTTTTAATCTGCCCTTTTCCAGAAAAGGGATTAAACACGAATAAAAGCTTCTTCTTTTTCTTCATCCCGAATCACCTCTTTTTTGCTTGTTTTAACTCCTCTGCCATCTCACATATTTTGCGTAGACGATGATTCACGCCAGATTTTCCCACTGGTGGATCTAAGAAAGTTCCCAGCTCTTTTAAAGCTGCCTGGGGATATTTAAGGCGCAATAGGGCAATTTCTTTTAGATTATCCGGCAAGCTATCCAGTCCACGCACAGATTTTATGTAATTAATATCTTCCACTTGCTTTACCGCAGCGTTGACAGTCTTGTTGATATTAGCTGTCTCACAATTCACCTGGCGATTTACAGAATTACGCATCTCCTTCAAAATACGGACATTCTCAAGGTTCATCAATGCCACATGCGCCTCCATAATGTTCAGCATATCTACAATTTGCTCTCCTTCTTTCAGATACACCACATAGCTTTTCTTGCGTTTTACAATTTTAGCATCCATCTGAAAGCTGTTGATAATTTCCTGAAGTTGATTTGCACGTCCTTCTGCCGCACAGACAAGCTCAAAATGATAAGATTTTTCTGGATTGCTCATAGAACCTGCGCTTAAAAAAGCTCCACGGATAAACGCCCGGCGACAGCAGGATTTTTGTACTAAAAGCCCATTTGCAACACCAGGTGAACGGATATCTTCCCCCTGTTCATTCTGCCATTTTACCGCCTGCAAAACTTTCCTGATTTCTGCAATGTCTTTTAAAGAGATGACAAACATTCTACTCTTATGAAGATATACATTCTGTCTCACAGCGATATTCATATTTGCATGAAAAGCTTCACGTATCAACATAAAATATTTTCGGGCAAGGAAAATGTTTTCTGTGTAAACTGAAAGCTGCTTTCCCTCCTGAAATTCCTCCAATTTCCCCGCAAAACTCAAAATAGCAGCAATCTCGGCAATTTGACAATGCCTGCTCTTTGGGAGCTGTCGTGACAACTCCTCCTTCACTTCACCCGAAAACGACATCTTATCGTCCTCCCAGTTTTATTTGCCTCTAAGCGCATCTTTTTGAATGTCCCTGTGCTCGATTTTGAGTCCATATTCCTTCTGATTCTGCATTCTCTGGTACAGGCCATTCGCCAATGTCACAGATCGGTGTTTTCCTCCAGTACATCCGATCCCCACCACCAGTTGGGTCTTCCCCTCCGTGATATAGTTGGGAATTAAAAACTTCAACATATCTTCCAGTTTATCCAAAAACTGTCCTGCTTCTTTGAACTGCATGACATATTCCTGGATTTCTCTATCATTGCCAGTTTTGGTTCGAAGTCCTTCCACATAAAAGGGATTCGGCAAAAATCTTACATCAAACACAAGGTCAGAATCGGTAGGTATTCCATATTTAAAACCAAAAGACACAATCGTAATAAAAAGATTCTTGTAATCCTGATTCTGAATAAAAATCTTCTCAAGTTCTGCCTTCAATTCCCTGGTCAACATATTGCTGGTATCTACAATATAATCCGCCTGATTTCTGAGAAATTTAAGACGTCTGCGCTCTTCCTGAATCCCTCTATCCACTCGCTCGCTGCCTGCAAGGGGATGTGTACGTCGTGTCTCCTTATAACGCTTTACCAGCACCTCATCGGTAGAATCCAAAAAAAGAATATCAAATTTCTTTCCATCCTGCCTTAGCCTGGAAAGCACATCCTCCAATTCCTCCAGAAACTGCCCGCTTCGAATATCCACCCCCACGGCCACTTTCTGCAATTCTGCATCCTGAAGAATCGCCAATTCCGCAAATTTTTCAATCAATGCGATAGGCAAGTTATCCACACAGAAATATCCAATATCCTCCATCATTTTCAATGCTGTACTCTTTCCAGCTCCTGACATTCCTGTCAAAATTACAAATTTCACTGTTATCCTCCTAGTGTATGATATGTACTTTCGGAGTCTCTTTGTACTCAATTCAATAAGAAATCAAGACACTACACTAGTACAAAGGAATTTCCGAAAATACATCTACAATTCCAGCCGCTAAACATCCTCTTTTCAAAAATCTCCCAGAAAACGCACTTCCGTCTCAAGTCTTACTCCCGCATATTCTTCCACCTGTTCCTGTACTTTTCGAATCAACTGGGAAATTTCTTCCGCTGTGGCTTCTCCTCGATTAATGACAAATCCACAGTGCTTTTCTGATACTTGGGCATCTCCTACACGACATCCTCTAAGCCCAGCATCCTGAATCAACTTTCCAGCAAAATATCCCTCTGGACGCTTAAAGGTACTTCCTGCACTTGGATATTCCAGTGGCTGCTTTTCACTGCGCTGGCGGCGCAGTCTAGCCATCTCCTCCTCTATCTGCGTAAAATCCCCAGGTTTTAGCTCAAACTCTGCCTCCAAAACAATATACTGATTTTCTGGAATACAGCTATGGCGATAACCTAAGTCTAAATCCTCCCGTGTCAGTTCTCGTTCCTCTCCCTCTGGGGTCAAAACGATAGCTCTTTTCACAATCTGTTTTATCTCTCCGCCATAAGCGCCTGCGTTCATTACCAGGGCTCCACCCACTGTGCCAGGAATTCCAGACGCAAATTCCATCCCTGTCAATCCACAGTTTGCCGCACTTCTAGCCACAGAAGACAGTAAAGCCCCAGCCTGGGCCTTAACAAGATTTCCTTCCACGGACACCTTGGCAGCTTCTTTCCCCATTTCAATTACCAGACCAGAAATGCCTTTGTCTCCCACCAAAAGATTGCTGCCATTTCCAATCACCAACCATGGAACTTCATATGCTTTACACAGGGAGATTATCTCCGACAATTGCTCTCGTCTGGGACACACATAATATTCTGCTGGCCCGCCTACCCGAAAAGTGGTATGGCCACTCATATGTTCCTGCACAAAACAACGATCCGTAATCTTTTGTAACCCTTCCAAAAATGATTCCTTCACATTAAGCCTCTTTCAAAAATGCTGTATAACCAAGTTTCGCTTCATAGAGATCTGCTTTACTGATAATTTCCCAGGGAGCATGCATGTTGAGCACTGCCACACCACTGTCAATGACAGACATATTATAATTGGCCAAAATATAGGCGATTGTGCCCCCTCCGCCCTGGTCTACCTTTCCAAGCTCTGACGTCTGAAAATACACGCCGTTGTCATCCATAATTTTTCTCAATTCCGCCATATATTCGGGATTTGCATCATTGGAACCACTTTTTCCTCTGGAGCCAGTATATTTGTTAAATACCAGTCCATTTCCAAAATAAGCGCAATTGCGTTTCTCCATAACAGAAGCATACAAAGGATCGTATGCGGCACTGACATCTGAGGACAACACCTTAGAATGCGACATGCATCGATTAAATATCACCTGGCTGTAACCACCCATCGCTTCCAGAATTTCAGCTACAAGATAAGAAAAAAACTTGGATTTCATGCCAGTTGCTCCCACACTTCCAATCTCTTCTTTATCCACCAGCAAACACACACTGGTCTTCTCACATTCTCCGGCCTCCAATATCGCTGCAAAAGAAGGATAAGCACACACTCTATCATCATGACCATACCCCATAATCATACTGCGATCCAGACCGTAATCTCTTGCTCTGCCCGCTGGAACCACTTCAATTTCTGCGGATAAGAAATCTTCCTCTTCTATATTATATTGTTCTTTTAAAATGTTCAGTACATTGGCTTTT
Organism: uncultured Lachnospiraceae bacterium; assembly: GCA_910580015.1. Classification (GTDB taxonomy): domain Bacteria; phylum Bacillota; class Clostridia; order Lachnospirales; family Lachnospiraceae; genus Petralouisia. The sequence continues at coordinate 66,929 of CAJTVT010000001.1, forward strand.
ACGGCTTCTTTGGCCTTCTCCTTTTCCTCCTCTGACGTCCAAGGAATACTGCCCACTAAAAGATCCAGGTTTTCCCCATCAATCACCTTGGAAGCTTTTTTCTCCAACTGTTCTGCTGCCAAATGAACCAAGAGATCGCTAATTCCAAAAACTGGATCTGTTTCTTTCTCCCCAATGTTGACCATCACCTTCGTGCCGTCTTTTTTTACTACAACCCCATGGAGAGCCAATGGAAGCGCAACCCATTGATACTTTTTCACACCACCATAATAATGCGTATCTAGCATAGCCAATTCTGTGTCCTCATACAATGGCACTTGTTTCAAATCTAATCTGGGAGAATCAATATGAGCCCCAAGTATATTCATACCCTTTTCCAATGGCTGTCTGCCAATCACAAACAAGGCAAGGGTTTTACCCATATTTTCTGCATATAATTTATCACCTGCTTTTATGGTACGTCCTTTTTCAACTACCTCATTTAGGTCCTCAAATCCTGCCGCTTTTGCCTGTGCAATCAGCTCAGTGACACATTCTCTTTCTGTCTTACATTCTGATATAAATTTCTTATATTCCTCCCCAAAAGCAAACACTGCTTCCTTCTGTTCTTTGGAATATTTTTTCCACGCATTTTTTCGTTCCATTGCTCTGCAATTCCTCCTAACTATTCTTCCTCTTCATCTCCGGAACTTTTCTGAAGATTTGCCTGCACCCGGCGATACAATTCTTGGGCTGCATTATACCCCATTTTCTTTTGCCTGTGATTCACCGCTGCTGTCTCACAGATCACGGCAAGATTCCGCCCTGGACGGATAGGAATCGAATGACATACTACCTTATTGCCCAGATATTCTGTAAATTCCTCCTCCATTCCAAGCCGATCGTATTCATTTTCCTTTTTCCAGTCTTCTAATTTAATAACCAGATCGATATTCTGCTTTTCTTTTACACATTCCACACCAAAGAGCGTCTTTACATCGATAATGCCCACACCCCTCATTTCAATAAAATATCTCGTAATATCTGGTGCTGTGCCAACCAAGGTATGCTCATTAATCCTGCGAATCTCTACCACATCATCACTTACCAGACGATGGCCTCTTCGAATCAACTCAAGAGCGGCCTCGCTCTTTCCAATTCCACTCTCCCCAGTAATCAAAAGTCCTTCTCCATACACATCCACCAGCACGCCATGAATGGATATACAGGGAGCAAGCGCCTGACCAAGATAATAAATCAACTCTGCCATAAAAGCCGATGTTCCATAGTCTGTTGACAAAATCGGTGTATCATATTTCGTTGCGATACGCATAAATTCTTCGTCTGGCTGCAAATCACGGCTAAAAATCACACAAGGGATATTATGTGAGAAAAATTTATCATAGACATCTGATTTTCCTTCCTGACTCAGCTTCTGTATATAAGTATATTCCACCATACCGATAATTTCTATTCTGCTCTTTTCAAAATAATCAAAATATCCTGTCAACTGCAACGCCGGACGATTCACTTCTGCAGTGGTGACCTTACGGTCCTTGATATCTACCTCTGGGTTTAATACTTTCAATTTCATTTTTTCCACAATTTTTTTTACACTTACGCCATCCATTCCGCTTCTCCTTTTCTCCGGTTAGTACCCCGGCAGCAATATCATTATGAGGTTACAAAAACAGTTTTTGTGTATTCTTTCCTTGTTCGCTGTATTACTAATATGCGTATTTTATCATAGAAATTATTTCCCTTCAACAGCCGAAATGAAAAACAATCTTACTGCTTTTGATCGGAGGGATGGAAATAATCATACACAGACTGAGCAGCTCGTTCATTCATGGATGGAAGTCCTGCCAAAGTCTGTACATCTGCCTGCCGTATTGCATCCAACGACAAAAACTGCTTCATAAGCGCTTTCCTTCTTGTGGCTCCAATCCCTGGAATATCATCAAGCACAGAATGTACTTGTTCTTTACTTCTCAGAGAGCGATGAAATTCAATGGCAAATCGATGGGCTTCATCCTGAATCCGCGTAATCAGTTTAAATCCTTCACTGTGGTGGTCGATGGGAATCTCCTGGTTCTGATAATATAACCCACGCGTCCTGTGATTATCGTCTTTTACCATACCACACACCGGTATCTCTAGTCCCAATTCCCCCAGTACCCGGAGTGCCACATTCACTTGACCCTTTCCCCCATCCATCATAATCAAATCTGGGAAACGAGTAAAACTGCCATAATCATTTTCCATTCGCCGTTCCTTTAATTCCTCTTGTTCACGCATCCCATGAGAAAAACGTCGAGTCAAAACCTCGTACATGGAACTGTAATCATCTGGTCCATCCACAGTGCGCAGTTTAAATTTACGATAATCGCTTCGCTTTGGCTTTCCTTTCTCATACACAATCATAGAGCCCACGGATTCAAAACCGCTGGTATTAGAAATGTCATACGCTTCCACTCGCTTTAACTCCTCCAGTTCCAGCAATTTTCCAATCTCTCTCAAAGCTCCTATCGTTCTGCCTTCCTCCCGTTTTATTTTCTCTTTATCCTGGGATAAGACCATTCTGGCATTTTGAGCAGCCAACTCCACAAGTTTTTCCTTCGTTCCCTTTTTGGGAACACGGATATATACTTTCTGTCTCCGTTTCTGAGTGAGCCACTCTGCGATCACCTCCATCTCTTCAATCTCTTCTTGGATTATAAGTTCTCTGGGAATGAACGGAGTTCCCGCATAAAATTGTTTTAAAAATGTGGCTAACACTTGAGAATTGGTGTCCTCACTTCCCACATTGACATGAAAATGATCGCGACCTATCAGCTTTCCTCCCCGGATAAAAAAGACCTGAACCACTGCGTCCTCTCCATCGGATGCCATAGCAATAATATCTTTATCCTCTCCATCGGAACTGGTAATCTTCTGTTTCTGTGCGATCTGCTTCACAGCCTTTAGCAGTTCCCGATATTCAATGGCCTTCTCAAAATTCATATTCTCAGAAGCTTCCTGCATTCTTTGTTCCAGCTCCTTTTGCACTGGCTGATAATTCCCATTTAAAAATTCCATGGCCTGTTCCACTCTGCTGCGATACTCTTCTTTACTGATAAATCCCTGACAAGGAGCTGTACATTGATGAATATGATAATTTAGACAAGGACGCTCCACCCCTATATCCTTTGGCAGAGAACGACTGCAAGATCTAAGTGTATATAGCTTATTGATCAATTCTATGGTGTCCTTTACTGCCCCTGCACTGGTATAAGGCCCAAAATATCGAGATTTGTCTTTTTTCATCTGACGTGAAAAGAGGACTCTGGGAAAATCTTCTCCCAGGGTCACTCTAATATAGGGGTATGTCTTATCATCCCTCAACATCGTATTGTATTTTGGTCTGTGCTCCTTAATTAAATTGCATTCTAAAATCAACGCTTCCAGCTCAGAATCGGTGATGATATATTCAAATCTCTCGATCTGCCTTACCATCTGCTCCTTCTTCAATCCCTCGTTATGGCTGGGACGAAAATACTGGCGTACCCGATTCCGAAGACTGACTGCCTTACCAATGTAGATAATGGCATCCTTTGCGTCATGCATAATATACACCCCAGGCTTCTGGGGAACTTTTTTCAATTCTTCCTGAATGTCAAACATTACATCCCTCTATTCCGTGCCTACTCCTGCACAAACAGATCTTTGACTACTTTAGCCCTTTTAATAATTGATCCAGATAGACTTCCCCTTCCTCTGATTCCTGAGGTATTACTTCCCCCTGGATCTGCTCCTCCTCTATAACCACTTCCTGGACAACTTCCTCAATTGGCTCTTCTTCACCCTCTTTGCGTGCTACTGCTCCAATTCCTTTCCAAATTGCCCTTCGAGACGCATTTTCTATCTCTTCCCAAATATCCTCCTGTGACATAATCTTAGGTTCTTTCAGCAATTTATCTAAATAATCTTCTCCATCTTCTGGAGCAAGTTCGTCCTGCTTTACAGAACCTTGTGGAATATTTTCATCTTCTTGGCTGCTGACTGCATCCAGAATGATAACTTCATCTTCTTGCTCTAATTCGTCCTCTGGTGCATTTCCTAGAATAGTTTCTCTAGAAGCGTCTACTCCTGCCTGAATTTCCTCTGGCACAGCACTTGAATGACTTTCCAATGAGAAGCCCTCTCCAGACTGCATCTGTTGCTGTGGCTCTTCCTTAATATTCGCCTTTTCTGGTATATCCCCTTGCTCCCATCCCTGCTGAGCAACATCTGATTGCATTGGTGTCTCATGGAAATATTCCTCTGGCAATTCTCCCAACGTATTCACTTCAATTTGCTCTTCTGGAAGTCTTTTGAGATTATTGATCTCAATCTGAATTTCTTCTGGAGCCTTTCCCAAGGTATTGACCTCAAACTGCCCGTCCTCCAATAATTCATCTAAGGTATTTACCTCTTCCTGAACGACCTCTGGCAATTCTCCCATGGTGCCTGACCCTTCCCAGGCATCTCTTAAATCCGATCCCTCATCCTGGAAATGTTCTGGTACATGCTCCACATCATCTAAGCCTCTCTGTCCGTCTTCTATTATGCTATCCGAATGCTCAGCGAAAGCATTTTGCTCTGCCGGATTCTTATCTGGAATCTCTTCTGCCAGAGCATCGACTTCCACGGATTTCCCTGCTCTTTGCACATTCCCTGCTGCACGCTTTGGTCTGCTGATAGACAAAGTTTTCCAAAAATCATCTCTCCCAGCACTGTCTTTCTCTCTTTGCTTTTTCACCTGAAATTTCTCCGTTGCTGCCTCAGCTTCCGTCTTTTCTTCTGGCTCAGGAAGTCCTTTTAATCGCCGGAAAATCTTCATAAATTCCTTACCTGTAATTGTCTCATGTTCAAACAGATAATGTGCAATCTCATCTAGAATATCCCGATTCTCGCGGAGAAGGAAGATTGCCTCATCATAACTTTCTTTTAATATCCGCATAACCTCCTGGTCAATCTGAGCGGCAGTATCTTCCCCACAATTCAGGCTAGCCCTGCCATCAAGGTACTGATTCTCAACCGTAACAAGACCCATCAAACCAAATTTCTCAGACATTCCATATTGCGTTACCATAGCTCTTGCCATCTTCGTAGCCTGTTCAATATCATTGGAAGCTCCAGTGGTTACCGATTCAAATACCAACTCCTCTGCCGCACGACCACCCATATAAGTTACCAGGTGGGCCGTGAGTTCGTTCTTGGTCATCAAAAACTTCTCTTCTTCCGGAACCTGCATGGTATATCCCAGTGCTCCCATTGTCCTGGGAACAATCGTAATCTTTTGTACTGGTTCTGAATCCTTTTGTAAAGCTGTCACCAGTGCATGCCCCACCTCATGGTAAGCCACCATTTTCTTCTCCTTAGGCCCCATGATACGATCTTTCTTCTCTTTTCCGGCAATAACAACTTCCACAGATTCAAACAGATCGCTTTGGTTCACATATTTTCTACCCTGCTTTACAGCATTGATTGCCGCCTCGTTAATCATATTTGCAAGATCGGATCCCACTGCCCCAGAAGTCGCCAGTGCAATCGCATCCAAATCCACAGTATCATCCATCAGAACACTCTTAGCATGGACTTTTAAAGTCTCCACACGTCCTTTCAGATCTGGCTTGTCTACAATAATCCTTCGGTCAAATCGGCCTGGACGCAGCAGCGCCTTATCCAACACTTCTGGACGATTGGTTGCCGCCAAAATCAACAATCCTTTGGAGGTATCAAACCCATCCATCTCAGCCAGCAACTGATTCAAGGTCTGTTCCCTCTCGTCATTGCCGCCATATCGGGTATCTCTGCTCTTTCCAATAGCATCAATTTCGTCAATAAAAATAATACAAGGTGCCTGTTTCTGGGCTTCCTTAAATAAATCACGGACTCTGGATGCTCCTACACCGACAAACATCTCAACAAAATCAGATCCTGCCAGAGAGAAAAATGGCACATTGGCTTCACCAGCAACTGCCTTTGCAAGCAGGGTCTTACCTGTTCCTGGAGGTCCCACCAGCAGTGCACCCTTAGGAAGCTTCGCCCCAATATCGGTATACTTCTTGGGATTGTGCAAAAAATCCACCACTTCCTGCAAGGATTCTTTGGCTTCATCCTGTCCTGCAACATCCTTAAACGTCACTCCTGTAGATTTCTCCACATAGACTTTGGCTGTGGTCTTGCCTACACCCATAACTCCTCCGCCTCCGATTTTACGGAAGATAAGAAAATAAAGCAAAACCCATACCAACACCAGTGGCAGGATATAGCTGACCATATTCCACAGGATCACAGAAGAAACATCCTCCACAGTCCCGCCAAATTTCACTTCATGCTCCTTCAACAGAGGCAACAGCGTTTCATCATTCAACTCCGCTGTATAGTAATTGATGCGGTATAATTTATTCCCACTCTTTGGCTTGATCTTAATTCTATTCGAAGTAAAAATTACCTCCTCTACCTTATCATTCTCCACCATATCAATAAATTCAGAGTACGTAATCTCCTTATTGGTGGCATCTTTGGCGCAGCTGTTTAGAAGGCTTGTCAAGAACAGTACCAGCAGTGCTGCCAAGATGAAGATCATAACCGTCATACCATTCCGGTTATTTCCGCCATTATTATTTCCGCCATTGTTATTGTTATTATTGCTATTTCCTTTGTTCTCCATCGATTTCCTCCTGAATACCGCAACTGTCTATTCCACAAACAGACTCCTTTTTATTATATGTTTATTCTATTTGAAAATCAATATATTCTTCTCAAACTTTTATAAAAATATTTCTAAAGTTTTTATAAACTTTTTCACAAAAGTCCTAGATTTCTTTGTACATAGGTTGTATAATATACTAATTATTGAAAATGATACACTAATAAAAGGAGGAGCTACCTATGTCCGTAAAATACGTCTTTGTCACTGGTGGTGTTGTTTCTGGCCTGGGAAAGGGAATCACTGCTGCTTCCCTGGGGCGTCTGCTAAAAGCCCGTGGATACAAGGTGACTATGCAGAAATTTGACCCCTATATCAATATCGATCCCGGAACTATGAATCCCATCCAGCACGGAGAAGTTTTCGTCACCGATGACGGCGCTGAAACTGATCTGGACCTTGGACATTATGAACGTTTTATTGATGAAAATTTAGGAAAAAATTCCAATGTCACTACCGGAAAGGTATACTGGTCTGTGCTTCAGAAAGAGCGCCGTGGCGATTACGGCGGAGGAACTGTCCAAGTAATTCCCCATATCACCAACGAGATTAAAAGCCGTTTTTATCGTAATTTCACCACCAAAGACACCCACATTGCCATTATTGAAGTGGGCGGCACCGTAGGTGATATGGAGAGCCAACCCTTTCTTGAGTCCATCCGGCAATTCCAGCATGAAATCGGACATGAAAATGCCATCCTGATCCATGTAACACTGATCCCCTATATCCGTGCATCTGGAGAAATGAAAACCAAACCCACGCAGGCAAGTGTGAAAGAATTGCAGGGAATGGGTATTCAACCTGATATTATTGTTTGCCGTTCAGAACATCCTTTAGACCAGGGAATCAAAGACAAAATTGCCTTATTCTGTAACGTGCCTTGCAGCCGGGTTCTGCAAAATCTAGATGTAGAGTACCTCTATGAAGCGCCCCTTGCTATGGAAAAAGAAAATCTAGCACAGGTAGCATGTGAATGTCTTCACTTGGAATGTCCTGACCCCGATCTGAGTGATTGGATCGATATGGTGGATGCCCTCCGTTACCCAGATAAAGATGTAGAAATTGCTCTGGTGGGCAAATATACAGCGCTCCATGATGCTTACATCTCCGTTGTTGAAGCTTTAAAACATGGCGGAATTGCAGAACGGGCCACCGTAAATATCCACTGGATCGATTCCGAACAATTAAATTCTGAAAATGTAGAAGAATTTCTTGGAAATGTACAAGGTATTTTAGTTCCTGGAGGTTTTGGAGATCGTGGCGTGGAAGGTATGATAACTGCTGCCCAGTTTGCCCGTGAACATAAAATTCCCTATCTGGGACTTTGTCTTGGAATGCAGGTGTCCATCATTGAGTATGCACGGCATGTCTGTGGATTCCATGATGCCCATAGCATTGAACTGGACCCCAATACCACTCATCCAGTGATTGCGCTGATGCCAGATCAAAACGGCGTGGAAGATATCGGTGGAACTCTGCGCCTTGGTTCTTATCCCTGTATTTTGGACGAGTCTTCCAAGGCTTTTCAGGTCTACGGAGAAGAAACTATACACGAAAGGCATCGCCATCGCTATGAAGTGAACAATGATTACCGTTCTGTACTTACAGAGCATGGCATGAAGCTTTGCGGCCTGTCACCAGATGGTAGAATTGTGGAGATGGTGGAAATCTCTGATCATCCCTGGTTTGTTGCCACCCAAGCACACCCTGAATTAAAATCCAGGCCCAACCGTCCCCATCCACTATTCAAAGGATTTGTGGAAGCTGCTCTTAAGACCTTGCGCTAATCTTTACTACTTTGTAGGAAATTGATGCCAAAAGAACGTAACATAGTGGGTTATATCAACAGATTTTGGTATCAATCTACCACAATGTGTAAAACATAGATGGTGAAAATAAATTTTCAGATACGTATTCATAAATAGGCCGATAGAAATTGGCAGCGAGCAAAATATCATCTTTTTGCCGCTGCCAATTTCTTCGGCCTATCTTGGGCTGTATCTTCCATGATTTTATATTCTATCAATAATAAATATCTATAACACACAGAATCATTTCTCAAACACTTCGTGGGTTATAATTCGTTGTAATTCTCTCAATTCTCCTGCTATCCCCACATTCGGATATTGTTCTAATTCTTCTCTTTTGGTTGTCCCTGTGGTCACTCCTGCAAAATCCACACCGGCAGCCTGGGCTGTCTTTGCATCCACCAAACTGTCTCCCACGTACAAAATCTGCTCCTTTTGCAACTTCCACTGTTCAATAACCTTAAGTACTCCTTCCGGATCTGGCTTTGGCTTTTGTACATCCTCCCCTCCAACGATCGTATGAAAAAGTCCCGACACCTGATATTTGTCTAAAATAGCCTGTATCCGATAGTGGTATTTGGTGGTAACAATCCCAAGATAATAATCTTGATTGTGCCATGTTTCGAGAAGTTCCAACACGCCTGGGTAAAAGCTGGAACTTTCTGTCATTATTTCATCCGCCTTTTCCCGAAAAAACTTGGCAAATTCCGCTGCCTGGTGTTCACTGACATCTGAGGTCAGTACACGGTAGGTCTCCTCCAAATGGAGTCCAATTGTTTTTTGCACAGCTTCCCGTTTTGCCCTGGCATATCCCAACCGTTCCAATGCTGTATTGACGCACATCACAATTCCGTCTGTGGAATCTCCCAATGTATAATCAAAATCAAAAATCAATCCTCTGTATTTCATGTTCCAATCTCCCATAAGCCTTTGATCTGGCCACTCAAAGTCTCATAATCCCATTGCTTTTCACTGTTCTTCCTACTATTGGGGTCATTGACCAAAAACCCCTTCTCATCGTATCCTCGAATTAAAATAAAATGTCCTGTGGTGGTAAAATCTCCTAGACGCATACTGCTGATAATGACACTCCCCTGATCCAAAGCCTGTTTCATTGCCGACTCACTAAGAGGCAATTCCCGTCCAGAAAGACCTAGATCTGAAGCTCCCTGTGTAAAGAAACTCCAACTTGTCCCCACTTCTGTGTGATATCCTTGCTTTGCTGCATAATCCGCCATTTTTCTTGGATTCATACTGGTGTCACCAGTAAGACACAGGTAAGCCATAGTCATACAGGTAGGGCCACAGCCTGCAATCCCAATCATACTATCTCCATAATTGTCATACCCCCAGCGCAGATCCCATTGTAACAAAAGCGGCGCTTCCCCTTTCTTACAAATTCCTGAAATATCAATCTCTTTTTCCAGATATGTTTCTCTTTCTGGATAATTTGTCACAAAATCATAAGCTTCCTCATTCTTCTCCAGCACTTCCAACAATTCCTTCGGATACTCATCCCCTCTTACACTGCTTAAAAATTGGTGAACTCTAGAGCCTCCCATCTGCAACAAATCAGGGCTTTTTGCCCCCAGCCAAACACCACATACCAACAATAGTGCGATTCCCATACAGATTCTTCTGCGCTTTCGCAAAAGTGCACGTCTTCTTCTTGAAACTTTCCGCCCTCTGCTTTTCTCGAATCTCTGTCTCTCTTCTAAATTTCTACCAACTCCAATGACACTTACTTCACGTCTTCCCTCCCAGGGAATACGATCTACATTCGAATAAATTTTAAATTCCATAACTCTTCCTGTCCTTTCTGCGTTGCGTTTTGAGAACTCTCAAAATCTCGCTTTCTTTACTCACAGTATAGACAAAAAAGAGCAACGATTCTTTCGTTTTTTTTCTCAAATTTTTTAAGATTTTATGAAGAATCCCTTTCTATTTTTCTGGGCATCTTTATTGTAAAAATAGTTCGTTCCTGCCTGCTTTCAGCGCTGATCGATCCTCCATGGCGTTCCACAATCTCCTTTACAATGGCAAGTCCTACTCCTGCACCTCCAGTCTGTGTCTGTCTTGCCGCATCCAGACGGTAAAACTGCTGAAAAATCCGACCAATTTTCTCCTCTGGAATAGTAGCTCCCTTATTTTCTATCTGGATGCACAAACTCTCTTTCTGCACCTGAGCTTGAATTTGTATCACGGTCCCCTCATACCCATACAAAAGCGCATTTCGAAGTAAATTATCAAACACACGCTGCATCTTGTCCGTGTCACAGGTTATCTCTAGCTCCTCTGGTTCCAATTTTATCTGGCAATCCATTTGTTTTTGCACAAGCATGGGCTGAAATTCATAGGCAATCTGTTCTAACATTCGTTTGAGAGATACCGTTGACAACTCTAGCTCCAAATGGGTCAAACTAAACCTTGTGATCTCAAAAAATTCATTGATCAACTCCTCTAAACGTTCCGCTTTTCTCAGCGAAATCGACAAATACTTTTCTTGAAGTCTCGGTGAAATCTCTCTTTCTTCTCTCAACAACGTGAGATATCCAATTACAGAGGTTAGTGGTGTCTTCAAATCATGGGCGAGATATACCACCAAATCATTTTTTCGCTGCTCAGCCTCCTTTGCCAACCGTTCATTTTTATGAATTTGATGCTGTACTTCGTTCATATGCTGTTGCACCTCTGCCAACTCTGGGCGCAGACGGATTGGCCGTTCCTCCCCAGCCAGCCCTTCCATCGCATCCATCACTTCCTGAAAATAATTCAAAAGTTTCACCCAGTAAAAAATTCCAATGCATAACAGCGCCGCCAAAAACATTCCTATAATAAAGATCTGCGAATTCTCTGAAATCCAGTGCAGTATGGGATATGCTCCCTCATTACCGTACCAAGTAAATGAACCAAAAATGGATTTGCCCAGAACCAAGCATCCCACCAACACTCCCATACATAAAACCCCAGCAGTCAGCATTTTTCGAAAAAAACGACCTAAGATTTTGGATTTTATAGATTCTTCATGATTCATAAATGTCGAAATCTCCTCTGTCATAAAAAATGCAAAAACAATCTATTATCTTTCTTCGCTCATCATTTCTCAATGGTATAACCCACGCCCCAAACCGTCTTAATAAATTTATGATTTCGGTAAGAATCCTGCATTTTCTCACGAATTCTTGCCACATGCGCCATAACGGTATTGTTGCTGTCTAGGTATTTCTCTTTCCAGACCGCCTCGAACAATTCCTCTGAGGAGACCACTTCTCCATGATGCTCGCACAGATACCATAAAATAGAAAATTCCAGCGGAGTCAACTCCAAATTCTTTCCATACAATGAACACTGATGGGTGCGGGAATCCATGATAAGCCCTCTGATTTCTATTTCTTCCTTGGTATTTTCACGCCCAACCTCATTGTAATGGTGAAAACGACGAAGCTGGGTCTTAATACGGGCAACCACTTCCAACGGATTAAATGGTTTTGTAATATAGTCATCTGCCCCTAGCATCAAGCCATGGATCTTGTCCACATCTTCCACCCGTGCTGTCAGCATGATAATAGGAAAATAATGATTCCTGCGTATATTTTGACAAATTTTGAAACCATCCATATCTGGCAACATCACATCCAGCAAAGCTAGATCTATCTTCTCTTTCTCCACACATCGAAGAGCCTCTTCTCCCCGATCATATTGAAATACCTGAAAGCCCTCATTTTTTAAATATAGCTCCAACAGCTCTGCTACCTCTTTCTCGTCCTCTACCACCAAAATTGTATCTGCCATAATTCTCTCTGCTATCCTTCCTGCTGCGGCAGTTTGGCAAGCACCTCCGGAAACAGTTCCACGCTCCGTCTTAATATTCCCTGCATATAGGCAATTGCAATGCCATAATTGGTAATCGGCACCACCTGATCCTGCGCGCATTTTAAACGATATTTCATTTCACGTTCGTTCAGCATACATCCCCCACAATGGATAATCAATTGATAGTCTGACAAGTCTTCTGGAAACTCTGTGCCAGAAGAGAGATGAATCTGAAGTTGCTTTTTCGTATATTCTTTCAACCATCGGGGAATTTTCACAGAACCAATGTCATCACACTGTCTGTGATGGGTACAACCCTCAGAAATCAACACTTTGTCCCCATCCTGTAAAGTCTCTATGGCAGCGGCTCCTTGGACAACCGTCTCAAGACTCCCCTTATACCTGGCAAACAAAATAGAAAAAGAGGTCAACGGGACCTGCCTGGGCACATCCTCATTCACCTTGCCAAACACCTGACTGTCTGTGATCACCATTGCAGGCTGTTTTTTGAGCTGCTCCAGAGTACTTTTAAGCTGATTTTCTTTCACCGTCACAGCTATTGCATCCGAATCAAGAATATCACGGATCGTCTGCTGTTGAGGAAGAATCAATCTACCCTTGGGTGCAGCCTTATCGATGGGAGTCACCAACACCACAAGATCCAATGGATTCAACAATTCTCCCACAATTCTGCGTTCTGGTTCCTGTCTTACGGTAAGCTGCCCAATTTTCTCTTTCAAATCTTCTATCTGAAAACCTGTTTTTGCACTGATCCTGATTGTATTTTCTGTCACAGAAAAACCTGGAATCGAATCTTTTGTATCTATGAGATCCTCTTTATTGAATGCCACCACATAGGGAATTTGTTTTTCTTGAAATATGTCAAGAAGTTCCTGCTCTGGAGCGGTAATCCCCACGGTACCATCCACAATCAAAACGGCCACATCCGTCTTATTCAAAATCTGTCTGGCTTTTCGCACACGCAGCGCTCCCAAGTCACCCTCATCATCAATCCCTGGGGTATCAATCACTACCACTGGACCTAGAGGAAGCAGTTCCATAGCTTTCCAGACTGGATCTGTCGTGGTTCCCTTTATCTGAGATACCACTGCAAGCTCCTGTCCTGTCACTGCATTGACCACACTGGATTTGCCCGCATTTCTTTTTCCAAAAAAACCGATATGTATACGGTCTGCGGAAGGTGTCTTATTCAAACTCATTGCGCTCTCCTCTCTAATGATTCTTTCTTACCATACCCTACATTTTAGAATATGCTGTCTTACTACTAATTCCGTTCAGTTTTCCCAATTTCCCAGAAAGAGCACTGATTGTAGTCTGTGGTGCATCCACCGCAATACTGATAATGTTAATTGCCTTCTTGGGATAAGGAATCCCCATTCTTCCAATGATATAAGAACCATATTCATGCAGAATCTGATTTAGTTCCTCCACGGAAGATTCCTCCTCCACAATAATGCCAATAATTGCTACTCTCGATTCCATATCATTTCCTTTCACTCCTCAAATTCCACCGTCACAAAAAATCCTTTCGGCGTCTGGTGAATCTCAATCACCCGACCTTCTCTGGACTTGAGCCGCTCTGAAACGGCATAATTTGCAGACATGGCGTATGCCTTACCCAGAGTATAATAATAAGAAGTGGGCAATTTGCCCTCCGTCACCGGAAGAATATCCCCCTCCTTGAGCAGACCAGTCCGCTCCATTTTAAATTCCATCCGCCGCATTACAGCGCTTCCTTTCTATTATCCAATCATTTCTATTATCCAGTCATTATAAATGATACCATTTTACGATTTAAGAACGTCTCCAGGTTGCAGGCGTAAACAACAGCAATAACGGAAACAGCTCTAACCGCCCTGCCAGCATATCAAACATCAACACATACTTTGCTGGCTGAGAATATACCGAAAAGTTACTCATAGGACCCACCTGATTTAGACCTGGCCCAATATTATTTAAGGTAGCTGCCACCGCCGTAAAATTTGTGGTAAAATCCAGGTTATCGAGAGAGATCAGCAAAACCGAGAGTCCGTAAACCAACGTATACGCAATAAAAAATACAGAAATTGATCGCAGGACATCTTTTCCCACCACATGTTGTTCAAAATGAATCTGGCGCACTCGCTTCGGATGAATCAGATGAGACAACTCGTTTTTCACCAACTTCAACATAATTACCACTCTGGACACCTTAATTCCGCCTCCGGTACTTCCAGCGCATGCTCCCACAAACATCAATATCACCAGAATAAATTTAGAAAATTCCGGCCAAACATTAAAATCCGCTGTGGAATATCCAGTGGTGGTAATAATGGAAGCCACCTGAAAAGCTGCATGATGGAATGCTTCCAACAAAGACTCAAAACCATCCTTGATATTGATGGTAATCAACAAAATAGCCACCAGGATAATGCCTAGATAATAACGCATTTCCTCATGCATCACTGCCTGTTTTGGTTTTCTAGCGCTGATCAGATAATATACACTGAAATTCACTCCAAATAAAATCATAAATACTGTAATAATTGCCTGTGAAACAATGGAATAACTTCCAATACTGCTGTTTAAAACACCAAATCCACCTGTTCCCGCTGTGCCAAAAGACAAGGTCATCGCATCAAAAGGTGACATTCCAGACACCAGCAGCAACACAATCTGGACGATTGTCATCACAATATAAATCTTATACAAAATCCGAGCTGTATGTCGCACCCTGGGAACCAATTTGCCCACGGTCGGCCCAGGACTCTCTGCCCGCATTAGATGCATATTATAGCCTCCAGCCAGAGGCAAAACCGCAAGGATCAGCACCAACACACCCATTCCCCCAATCCAATGGGTAAAACTTCGCCACATTAGATTGCATTGGGACAACGCTTCCACATCTGACAGTATACTTGCCCCTGTGGTAGTCAATCCAGAAATCGTTTCAAACAATGCATCTGTATAAGTCGGAAATTCTCCTGTCAAAAACAAAGGCAATGCTCCTGTTGCACTGAGAACAATCCAGCTCAAAGAAACCGCCACAAACCCTTCTCTGGCATAAAACACGTTACTCTTAGGTTTTTTCAATTTTCCCGCTACCCCAACAATCAGGCAGGCGAGAAGCACTGCCGCATATGCAAGTCCTTCTTTTTCTCCATAAAAAATAGCTGCCAGACAAGGCAATGCCAAAAACATTGCCTGAAATTCCAGAACACGGCAAAGAATATATCTGATAATTGAATAATTCATCGCTTTCTTTTGCTTCCTCTCTTACCGTAAAATATCCTTTAAATCATTAAATCCTTGATTGGTTGTCACCACCACCACAGTATCTCCCATCTGAATCGAATCCTGTCCTCCTGGCGTGATCACCACCCCTTTTCGGTTGATGCAGGCAATCAACAGATTATCCTTTAATTGCAGTTCCTTCAATGGAATGCCTACCAGACGGGACTGTTCATTTACACGAAACTCCAACGCTTCCACCTTTCCCTCGATAAGCTGGTACAAAGTTTCCACATTACTGCCAATGGAATTTTGCATGGCACGAACATACTGCAAAATATAATCTGCTGTAATATTTTTGGGATAGAGTACGCTCCCCAAATCCAGACTGTCGATAATCTTATCGTAATCAATTCTATGTACCTTGGTAATGGTCTTGGCATTGGAAATACTTTTGGCATAAAGACTCAACATAATATTCTCTTCATCCATACTGGTCCAGGACACAAAAGAATGAACTTTTGGCAGTCCTTCCTCCTGAAGAAGATTTCGCTCTGTCCCATCCCCGTGAATTACCATAGCCTGGGGAAGCAGTTCACTAAGCTCATTACACCGTTCCTTGTTCTGCTCAATGATCTTAATTCCTATTCCCATGGACAAAAGCTGTTTTGCCAAATAATAGGTTGTCTCTCCTCCCCCAATAATCATACAAGTCTTAATCCGGTTTGTCGCCATGCCAATTTTTTTGAAAAAGTCATTCGCCTTTCTAGATGAGGCAACCACGGAGATCACATCTTTTTCCTGAAGCACAAAATTTCCATCTGGAATAAACACTTCATCCCCTCTCTGTACGGTACAGATCAACACCTCACAGCGAAGGCCACTGGACAGATAAGTAAGCGGACGCCCATGCAACACAGAGCCCTCATTAATCTTACACTTCAGCAACTCTACCCTTCCCTTGGCAAAGGTATCTACTTTAATCGCAGATGGAAATTTCAGCAGGCGGGCAATCTCGCACGCCGCAGCATACTCAGGGTTAATCACCATAGACAATCCAAGTTCTTTCTTAATAAATGCAATCTCTTTATTATAGATGGGATTGCGGATCCTGGCAATGGTACTGCAACCGCCAGCTTTTCTAGCAATCAGGCAGGAAAGCATGTTCAGCTCATCTGACGTAGTCACCGCAATCATCAAATCCGCCTCCGCAATCCCTGCTTCATTCTGCACGGAAAAGCTGGCGCCATTTCCCGCCACTCCCATCACATCAAACTGGTTAGCCACCGTTTCCACTCTTTGTCCATCCACATCAATGACAGTAATATTATGTCCTTCCTTACTTAGCTGCTCCGTAAGCGTTGCCCCTACATTTCCGCAGCCCACAATGATTATCTGCATGTCCTATTCCTCTTTCTATCCTATCTCATATCTTCGGATCAATCCAAGCCCAATTGGATAAGGCCCAGTGTGAACTCCGATTGTCGCACCAATCTGGAAAATATCAATAGTTTCACAATTTGAATACGTCTGCAAAGACGTCAAAAGCTGATCACGAAACTCTTTCGCTTCCTGATAATCATAGCCATATCCCACCACAATCTGATAATCGTCTGGGGATTCTCCAATCTTGTCAAAATGGTCCTTGGTCTGCTCAATCAGACGTTTCATCGCTTTCTTCCGACTTCTAGAAATACCGATCGGGAAAATTTCCCCCTCCCGTAACATAATCAATGGCTTGATTCCAAGAGTGGAAGCTGCTGAACCCATCACTTTTCCTATCCTGCCGCCATGAATCAGATATTCATAATTTCCCACAGTAAAAATAATCCGTCCGGTGCTTTTCATACGCTCTATTCCCTCTAAAGCCTGCTCAAAAGAGAGACCCGCCTGCTGCATCCGTACCGTTTCCAACACCAGAAGTCCCTGAAGTACCGTGTTCACCATCGTGTCCACCACCTGGATGCGTACAGAAGGATATTCTTCTTTCAGAAGTTCCGCCGCGGTCTTTGCCGAATTATAAGAGCCACTGAACTTGGTGGTAATACACAGACAGATAATATCCTTGCCCTCCTTGACATAAGGAGTAAATGCCTCCACAAAATCTTGCACTGAGGGCAGGGAAGATTTTGGAAATTGTTTGGGGTGATCCACCATCTCCTGATAAAATTCCCTGACACCAAGCTCCTCAATCTCCTTCTTATAATTCCGCCCATCAAAAGTTACATAAAAAGGCACCACCTTTATTCCAGCTTCCTCTGGTATTTCCCTGCCCAAATCACAGGAACCGTCTGTAATGATCTGATATGCCATACAATTTCCCCTTTCCTGGTTTTGTAATATAATTTATACCATTAAAATTCACCTGTTTTTGCACCTGTCACACTTATCAAATCCTGCACAGTAAGACACAACGTTGTGCCAATCCGCCCACCACTGATATAAATCTTCTCGTAGTGAAGAGCCTGCCCATGCAAAAAAACTGGATATTGCTTTTTCATCCCAAGAGGACTGCAACCGCCCCGAACATATCCAGTTACTTGAGTAATATCTTTCATTGGAATCATTTGTATGGATTTTTCCCCTGCAAGCTTGGCTGCTTCCTTTAACTGCACTTCCTCTGCCACAGGCAGCACAAACACATAATATTGGCGGCTCTTTCCCTGCAATACCAATGTCTTAAACGACTGCTCCACAGGTACGCCAGTCAATTCTGAGGTATGAATCCCATCGATAAATTCATCACATTCATATTGGATCACCTCATAAGAAATATTCTTTTTATCCAAAATCCGCATGGCGTTTGTCTTAATCTCTTTGTCCTTTGCCATGATTTCCTCCTCTGATAATTTTCCTGACCCTGCACACTGTCCTAAACTAACACCTTGACCCTATCCATCTATTTCTCATTCTGCGCTGCAATTCTCTCAGCTAGATCATTCAAATACACCCAGCGATCCATTTTTTCCTCCAACAGCGCTTCCGCTTGGTTCTGCTCTTCCATAAGCTCTGACAATTTGACAGAGTTGGTCGCATGTTCTGCCATATCTTGTTCCAATTGTTCCAACTTTTTTTCTAACGCCTGGATCTCATTTTCTATAGTATCATATTCCCGCTGTTCTTTATAGGTAAATTTTAATTTCTTTTCTCCAAATCTTGGTTTCCCCTTGGAATTTACAATTTCTGCCGTCTGTGTAGACTTTCTGCTCTTTCCACTCTCCTTTTTTCGCTCCGAATCCAACGGATTCTTGGCATTTCTGGCATTTACATAATCCAGATAGCCGCCTTCATACTGTTGCAAATGCGCCTGTTCCTCAAAGGCAAAAATCCGCGTCACAACACGCTCCAGAAAATACCGATCGTGTGATACCACAATCACAATCCCGTCAAAAGCATCCAAATAGTCCTCCAGAATTGTCAACGTCTTGATATCTAAATCGTTGGTTGGCTCATCCAGTATCAGCACATTGGGCGCTCCCATCAGTACCCTCAGCAGATAAAGACGCCTGCGCTCACCACCAGAAAGTTTACCAATTGGGGTCCACTGCATCGTTCCATCAAAGAGAAAGCGTTCCATCAGCATTGATGCACTGATTTTTCCATTTCCAGTATCAATATATTCTGCCTCCTCTCTTACATATTCAATCGCTTTTTGCGATTCCTCCATATGAGAGTTGTCCTGAGAAAAATAACCAATTTTAATGGTCTCTCCAAGCTCCACTGTTCCTTTCTCTGGTTGCACCTGTCCTAATATGATTTTTAGCAGCGTGGACTTTCCGCAGCCATTCGGTCCAACGATTCCAATCCGATCCCCTTTCAGGAAAATATAAGAAAAATCATGAATCAATGTTCGCTCTCCATAAGACTTGCAAAGCCCAGAAAGCTCAATGGTTTTTTTCCCCATCCTAGAAGACACAGACGCAAGTTCCACTGTCCGTTCTTCCAACGGTCCTTCTGCCGCAAGCAAATCTTCAATCCGCTGGATATGAGCTTTCTGCTTCGTGGATCGTGCCCTTGCTCCCCGCGCCAGCCAGGAAAGCTCTTTTTTCAATATACTTTTCCGTTTTCTTTCGCTTGCCTGTTCCATGCTCTGTTTCTGCATCTTCAGTGCTACATAATCAGCATAACTTCCTGGATAACTGTAAATTCCTCCATGTTCCACCTCCACTATCCGATCTGCAATCCGATCCAGAAAATAACGGTCATGGGTCACCATCACAACTGCCCCTTTGAACCGTACAAGGTAATCCTCCAGCCATTGAGACATATCATTATCCAAATGATTCGTCGGCTCATCCAAAATCAGCAAATCCACCGGCTGCAACAGCGTATTGGTCAGAGCAATCCTTTTTTTCTGCCCACCAGATAGAAATTTTACTGTCTCATGGAGTTCAGAAAATCCAAGCTCAAACAGCATAGATTTCGCCTGACTCTCCAACACCATATCCTTGACATCCAACCCTTTCATTGCTGCCTCTAAAACCGAATCTGTATCTTCCAGGATTGGGGTTTGCTTCAAATATGCCAGTTTCACGTGCCTTCCCATAATCACCGTACCCGCATCTGGTTCCTCCGCTCCTGCCAGAAGCTTCAACAGTGTGGATTTTCCCATGCCATTAATTCCGATCACACCCACTTTTTCTCCCTGTTGTAGGCTAAATGCTGCATCATTTAGAAGAATCCGCTCTGTGGTATAAGCTTTCTGTAAATGCTCTGCTGTTAAAATGTTCATTTTGTCTCCTTCATCACTTCAAATTGAGCAACATATTTTCTATCATACAAAAAATGGAAGAAATGCTGACCCCTCAGCGCCTCCTCCATGTTCCCTTCAGCTACCCATACGAACAATATTCTATTATACTCAGCTTCTGCTCTGTTCCCGCTCAATACTAAACAGCATCATAGCACGAAATACAAGTTGTGTCAATGTCAGCAAATATTTCATCTTTTCGAAAGCTTTACCACTAAATATGTAAATCAAACAACCTTGATATCGCTGACAAAGACACAATAAGAACAACTAAATCATTCCATATCACTATCTAACCACTTACTTCCCCATAACAAAACCCCCTATCACGGAACCAAAATATTCTGTCCTGTGATAGGGGATTTTTATTTCACCATCTAAAAGATCTTAATTTTTCTATTATTCTGCCGCCTCAAATCCAATGCGAATCTCAGCAGCCGTACCAAAGATCATATAACTTCCGTCTGGTTTCTGATTTTTTGATGCTGTCTTCAAACCTGTCAATCTTACATACCGTGCATCTACCGTATTAAATCGTGCATATTCAATGGAATCCATCTGTCCGCTCCAAGTTCCTCTGTCCACTTCTGTCCACGCTTCCTCGGTATTGCTGCGTACTTCTACCTTGTATTCTTCAAATATGCCATTAATTCCACCGCTGGTTCTGGAACTATATTTCAGCGCTGCCACAGGCTTCACCTCTCCTAGATCCAGTTCAATCCAAACATCTTCCTGCGCACAGCCATCCCAGTCTGTATGCCACAGTGTGCTCATATTATTGTCAAGTACAAGACTTGCCGCTCCTTCTGTCGCAGAACCCTGATGTTCGTTGCCTGCTGTCGCGGTCATCGTCTGAGGCTCATAGAACTGATAGGATTTAACAACCGTAATGGTATAGCTCTTCTCTTCACTGCCCCTTGTAAGCTTAGCTTTCATGCCAGTTTTTACAATTTCATCTTCACCGACTTCCTGATTATTCTCTCCCAAAATTTGCAGAGCAGCATCTTTCGGATAAATCATGTTCTCTTTCAGTGCCTGTACACTGGTATTCTTTGGCACATCCACGATCGCATCTTCTGTTACGGTAAAGGGCGCTCCGCTCTTAGCACGGATCTCTAATATGGATTCATCTCTCTCACATCCTACACGGATTTCCGCAGCAGAGCCAAAAATATCTTGTGTATTGGATCCAGTTCTCAAACCTGTAAGCCGTATGTACTGTGCTTCCACGGTATCAAATTTTGCATATTCAATTGCACCAATCCCACCACTCCAGGTTCCTCTGTCTACCTCGGTCCAGTCTTCTTGTGTATTCTTGCGAACTTCTACCTTGTATTCCTGGAACACACCATTAATACTGTTCGTTCTCGCACAATATTTCAGCATTCCCACAGGTTTTACTTCTCCAAGATTTAATTCAATCCAGACATCTTCCTGTGCACAGCCATCCCAGTCTGTATGCCACATGGTAGCCATATTATTATCCAGCACGAAACTTGCGCTTCCTTCCACATTAGATCCCACATGTTCATTGCCAGCCGTTGCTGTCATCGTACTTGGATCATACTCTTGATATTCTTTCTGGAATGAAATTGTATATTCTTTTACTTCATTGCCTCTTGTCAGTTTCAGCTTCATAGTCTGATCTACGGCAGCATCATCTGCTGCTGGTTGTCCGTCTGCGCCTAAAATAACCAAGGTTGAACCCTTCGGACAAACAAACTGATCTTTCAGCTCTTTTACTGTCACTTCCTTCGGCACATCCAAAATCTTGTCAGCTTTCACATCCATAGCCATGGTGCCACAAAGCTTCAGTTCCAAAGGTGACTCCGTCTCCGCAGTATCTGATTCATACACACCGATATCTGGCAAAATTCCCAGGGCATTGCCAAAGAAGTCATATTTACCGCTACCTTCCACAAATGTTCCTGCATTGATTGCTGGAGATCCTGCTTTCAACTTATAACCATCATACACACTTCTGTTATGCACAGTGGCCATATTTCCACCATCTGTCAACAACACATCTGTTGGTGCCTTGCCTGGATCTTCAAACTGCGGGTCTACTGCAAAATTACCTTCCCGCATTGTAAAGAGTCCTTCATATCCATAGAAAATATTATTCAGCCAAGTGTCTTTTGTTTTATCCATAGCTACCTGCTGCGTCTTCGCACTGCTGACATTATAGAAAATATTATTCCGCATCACCCCTGTACCATTGTTAAAAGTAGCATTGTGAATCTGCGTATTTCTGTCTCCATCAACATAAAAGACATTATTATATACCTCGCCTTTGGGATTTCCAGAAAGAACAAGCAAACCTTTCAAATCATTCTGACTGATATTGTAACGGAAGGTTCCATTGTATGCCTCGCCTCCACAGAACATAATACATCCACCGCCGTTATTATGGCTGTAATTGTACTGATAAATGGTTCCGTCTGAATAGTCGATATCCCATGGCATACCATCCTGATTATCTACGATATCAAATGCTTCATTATACTGGAACACACCATCCTTGCATTTCCATGGCCAGATTCCAGCGCAGACATATCCATAATAGCTGGAATATCCACCATTTTGCACATCCATATCTGCACCACAGCGATCTGCAACGTTATTTTGCACCAACGGACGGAACGCATACATTGCAACAATTCCGTCATTTCCAATGTCTTTTACATAATTATTTTCAAAAACAACATTTGTATGTCCATACTTTCTCGCTGTCTCATCTGCAATCGCAGCTCCGTTGAACTTTGCATGCTGATACGTAAATCCTACACACATTCCAGCTCTGGAAACATCTCTGATATAGCAGTTTGAAATCTTAATATCATCATATCTGGCAATTCCTGTAGCTTCCTCATCCTCCGGCTTTAAAGCATTCATCTGTATTCCGCCGTTATTCATATGTTTGTCACCAATGTTTCCATCTACATCATGGATATACAGGTTATCAAGATATACATGTTGCATCGTGCCACCGTCTTTTGCAATTCCTGCCACACCAGTACGGTCCATTCTCTTGTTAACTCTCCAGTCAGCAGATGCGGAACTAGCCTCTGGTATACTGTCCACGGCTCCTTTGAAGTATGTAAAATCGTCTGATTCATTGGTCAATTCCAAATCACTGACCTCAACAAAATCCACATCATAGAGCAGAAGAGTGGACGATACATAACCCTGTCGTCTGTGATTTGCATTATCCAGGTTCTGCCCATATTGCTGATACCATACACCTTGCCCATTGGCATGAATCGCAGGTTTCGCTCCCGTCCCGTAACTGCTAATTCTAATGGGAGCTTCTTTGGTTCCATGTACATCTTGCAGATGAATATAACTGTCCTCAAATACGGAACCTTTTTCCAGAAGAATCTGATCCCCTGGCTTTAACTGCAAGTCAATCAGTTTATCCAACGTCTCCCACGCCGCATTTTCCGCTGTCCCACTGTTCGCATTATTTCCACGGATACTGCTGATATAATACGTTGTGCCTGCCTCTGCTGCATGTACCGGAAGAACAGGAAGAAGATTTGAGCTGGTTCCCACTAACGCCAGTGCGCATAACAGCGCTAACACTCTCTTTTTCATTTTATGCTCCTTTCCGAGACAAAACTCTTACTTCACTTTTACTTTAATCGTCTTCTTTAAGCCATTGCATTTCACAGTAATCTTGCAGCTTCCTTTTTTCAATCCCTTCATGACACCTTTTTCTGTCACTTTCACAATCTTCTTATCACTGCTCTTATATGTTATTTTGGCTTTTGGAGCGACTGTTACTTCCAGTTTGGTTTTCTTTCCTTTTTTGATGGTGATAGAAGATTTCTTCACTTTCAACGTTGGTTTCTTCACCTTAACGGTACAAGTCGCTTTGTATTTTCCAGCAGTAACTTTGATCACTGTCGTTCCTGCTTTCTTTGCCGTTACCACTCCCTTACTGGAAACAGATGCTACTGACGGTTCAGAAGAGATCCATTTCACTTTTCCACTGATGTTTGTGACAGTCGCTTTTAGCGTCTCTTTGGTTGCCTTCTTGGTATAAAGCGTCAGGCTCTTCTTATTCAACTTAATGGAAGGTTTGGCTTCTGTCTTAAGCGTAAATTCTCGCTTAGCTGAACTGCCGTTTGCATTGTATGCGATCAGGGACAACTTATAAGTTGTTCCAGCTTTCAAATTAGAAAGTTTTACTGTAATCTTGTCCTTATCTGTCGCTGCCGTCAGCTTATCGCCAGTTAAATTCAAAAGGGTCTTTGTCCCATTCATAATTTTGTAGCCTGTAACTTCTGGATCACTCTTGACTGCTGTCCAGGAAATCTTAGCCGTTGTCTGTGAAGCACTGACTGTCGGTTTGGAAGGCTTGGAAGGTTTCTCCTGACTTGGCTTGCGTCCGGTGGTAAAGGTAACTGTCGCTGGCTCAGATTCTGTACCATTTTCATCGTATGATACAACGGCAAACGTGTAGCTTGTCTCTGCCTGCAATCCAGTGACATTATAGGTTACTTTTCCGTCTTTTGTCGCTGCTGCAAGCTCTTCTCCTGTCAGATCTTTCACCAATTTGTCACCATTCTTTATCTTGTAACCTTTGATTTGCTCACTGCCTTGTGGTACATTCCAGCTTATCGAGGCTGTTACATCTGTTGTCTTTACAACTTCCAATTTAGAAGGTGCAGATGGTTTTTGTTCTCCTGTCTGGCCGGAGTTCGTGGTAAAAGTAACTGTTGTCGGCTCAGAATCTATACCGTTTTTATCATATGATACAACAGAAAACGTGTAGCTTGTCTCTGCCTGTAATCCAGTGACATTATAGGTTACTTTTCCGTCTTTTGTCGCTGCTGTAAGCTCTTCTCCTGTCAGATCTTTCACCAACTTGTCACCATTTTTTATCTTGTAACCCTTGATTTTCTCACTATCTTGTGGTACATTCCAGCTAACTTTTGCTGTTGCATCTGTGATTTCTGCAACTGCCAGGTTCGTTGGGCTCTCTGGCGATGTGATCTCTTCTTGCTCCTTGTACTGATTTGCTCCGATATCAAATGTTGTGACATCTGTCAAATCTGTTCCAAAGAAGTCTACCTTGCTCTTTTCATATCCATTCAGATCCGTAACTGATTTACCAGCTCCGATAGCGGGGGAATCCTCACAAAGTTTATAACCATCAAACGCACTTCTGGTATTCGGTTTTTCATGAGGATTTCTCTCACCTGTTGTGGAAGTCGGCGCCTTTCCAGGATCCTTAAACACTGGCGTTCCCTTTGCCACAACCACTGCCTGCGCGTCTTCTGGCTGATTTGCATAATTGTAATACAGATTATTATGATAAGTCTTATTATTTTTTCCTAATGTCCAATCTTCTGTCTTTGCCGTCTCACCTGCATAGTAGAAAATATTATTTTCTAATGTCGCAGAACCACCGCTTCGGTCACGGTAAATTGGTACATTGTCTGACACATAAAATACATTGTTATAGATATGTGCATCTGGATTACCAAAGGTATCCAGCACAGCTCTTAAATCGTTCTGACTGATATTATAACGGAATGTGGTTCGATATGCCTCATTTAAACAAACCATCAAGCATCCGCCTTCATTGTTATGACTGTAATTGTACTGGTAAATCGTACCATCACTCCAGTCTGCATCCCATGCCTGTCCATCTCCGTTTTCATTGTTGACATTCTTTGTATCAAATGCCTCATTATACTGGAAAATTGCGTCTTTGCATTTCCATGGCCAGATTCCTGCTGCAAATCTCTGCGTCTCTCCTTGTGGACCATAATCCCCACTGTGCATCTGCCTTGCTGCCCCATCTGATACATTATACTGCACCAAAGGCTTATCACAGTACATCATCGTAATGGAATCGCCACCTGCGTCTTTGACGTAATTGTTCTGAACAACGACATTGGTTGAACCATATTTCGCAATATCTTCGTCTGAGATCTCCATACCTGTAAATTTGCCCCAAAGCGCGGTATATCCTACTGCAATTCCCCATCGATTCGTATTTTGCACGCTGCATCCATCAATCAACACATCATCAAAACGCGGAATTCCTGTCTTGGAGGACACAAAGTCCTTCGTTCCATCCGCTTTGTCTGTTGTCTGAGCATCATGCGGCATATAGACAGTAAAATAAATGCCGCCATTGTTCATATGTTTATTATAAACATTTCCGATAACATCATGGATATTCAAGTTTTTCAGATAAATATGGTCGATGGTGCCTTTGTCCTGCGCTACCGCCGCTACACCTGTACGATCCATCATATCAACCGCATTATAAACTGTCTCTATCTTTGGACTTTGATTGACAATTTCCAGATTCTGAATCTCAACATACTCACTATCGTACAACAGAATAGAGGAGGACACATACCCCTGGTATTGATGCCATGTATTGTCCAGTCTATACCCATAATTCTGGAACCATATACCTTGCCCATTCGTATCGATGATAGGATCAGCGCCTGTGCCGTACTGATCAATCACAATCGGCTGTTCTGCGCTCCCACTCTGTCCAAACAAATGCAGATATCCGTTTTTAAAAACAGAACCGCATTCCAAAAGAACTTTATCCCCTGGTTTCAAATCCAGATGATTGATCTTCTGAAGGCTGTAAAACGGCTTTTGCTGGCTTTTTCCATCATTGCTGTCTTTGCCGGAAATGGTACTAACATAGTAGGTTGTTCCTGTATCATCTGCCTTTGGCTGTGCAGCTTCTGAGTGAATGCCAGAAACCACCGCCGAACAAAACACTGCCAGCGCGGTTATCATTGTTACAATTTTTTTCCTCATTATAATTCTCCTTTCTTTCACCTTCTGACAACTCCTTTTTTCACGCCTGCTCCTTTCAATTTATTTATCTATATGCTTTTTCATAAAGATACAAAGGTATTCCATATCCCCATCTACCGAAGCTTCTGCAATCCGCTGTTCGATCATCTTGTCATAGCGCTGTTCCCGCAACGCTTTGTTGATATTGTCCTTTACTTCCTCGATTGGGGTTAGTCCGTTTTCACTCCTGTCTGTGCATTCAATCAAATACAGGCTTCCATTCTCATCCATCACAGTTGTAGATTCTCCTGCCTTAAGATCCCAAGCATATTCTAAAACATCACTCATGCTTCTGGAATAGTTGTGCAACTCAGACGATGTGACATCCGCATGTGCCAAATAGGGAGCCACAAGCTGTTCCGACTCAGCCAAGTCTGCCAGTGAATGCTTTTTGTCCATTTTCTTATAAATAGAAGTCAGACAACTTTTCAGTTCCTGCACCTGTTTATCGCTCATTCCTTCTTCACTGTAAGGGATTTTAACATAATCAAGAATTCTATCATCTTCTCGTTGATAAAATGCCAGATTCGACTCATAATATTGCTTTCTATCTTCCTCTGTCACCTCCATACCCTCATTCTCCAGATCATCACAATAACTTTTCTGGATGGTATCCATCTCATATTCCAGATACAAGTCCAGAGGATATTCTGACAGACCGTAGACTGCTTCTCCCTTTTCAATCTTGTCTTTTCGAAAATGATTCTCTTCTTCCCAGCGTTTTATCAGTGCAGAATAGCTTCCGTCCTCTACATATCCCTTTTCTTCTGCCATGTCATACACTGCATAAAAATACTTTAACTCCTCGATGGCTTCCTGCGTAAGCTTCTCATATGGGAGCTCCCCTCCAACCGCTTCTTCCCAAAATTTTGCGTCTACATTTCCACCTCCTTTTTCTGAAAAATAACTGACCACCTCGTACCTTTTTTGTGCTGCTGCTGCCAAGAACTCTTCTTTACTGATTTCATTGTCATTTATTTTCAGCGAAAAAGAATCCTTTTGTGCAAAAAAAACTATAATCGCAGCTATGATAAAAAATGAAATAGCTGCGATCGCAAATACTTTCTTCTTCAATGGTGTAACTCCTCCTGTCCAACTCTGTGCGTCCAATGTAATTCATCTATCCAAATGATGCATACTAATTATACTCTTAGCTTGTACAAATTGCAATAAAATTACGAAAATATATCATTAATTCTACTATTTTTGCTTTATTGTTTTAAAACACTCGTCCCTAACAATTAGGCAAAACTAACAATCCGCAAAAAAAACAGTCGCCTTTTCATAAATTCTGGCGACTGTTTTGTAAATTGCTAATATACTATACGCTTTTTATCTATATTATGTCAAGATTTTTGAGATTTTTTCACAAATTTAAGTGCATAGACTTCAAGTTTTTTCATTAGACAACTCCACCAACCGTTCCAACACACCAAACGCTCGACCAGAATTAATGGAATCCGCAGCCAGACGAATACCATCTTCAATATTCTCAGCAAGTCCTCCAGCATACAAAGTTGCTCCCGCATTCAGCAAAACAATCTCACGTTTCGCTCCCTGTATTTCTCCTTTCAAAATCCCCGTAGTGATCTGGGCATTTTGCTCACCATCCCCTCCCTGAAGTTCCTCTAGGGAAGCCCTGTGAAGTCCAAACTGTTCTGGTGACACCTGATAAGTATCTACCCTACCATCTTTAATCTCCGAGACTGTGGTGCTGCCTGTCAAAGTAAATTCATCCATATCGTCTTCTCCACTTACCACAAATCCACGTTCTATTCCCAAATGACTCATCGCATTTGCAAGCAGCTGCGTCAAAGATGGATCATAAACACCTACCACCATGCATTTTGCATCTGAAGGATTCGCAAGAGGACCTAAAATATTAAATACAGAACGAATTCCCATATCTTTTCTTGCCTGCCCCACATATTTCATGGACTTATTAAAACTTGGCGCAAACATAAAACCCAGTCCAGCTTCCTCCACACATTTCGTCACTACGTCTGGCTCTGCTGTAATATTAACCCCAAGCGCCTCCAACACATCCCCTGCACCGCTTTTGCTGGAAATGGACCGGTTTCCATGTTTTGCAATGGGCAATCCCGCTCCTGCTGCCACAAATGCAGAGGTAGTTGACACATTGAAGGTAAAAGTGCGATCTCCTCCAGTTCCCACCAGATCCACATAATTGTCCGTCCTTGGCCTGATATGCTGTGCTTTCTCTTTTAACACTGCTGCAAATCCTGTCAATTCCTCCAAAGTCTCCCCCTTCATACGCATTGCTGTGAGAAACGCCCCCAACTGGGCCTGAGTCGCTTCCCCACTCAGCATCAAATTCATAACTCTCCTTGCCTCCTCCTCTGTCAGATTCTGTCCATCCACTACTTTTTGAATTGCTCTCTGCATCGCTTGCACCTAACCCTTTCTTCCTATCTGAACTCGCTTCACTGGTCACCTTACTTTCAAATCTCTCCCACCGCTCACGCATTTAATTCCTTTTTGAAATCTCGACAGTATTTCATCGCTGCCTCCTGACTGTAATCATTGTCTTCCAACAACTGAATAAAATAGGAGCCCACAATGACTCCGTCAATCACATCCTTCATTGGTGCAACATCCTTAGCGTGTTCAATGCCAAATCCCATCATTACAGGGATTTTAGATACCTTTTTCACTTGTGACAAATAAGACAGAATTTCTCTGTGAAAATTTCCTCTCTGCCCAGTGACGCCCATGCCAGACACACAATATACAAAACCTCTGGCTCCATCTAAAATCCTGGGAATCCGATCTGCTGAAACTGGGGACACTAGCTGAATTAAAATAGGAGCTCCTTCTTTTTTCAACAATGCTCTTAAATCTTCTTGTTCTTCCAACGGCAAATCAGGGATAACCAAACCGTCTACACCGCTTAAAATACACGCTTCCACAAATTTTTCTAATCCGAAATGCAACATTGTATTATAATACATCATAAACACAATTGGAATTTGCATCCCTTCGCTGCGGATCTCTCGCATCAAAGCAAACACTTTCCTCAGGTTGGTGCCTTGTTGAATAGATTTGTAAGAAGCATTCTGTATAACTGGTCCGTCCGCCACGGGATCTGAAAACGGTATGCCAAGTTCCAAAATATCTGTGCCAGCCTGCTCCTGGGCTTGAATGATAGACTTGCAACCTGCCATGTCGGGAAGTCCCGCTGTCATATATGTGATAAATGCTTTTTCGTTTTTTTCTTTTAAATACTGCATTTTCTGTTCAATTCGATTCTCCATTTTTTACCTCCACAATCGTTCAAACACTATTTTTTATACGCAACTAGTACTTGTAAATACATTAGTCAACAGTCCTCTCCGTTACTTAGTAGCAATCTTTGCCAGCCATATAATCTGATATTGTATGCACATCCTTATCTCCTCGGCCAGACAAACACACAATCATAACCTGATCCCCATCCATCTTCTTTGCCTGCTTCTTTGCATAGGCGATGGCATGGGCACTCTCTATGGCTGGAATAATTCCCTCCAGTCGACATAACTCCAACAGCGCCTCCATCGCTTCCTTATCTGTAATGGACACATATTCCGCACGATCACTGTCTTTCAGGTAAGCATGCTCTGGTCCTACCCCTGGATAATCCAAGCCAGCGGATATGGAATGTGCAATCTGGATATTTCCATCCTCATCTTGCAGCAGATAGGAGCGCATCCCATGCAAAGTTCCAGGCTGACCCAAGGCCATTGCACTAGCATGTTTTCCAGTTTCAATGCCAAGGCCAGCAGCCTCCACACCAATCAACTTTACAGAAGGTTCCTGCACAAACTCTGCAAACATGCCGATGGCGTTGGATCCGCCTCCCACACATGCCAGAACCACATCTGGCAATCTTCCCTCCGCTTCCATAATCTGCTTCTTACTCTCCCTGCTAATCACACTCTGAAACTCTTTCACGATTTTCGGATACGGATAAGGCCCCACTGCTGATCCAATCACATAAAAGGTATCTTCCGCTGTTTTTGCCCAGGTACGAATCGCCTCATTGGTAGCATCTTTCAGCGTCCGACTTCCCGTTTTCACACATTCCACTTTTGCGCCAAGCATCTCCATACGCAATACATTCAACGCCTGGCGCCGCATATCTTCCTCTCCCATATAGACGGTGCACTCCATGCCAAAAAGCGCCGCACCAGTTGCGGTTGCCACACCATGCTGCCCAGCTCCTGTCTCCGCAAGAACCTTTTTCTTTCCCATCCGTTTTGCCAATAAAATCTGGCCAATCACGTTGTTAATTTTATGTGCCCCAGTGTGATTCAAATCTTCCCGTTTCAGGTAAATCTTCGTACCATAGACACGACTTAAATTTTCTGCATAATACAACGGATTTTCCCGTCCCACATACTGTTTCATATAATAATCATACTGTTTCAAAAATTCTTCTTGGCGGATAGCTTCCTCAAAAGCCTGATCCAATTCCTCCAAGGGATTCATCAAAGATTCCGCTACAAACTGTCCACCAAATTCTCCAAAATATCTCTCATTTTTATTTTTCATTGCTCTCTATTCTCCTACATTTTTCATATTTTTTTGCTCGTTCTGTTCGATCCATTCATTCTCTTTGCTTTCTCAGACTATCCAAAAATTCCATAATTCGTTGTTTTTCTTTTCCATATGCCCCTTCCACACCAGAGCTAACGTCCACCACATCAGGCTCCAAGAGTCTGACAGCTTTTTGCACATTTCCAGAATTTAATCCTCCTGCCAGGATCAATAACTTACCAGCAAACACCGTCTTTCTCATTCTCTCAACCACAGTCTGACATGTTGCCCAGTCAAAGGGTCTGCCCCCTCCAGGCGTCCCTGCATCTATGACATAACCAGTAATTTTATCATGCTCTGTCAGTTTTTCCATGTCCTCTGGCTCTCTCAGATTGCAGGCCTGCCAAATGGAAATCTTGCTGTCCTCTAAAATCTTAGTATGCAATGTCCCATGCACCTGCAAAATATCAAAGCCTGCATCTTCCACCTGTTTTCGCAATCCAATATCTGGACTGACCGTCACCGCAACTCGTTTGATCTCTTCTTTTAAATATTTTCCAATCTCCTTTGCCTGGCTAAAATTTACATTTCTTCTGCTTTTCTCCCAGAACACAAATCCCGCATAATCTGCACAGGCTTCATTTAAATATGCCGCCTCCTGTACTCTGGTAATCCCACAAATCTTAATCTCAAGCTTTTTTTCCATTTCCATGTCCAGCCGCCCTTTCTTCCTACATCATCCCAAAGACTTCCAGCTCTTTGCAAGCTTGCCAGGATTTTCTGATTCCATTAATGCACGGCCAATCAAAAATGCATCAACTTTGCAATTCTTTAAAAATTCCACATCTTCATCATGCACAATTCCACTCTCCGTCACCAGCACTTTTCCCCTGGGCACCATTCTTGACAATCGTTTGGAAGTGTCCAACCGAATCGTAAAATCTCTCAGATCTCGGTTATTAATCCCTATTATCTTAGCATCCAATTTCAAGGCACGCTCCAGTTCCCTCTCCTCATGCGTCTCCACCAACGCGTCCATTCCCAAATCTGCTGCAAGCTGATAAAAATCTTTCATCTGCACATCGTCCAAGATTGCCGCGATAAGAAGAACAGCATCCGCGCCAATCACTTTTGCCTCATAAAATTGATACTCATCAATCATAAAGTCCTTGCAAAGCATCGGCAGTTTGGTCATTTCCCGAATTTCTCTGAAATACTCTACATTTCCATTGAAATGATCTTCTTCGGTCAGACAGGAAATGGCATCCACCGCTTCGTTGTATTCAAAAATCCGTTCCTTCAAATTTATCTTGCTTCCGATCTCACCAAGACTGGGAGATGCTTTCTTAAATTCTCCGATGATAGAAATTCCTGGACTCGCCAATGCCTCATAAAAAGACAAATTTTCTTTCTCTTTCTTTGTTGTCTCCAGGGCAAAATTCCTCATCTGAGCCTCACTCACTTTCTTTTTTCGCTGCTCCAGACGTATTTTTTTATCCTGTACAATCGTATCTAAAATCATTTCCTCTCCTTTCAGACCACACCGTTTACAAAATTATCAATCATCCGTTTTCCATGCTCTGTATAGATGGATTCTGGATGGAACTGCAATCCTATGACTGGATAATCCCTGTGGCGCATTGCCATAATCTCCCCATCTTCTGTCCTTGCCATCACTTTCAGGCATTTCGGAAAATTCTTCTCTTGTACAGCAAGTGAATGATAACGAGCCACCTGAATCGGAGATTGTATTCCAGTAAAAACACTCTCTCCATGATGCATAACAAGGGACTGTTTTCCATGGAACAACTCTTTCGCATATCCAACCGTCCCGCCCAGGGCTTCCCCAATGCACTGATGTCCCAGGCAAATGCCTAAAATCGGGATTTCTGTATAAAACTCCTTTACAGCCTTCAGACAAATTCCAGCTTCCTTCGGATTCTTCGGCCCTGGAGACAATACGATCTGCTGCGGCCGAATCTTCCTGATTTCCTCTGTGGTAATTTTGTCGTTCCGCACCACTTTCACGTCCTCCGTAAAAATCCCCAAATATTGATATAGGTTATAAGTAAAAGAATCGTAATTGTCAATCAAAAGTATCATTATTCTCCTCCTTATGTCACAGATTTTCTTCTTCCACCAGCGTCTTGGCCAACGCCATGACTTTATTGCAACACTCCTGATATTCCAGTTCTGGCTTAGAGTCCGCTACAATTCCGGCCCCTGCCTGCAAATATACTTTCCCATTCTTTTTTATCATTGTTCGAATGGTTATACAAAAATCCATATCTCCTCCAAAATCCACATATCCAGTGGCACCTCCATATAGTCCTCTGCGCGTTTCTTCCAATGTTTCAATTATCTGCATCGCACGAATCTTGGGCGCTCCGCTCAAAGTTCCTGCTGGAAGAAAAGACGCAGCCAAATCCAAGGGATGATATGCTCCTTTCTTACGTCCTTCCACCATAGAAACCATATGCATGACATGAGAATAATTCTGAACCTCCATAAACTGTGTCACTTTAACTGTGCCAAATTCAGCAATCCTTCCCATATCATTTCTGGCAAGATCCACCAGCATCACATGCTCTGCGCGCTCTTTCTCATCCAATAAAAGTTCCTGTTTCAATGCCTCATCCTCTGCTGCATCCTTTCCCCGTTTTCTGGTCCCTGCAATTGGACAAGTATATACTGTATTATCCTGTTGTTTTACAAGCATCTCCGGCGAACTTCCAATCACTTCAAATTCCCCAAAATTAAA
This sequence comes from uncultured Lachnospiraceae bacterium, assembly GCA_910580015.1. GTDB lineage: Bacteria > Bacillota > Clostridia > Lachnospirales > Lachnospiraceae > Petralouisia. The sequence goes on from CAJTVT010000001.1 coordinate 101,383, forward strand.
GTAATACAAGTACGGGGAAGGATTCAATTCTCTTAGTTCCTTATACAACGCAAACCCTTCCTGGGATGTCTCTATCGTCCAGCGCTGAGAAAGCACCGTCTGAAAAATATGCCCTTCTCGAATATACTTCTTAATCTCTTCCACTTTCTGGCTATACTGGAGCAACGTATCCGACTTCTTCACAATTTTTCCATCATGAACAAATACTTCTTCTCTATTATTCTCTCTTCTAACTGCACCAGCCTTTTGAATTAGCCGTTTTGCCTCCTCCAAAGCCCTGTTTTTCCCTTCCTCATTGTCCTCTTCCAAGACAACGGCTGTCATCGTTTCCGCTACGTGATCCACCACCAAAAATTTTGTCATCAGCATCATTTGGATGGTCTCAATTCCAATTTCGTCTGCATTTTCCTCCGGCAATTCCTCCGCATATCTCACAAAATCATATCCCAAATTGCCCACAAGACCACCGCTGAAATTCAGCCCATCCGCATCTTTTCTAATATCAAATTCATTGTAATACTCCTTTAACCGCATCAAGGGATTGCCTGGTCGAACCTCTTCCTCTGCGCCACGCAGAATCACTAAGGCATTTCCCCGTGATGAGATCAGTTCCTCCGGTTCCGCTCCAAAAATCGTATAGCGGTCATAATTTTTATCATAGCTCTCTAACAGAAAACCTTTCTTTTTCTTGGCAATATTTTCATACATTTCAATGGGTGTCTCATGGATGATACTGACAGTGCGCTTATATGCCCTTAATATTCTTTTCATTTCCTGCCTCCTTCCAAACTACAGCAACTTTCCCGTTATAAACAAAAATCCCTGGTAAAAGCTGAAAACAACTTTTACCAGGGACGATTATGGTCGTGGTGCCACCCTGCTTCATCATAGAACTAGTTCTTAGAAAGAAACTAACGTCAGCTTCGCTGACATTCTTCCTTGGAAAGACCGTGTTCTCTATGCGCCAGGCTTCCGTCAGCTTCGCTGACATCCTTCCTTGGGAAGGCCAAGTGCAAAGAAAAAGCGGATATCCCAAATTAGAAATATCCGCCACCAATTCTATAATCTCAATCCGATACACATGATATCTTACCCCTGTAACGTGAGGACACGGCATCCGCTACTATGATTTCGCTTCGCATCTCACAAACCCATTCCCATAAAACTTTCCTGTTATCTTCCACCAGCCGATAACTCTCTGTAAGGAACCTTCCTATGGTACTACTTTTGCTCATTGACTTTACTCTTTTTAAATTATATGCAGTTTAGCACATGAAAGCAGTAATGTCAATAGGGTATTTTTATTTTTTTATTTTTACAAGTTCCTCCTTCATACTTTAACGCTCTATTGTGAAAAGTAGATTTAGATAACCCACAAAGTCGCGCAGCCTCTGTTACACTCACTTCTTTATTTCTCCACCTACTATAGATTTCATGAAAATTTTCCGGCAAAGGAATCCTTGGTCTGCCAAATTTTACACCTCTAGCCTTTGCTGCCGCAATCCCCTCCGCCTGCCTCTGCCGGATATTATGCCGCTCATTCTCTGCCACAAAACTCAATACTTGCAGTACAATATCACTTAAAAAAGTGCCCATCAGATCTTTCCCCCTCCTAGTATCCAAAAGCGGCATGTCCAGCACTACAATATCTGATTTTTTCACCTTGGAAATCTCATACCATTGCTCCTGAATTTCCCGATAGTTTCTGCCAAGACGGTCAATCGACTGTACATAGAGGACTGAGTTTGCATTCAGCTTTTTCATAAGTTTTTGATATTGAGGACGTTCAAAGTCTCTCCCGCTCTGCTTATCCACATAAATATTCTTCTTTGGTATTTTCATCTCCTCCATAGCCATCAACTGCCTGTCCTCGTTTTGGCTTACGGAGCTGACACGACAATATCCATACTGTACCTGCTTCATTTTCTCTTTTGTTCTCCTTTTCTTTCCGGTTTTATCTGAAAGTTTATCATAAAACATTTTATTCCAAAAAGATTGTGAGATCCAAAAAACGGAACAGCCATAAAGACTGTTCCGCATTATTTCTGACTAATTCCTTATTTCCTACCACAGCACTGCTTATATTTTTTGCCGCTTCCACAGGGACAAGGATCATTCGGATATACCTTGGCCTTATCTCGTTTCTTAGGCCCCTTTTGAAGTGTCTCATCCCGATTGGTCCCAGTAACCTTTGCAACCTGTTCACGTTCCACTTTCTGTTCTATTCTTACATGGAACAGAAGCCGCACTGTGTCTTCCTGAATATTGGCGATCATACCATCAAACATATCATAACCGCTCATTTTATACTCTACCAGAGGATCTCGCTGCCCATAAGCCTGCAAGCCAATTCCCTGACGAAGCTGATCCATATCATCAATATGGTCCATCCACTTTCGGTCAATCACCTTCAGCAATACCACACGCTCCAACTCACGGACTGCCTCCGGCTCCGGAAATTCTGCCTCTTTCATCTCATAAGCTTTTACCGCTTGTTCCTTTAACTTGTGCTTGAGCTCATCCGAACGGATATTTTTCACATCCTCCGGCATCACCGTCTGTAAGGGAATGATAGGCAAAAGAAGCTGATTTAACTCATTCAAATCCCATTCTTCACTTTCCTGATCCGCAGAAATACAAGTATCTACCGTATTCTCCACGCGGTCTGTGATCATCTTGTAAATAACATCACGCATACTCTCACCATCCAGCACTCGGCGGCGTTCTGCATAGATAATTTCTCTCTGCTCATTCATAACCTGATCGTATTCCAGCAAATTCTTACGGATTCCAAAGTTGTTACTCTCGATCTTCATCTGCGCTTTCTCAATGGCGCTCGTCAACATTTTATGCTGAATCTGCTCGTTTTCTGGCACACCCAAAGTATTAAACATGTTCATCAACTTCTCAGAGCCAAACAAACGCATAAGATCGTCCTCCAGAGAAATAAAGAACTGAGATTCTCCTGGATCTCCCTGACGACCAGAACGCCCACGAAGCTGATTGTCAATACGTCTAGACTCATGACGCTCTGTACCGATGATTTTCAATCCTCCAGCAGCCTTAGCGTCATCATCCAGCTTAATGTCCGTACCACGGCCCGCCATGTTGGTAGCAATGGTTACAGCCCCATGCTGTCCAGCCTCTGCTACAATCTCTGCCTCAACCTCATGAAATTTCGCATTCAGTACCTTATGCTGAATTCCCCTGCGTTTTAACATACCACTAAGAAGTTCTGAAGTCTCAATAGTAATCGTTCCCACCAGCACAGGCTGCCCTTTCTCATGGGCCTTTTCGATCTCATCAATCACTGCATGGAATTTTTCTTTTTTCGTCTTATACACAGCATCCTGCTGGTCGATACGCTGTATTTTCTTATTGGTTGGAATTTCAATTACATCCATACCATAGATATCACGAAATTCTTTTTCCTCTGTCAACGCAGTACCTGTCATACCACATTTTTTCGTATATTTATTAAAGAAATTCTGAAAAGTGATGGTTGCAAGGGTCTTGCTCTCTCGTTTTACTTTCACATGCTCCTTTGCCTCAATTGCCTGATGAAGACCATCAGAATAACGGCGTCCTGGCATGATACGACCAGTAAATTCATCTACAATCACAACTTTTTCATCCTGAACCACATAATCCTGATCTCGGAACATCAAATTGTGAGCACGGAGAGCCAAAATCACATTGTGCTGGATCTCCAAATTCTCCGCATCTGCAAGATTTTCTATATGGAAGAAATTCTCTACCTTCCTCACACCTTCCGCTGTAAGGTTTACCACCTTGTCCTTCTCATTTACAATAAAATCTCCAGTTTCCTCATGTTCTATGCCCATAATGGCATCCATCTTACTGAACTCTGGCATATCCTCACCACGGACCAACTGCCTTGCCAGCACATCACATGCCTCATACAAACTGGTTGACTTGCCACTCTGCCCTGAAATAATAAGCGGAGTTCTCGCCTCATCGATCAGCACCGAGTCCACCTCATCGATGATAGCATAATGCAGATCACGCTGCACAAGCTGTTCCTTGTAGATTACCATGTTATCACGCAGATAATCAAAACCCAGCTCATTATTCGTCACATAGGTAATGTCACAGGCATAGGCTTCCCGACGCTCATCGTTATCCATAGAATTTAATACCACGCCTACAGTCAATCCCAGAAATTCGTGTACCTTTCCCATCCATTCCGCGTCACGGTTTGCCAGATAATCGTTGACTGTGACAATATGGACACCTTTTCCTTCCAAAGCATTCAAATATGCTGGAAGCGTAGATACCAGAGTCTTTCCTTCACCAGTCTTCATTTCTGCAATACGCCCCTGGTGCAAAATAATTCCTCCAATTAACTGTACAGGGTAATGCTCCATCCCAAGTGATCTCCTCGCCGCTTCACGGACAACCGCATATGCCTCTGGAAGAATCTGGTCCAAAGTTTGCCCTTCTTCCAGCCTCTTCTTAAATTCCTTTGTCTTATCTCTTAACTGTTCATCCTTCAGCTCCATCATAGCCGGACGATAAGATTCAATTTTATCCACAATCGGATAAACCCTCTTCAACTCTCGTTCACTATGAGTGCCAAACATTTTACTTACAATACTCATATACAAATGCTCCTATATTCTAATCAGCAGAACTCTGCTCCATTTCTTCCGCCATGCGGACAACTTCTTACATTGTAACACTTTCGCTATCCATTAACAATACTTAATACCGTGAACGAATTATGAATTTTCTATGAAATTCCCTTCTATCTAAAATCTTTTTGTGATATAATAAGCAAGATTCACAGGCCATACGCATTCTAGGAAGGAGTGATCAAATGAGCTATCTATATAAACCCAAGGGAACTTGTTCCACTCTGATCGAAGTTGAGTTAGACGGAGATGTTGTAAAAAATGTAAAATTTACCGGCGGATGTAACGGCAATCTGCAAGCCATCCCGAAATTAGTGGAGGGACTCACTGTAGAGCAGGTGGAACAGAAAATCAGCGGTATTTCTTGTAATGGAAGGGGAACTTCCTGTGGTGACCAGCTTGCCAAGGCTTGCCGTGCAGCTTATGAAGCTTCCCTTTAAAATGATGTATTCTTGTGGTCTGTTTGTTCCTGTTTTTGTGAGATCTCTTTTTCATAAGATGTATGTATCATATATATGGATGCTATTGGTACACCGTTATCAGAAATTCATCCAAATAAAACAGGCATAATGTAGATTTCCGGAATATGTTCAAAGGGCTGTCGTATTAAGAAGTAAATATACAAGATTATGTAAGTACCAATGATACTATGTCTTGTAGTTTTATTTCTTAATGCGACAGCCTCTTTTTGTACTTTGTTATCTTAAATTATCAGAATATTCTCATGCTTATTTATCATATTTCAGTTATAAGTATGATTAATGTAAAAAAATTAAAAAAGTTGTTGACTTTTGTGTTTTTGTAAGATATAATAAACACATCAAAACAAACAAGAACAAAAGACAGGAGGTACAGACCATTGAGAATCACATGAATTACCCCATAATCCAAGAAAGAGAGGTACGGTCCACCAAAAAGTTAAGTAATTTACCCCTCTAATATCAATAACAGAGGTACAAGAAAAGTTCCTGATAAATTCTTTCTCAGATAATTTACAGACGTTTATCATCCATATCATTTTTGTTATAAGAACAGAACATTGTAACAAAAACCGGATTTCTGGAATGGGAAATTACAATAAGGTTCTTCTCTCGACTGACAATATGAAAGTTGTAGAATTTCATAAAGGACAGGAATGGTTCATCCAAGTGATAACTATCACATCCTATTTTGAGAAGAAACAGCAAATAATATTATCAACGTGAAAGCATCCGACCTTGTATTTTCGGAATGGAGAGATTAGCGGAATTATTACAAATTTCAAGTTTTTGTCTCAGAAGTTAGAAAAAGATTATTTACAGATGTGGTAATTTGAAGAAGAATTTTCAACCTTAGTAAAGAAATCACAAGATTTTCAGCAGAAAGCCCTGAACCAAAATAAAAATAACAGTATGACGATCCAGCCAGAACCGTTCAGATATGGATGCATACAGACAAATTCAGAGGTATCAAAATTTCAAAGAAAAGCTTAAGATTTCAGAAAGAATGAGGTAAGGTCCCATGGACAGCATAGTTTAGAAGGCGGCACCAGATGAATTTATATCGGTGTCGCCTTCTTTTTATCTTATAGGATTATTAATTTCTCTTAGATTTCCTATTGTTTAATATGCTTTTCCCCAATATACCAACTTATGAGCTGGCTTACCACAGCAGACGCAGACATCTGAGATTTCCTCCTGATCCTCCAACGGCATACAACGAGAGGTGGCTGTCGTTTCCTCTTTGATCTTATTCTCACATTCCACATCTCCACACCACATAGCACGGATAAATCCAGGTTTATGTTCCACAGCATCCTTAAATGCTGGATAAGATTTCACATCATAGATATGGGAATCCAAATGTGCTTTGGCACGTGCATACATATCCTTTTGAATATCCTTTAGAAGTTCCACTGCTGTCTGCGCTACCTGTTCCAATGCACATACAACCTTTTCCCTGGTGTCACGACGGACAAGCACACATTTTCCCTCCTCTATATCCTTGGGTCCCAATTCCACACGGATTGGAATACCTCGCATTTCCTGCTCTGAGAATTTCCATCCAGGACTTTTTTCACTGTCGTCCATTCTTACACGTATTCCCGCATGATCCAATAATCCTTTTAATTCCTCTGCCTTATCTAAGACCCCATCTTTATGCTGTTGAATCGGAATGACCATTACCTGCACTGGCGCAATTTCAGGAGGAAGCACCAACCCTGAATCGTCTCCATGCACCATAATAATTGCTCCAATCAGACGTGTTGTCATCCCCCAAGATGTCTGATGAACATACTGAAGTTTATTCTCCTTGTCTGTATATTGAATGTCAAAAGCCTTCGCAAAACCGTCACCAAAATTGTGACTGGTACCAGACTGCAATGCTTTTCCATCATGCATCAACGCCTCAATTGTATACGTAGCCTCCGCCCCTGCAAATTTCTCTTTGTCTGTCTTTTTGCCTCGAATTACTGGCATAGCCAACACTTCCTCACAGAAATCTGCATATAAATTCAACATCTGAATGGTACGCTCCTCTGCTTCCTGAGCTGTGGCATGTGCTGTATGTCCCTCCTGCCATAAAAATTCTCTAGAACGCAAAAACGGCCTTGTCTCTTTTTCCCAACGGACCACAGAACACCACTGATTATAACATTTTGGCAAATCTCGGTAGGACTGAATATCATTTGCATAGAAATCACAGAACAAAGTCTCTGAAGTGGGCCTGACACACATTCTCTCCTGCAACGGATTTAATCCTCCATGAGTTACCCAGGCAACCTCTGGTGCAAAGCCCTCCACATGATCTTTTTCCTTTTGAAGTAGGCTTTCTGGAATAAACATTGGCATATATACATTCTCCACCCCAGTCTTTTTAAACCTCCGATCAAGTTCATTCTGGATATTTTCCCAGATTGCGTACCCTGCTGGCTTGATCACCATACAGCCTTTGACGCTGGAATAATCAATCAATTCTGCCTTCTTTACCACATCCGTATACCACTGTGCAAAATCGGCATCCATAGATGTGATCGCTTCTACTAATTTTTTATTTTTTGCCATAATGTTACTCTCCTTTTCCGATGACATGTAATATATTTCTCCAATAAATTCTAATTTTTTAAAACAGAGATTCCTGCATTGCAGGATTCTTCGCCTGCGGCGGGTCGCTTTTGCGACATTTTTCTTTTCCGCCGCAGTGCGAGAATTGTTTTTCATCTTATCGAGTAGGGAAGGCTTTCCCTACTCGCCGCGCGCCCCGTGCGCCGCGTAGCGGCATAATTCCTCTGCATGGGGCTGCGCAAAGAACCGCCAAAAATCCTCTCCCCATAGGGACCGGATTTCCGGCGGTACCACCCTGATTAATGCACATCTGTCATTCTCTCAAACACTTTAACGCAGTGAAACGGCGTATTCTCACACGCTGGCTCCAAGACGGGTTCCGAATATTACCATGTGAAATCTCTCACCACTGATTTCTTCTCTGTACATGTTCCTATTCGTACTATTCCTCTTCATCGCCTGATCTATCATTTATTTTTACTGGTATTGGTTATTTTATGACATTTTTTTTAAATTGTCAAGTAAATTTCACGTATCAATATATAGGTCAGAGGCCCCAATGCAAACCCCCACAATCCATAAATTCCAAGCCCCACGTAAATGCTTACGATAACTGACAACGGATGCATCCCAAGTTTATTTCCAATAAGCTTTGGTTCCATAATCTCACGCATCAAAGTACATATGGTATAGATGATGGTATAGATTACCGCCAGCATATACCTTCCCTGTAATAGCTCAATCAATGCCCAGGGCACAAAAATCGTACCTGTCCCCAAAAAAGGCATGGCATCACACAGACCGATTCCACATCCTGTCAGTAGTGCATATTTATTCCCAGACAGATACAGTCCCGCCACACAGACTGATGTAATGGCGATCATAATTATTATCTGGGCTTTGATATAGGCACCCCCAGCTTCATAGGTCCTTCTGCACACTTTAAGCCCCATCTGCCCAATGGGATGACGCTCCATGGACGCCCGTATTTTTCCATAATCTTTTAAAATCAGAATCGTACTGATAATTACCACAAAGCAGATCCCAACCAAAATAAATGCACTTCTGGCATAGGAGATTGTTCCATTCATCAAAGCTGGAACCACATTGGTCTTAACATGCTGCATTAGGCCAGGAATTTGCCGCTCCACTCCATTTTGAATGGCTTCTGCCTGGATGCCAGTAAAAATTTCTACCTGACCACAGCAATCGCGAAAAAATACTTGTGCCTGCTGCTTATACTCCTCCAAATGGTCTGCCACATTGACCACCTGTTCCAACAACGTTTTCACGAAAAAAAACAACAACGCTGCCAACAGCAGAAATAAAATACCCACCAAAAGTGTCGACCATACGCTTCTTTTCCATTTTAACTTTTCTTCTAATTTTCCCACCAGTGGATTTAAGATTTTTGCTAGTAAAAAAGCAATAAAAAAAGGAACCACCAATGGCAGCAGCCAGCGGATGCAGACATAAACTGCCAAAGTAATTCCTAAAATTTTTCCAATCTTACGTCCGCTTTCTTTCACTTCATTCTTCATGAAATCAGTATGCACGGTTCTGTATTTTTTATTCATAGTGTGGTCAGCACACTAATATTGCTCGTTCTTTCGGTCGACAGACATGTCTTGGAATGCCTCTCCCTGTGGTTCCACCATAAATTCCATCTTTCTGCCATCTTTTGGATGGCAAAATCCTATTTTTATGGAACACAATCCCACTGGAAGATACCCTGTTTGACAATTGGGATTATATTTTTTATCTCCCACTAAAGGATGCCCCGCATGCATCATCTGTACTCGGATTTGATGGTGGCGCCCAGTCTCCAACTTCACACACACTAGACTGACTGCCGGATCCTTCTCTTTCCAGGTCTGTTTCACCTCATAAGAAAGCTTCGCCAATTTTGCCTTTGGTGTGTCCTTGGAAACTACACGTGAGAAATTCGCTTTGCCATCCCGCAGAAGATAATGTTCCATAACACCACAAGGTGTTTCAAAAATCCCTTCTGTCAATGCCATATAACATTTATCCATATGGTGTTCTCTGGACTGGCGGCTTAGTTCTGCCGCCGCTTTCTGGCTCCTTGCAAATACGATAAGTCCCTCCACTGGCTGATCCAGACGGTGAACCACAAAAATACTGGTATCTTCTCCCTTTGCTGAAAAATAATTTCGAAGAAGGCTTACCATATCCTTCTGACCTGCTCTTTGGGTCTGCACTGGAATCCCTGGCATTTTATGACAGACAACAAGTTCCTCATCTACATAGATTATTTTTATCTTTTCTCTCATATTTGATACCCTCTAGCATTCTCACAAAAAGAAAGACACCACAGCTGCACCCAATCGCCAGTGAACAACGATCACTATACTATGTTATATTCTTCACTTTCGCAATATCAATCAAATTCAGCTTATCATCTTCCTTTGCATGTTCCAAGCTTTCTGCCAGAGCATTTGCTGTGTCCATGGCAGTCATACAGTATACCCCCGTCTCGATCGCGTTCCTACGGATCAAAAATCCATCACGATTCTTATCTCGCCCCTGTGTAGGAGTGTCAATCACCATATCAATTTTATGCCCCAGAATCAAATCCATCACGTTGGGGGATTCCTGGGTGATCTTATTAATTCGTCTAGCCTTTACTCCCCCTGCTTCCAGATATTTTGCTGTGCTTCTAGTCGCATAAATCTTATATCCCAACGCTTCAAAACGCTTGGCAACTTCTAGAGCCTCTGGCTTATCTGCATCTTTCACCGTCATAATCATCTGCTTGTGTTTGGGAAGCTGCACTCCTGCGCCTAAAAATGCCTTATATAAAGCCTCGTCAAAGCTCTTGCCTATTCCAAGACACTCCCCAGTAGACTTCATCTCTGGTCCCAGGCTGATTTCAGCCCCCCGCAATTTCTCAAAGGAGAACACTGGCATTTTGATTGCCACATAATCTGCCTCTGGCGCAAGTCCTACAGGATAACCCATCCCTTTTAAAGTATTGCCGATAATCACTCTGGCGGCAAGATCCACGATAGGAATACCCGTGACTTTACTGATATAAGGCACTGTACGAGAAGAACGAGGATTTACCTCGATCACGTACACCTCATCTTCCATAGCAATAAACTGGATGTTAATCAATCCCACCACATGTAAGGCCCGTGCCAATCGCCAGGTATATTCTACAATTTTATCCTTCACCTTCTCACCGATGGTGGGCGCTGGGTACACTGAAATGCTATCGCCGGAATGGACTCCTGTGCGTTCGATATGCTCCATAATGCCCGGAATTAAGATATCTGTGCCATCACATACCGCATCCACCTCAATCTCTTTTCCCTGGAGGTATTTATCCACCAAAATCGGGTGATCCTGAGCAATCCGGTTAATGATTTCCATAAACTCTTCGATCTCCTGGTCAGAATATGCAATCTGCATCCCCTGCCCACCCAAAACGTAAGATGGTCGCACCAGCACAGGATAACCCAGACGATTTGCAACTTCTTTTGCTTCCTGGGCTGTAAACACGGTTCCCCCTGCTGCACGGGGAATCTGAGTCTGTTCTAATATTTTATCAAACAACTCACGATCTTCTGCCATATCCACATCCTCTGCCTTGGTTCCCAAAATAGGCACACCCATCTTCATCAGGCTTTCCGTAAGTTTAATGGCTGTCTGACCACCAAATTGCACCACAGCGCCGTCTGGCTGCTCCAGCCGCACTATATTTTCCACATCCTCTGGCGTCAAGGGCTCAAAATAGAGTTTATCTGCAATATCAAAATCTGTGGAAACCGTCTCAGGATTATTATTTACAATGATCGTCTCATATCCTTCTTTCGCAAATGCCCAGGTGCAATGAACAGAACAGTAGTCAAATTCAATCCCCTGTCCGATACGAATCGGTCCAGAACCTAAAATCAGAACTTTCTTCCGTTCCTTTGCTCCTGACGCTTCGTTTTCACTGCCAAAACAGGAGTAGTAATATGGTGTCTGTGCTGCAAATTCTGCTGCACAGGTATCAACCATTTTAAATGCAGCAGTTATCCCATTTGCATACCTCAGTTCCCGTATTTCTTCTTCTGTCTTTCCCGTCAATTTTGCAATTTCCTTGTCTGGAAATTCTAGTCGTTTTGCCTCTTTGAGCAAATCCAGCGTCAACGCTTCTTTCTCAAGGCGCTCTTCCATTTCCACCAAAATTGCAATCTTATCGATAAACCAACAGTCAATTTTTGTTATCTCATGGATCTCATCATAGGAAATATTTTTTCGCAATGCCTCTGCAATTGCCCAAATTCGGCGGTCGTCCACCTTCTCCAACTGTTTTCGCAGTTCTTTTGACGAAAGTTGAGAGAAATCATAGGAACGCATCCCATCCACATGCTGTTCCAGGGAACGAATTGCCTTCATCAGCGCCCCTTCAAAATTCGTACAGATGCTCATCACCTCGCCAGTGGCCTTCATCTGAGTGGTAAGTGTACGTTTTGCTGTGATAAATTTATCAAACGGCAAACGGGGAACCTTCACCACACAGTAATCCAACATTGGCTCAAAACTTGCGTAAGTCTTTCCGGTTATGGCATTTTTAATCTCATCCAAGGTATAGCCAAGGGCAATTTTCGCCGCCACCTTCGCAATGGGATATCCAGTGGCCTTACTTGCCAGGGCAGAAGAACGACTGACACGCGGATTTACCTCAATGACACAGTATTCAAAACTGTCTGGATGCAGAGCATACTGGACGTTACAGCCTCCAGTGATATTCAGTTCAGAAATAATATTCAACGCAGAGGTGCGCAGCATCTGATATTCCTTGTCCCCCAAAGTCTGAGAAGGTGCCACCACAATGCTATCTCCGGTATGAACGCCCACTGGATCCACATTTTCCATATTACACACAGTGATACAGTTTCCAGCCGCATCTCGCATCACTTCATATTCAATTTCCTTCCATCCCGCAATGCAGCGCTCTACAAGGACTTCACCCACACGACTCAAACGTAGGCCATTGGTCAAAATATCCACAAGTTCTGTCTCATTATGGGCAATACCACCACCACTGCCGCCCAAAGTATACGCTGGGCGCAGTACCACAGGATATCCAATGGTATTGGTAAATGCAATGCCATCCTCCACATTATGGACCACCTGAGAAGCGGCGCATGGCTCTCCGATCTTCTCCATTGTGTCCTTAAATGCCTGCCTGTCCTCCGCTTTAAAAATAGTTTCTGCTGTTGTGCCAATCAGCTTCACATTATGCTTTTCCAAAAAACCAGATTCTGACAGCTCCATTCCAAGATTCAAACCTGCCTGCCCTCCCAGAGTGGGAAGAACACTGTCAGGACGCTCTTTTAAAATAATCTTTTCCAGAATCTTTGTGGTTAAAGGCTCAATATAAACCTGATCTGCTATATCCTTATCTGTCATAATCGTTGCAGGGTTGGAATTGACAAGAACCACTTCCACTCCTTCTTCTTTCAGGGAACGACATGCCTGGGTTCCTGCATAATCAAATTCTGCTGCCTGCCCAATTACAATCGGACCAGAGCCAATTACTAACACTTTCTTAATTTCTTGATTCTTAGGCATTATTGGTTCCCTCCCATCATTTTGATAAAACGATCAAACAAATATCCGCTGTCCTGGGGTCCAGGGCACGCTTCTGGATGAAATTGTACCGTAAAAATATTCTTTCCAATATATTTTAATCCCTCATTAGTGCCATCATTGACATTTACAAAAGCTGGAACTGCCACAGAAGGATCCAAATGTTCTGCATCCACCACATATCCATGGTTTTGAGAAGAAATATAGACTCTCCCAGTCTCCAAATCCTTCACTGGATGGTTGCCGCCTCGATGTCCATATTTCATCTTATAAGTATTCGCTCCTGTGGCCAAGGCCATAAGCTGATGTCCCAGACAGATCGCAAAAATCGGTTTATCCGATTCATACAGTTTACGAATTTCCTGTATAATTTCCCCACAATCCTTGGGATCCCCCGGACCATTTGTCAACATAATACCATCTGGTTCTCCACTCAAAATCTCCTCTGCCTTCGTGCGCGCTGGATATACGGTCACTTCGCAGCCTCGATCATGCAAAGCTCTTGCAATGTTGCGTTTCGCACCAAAATCCATCAACGCCACCTTTTTTCCCTTCCCATTTAACTGATAAGAGTCAGAACAAGTCACCTTATCCACCACAGCGCCTGTGACATATTCTTTCAGCCTGGGAAGTATCTCCTCCAGCCGAAATTTTTCATTGGTGGTAATCATGCCGTTCATCGTTCCTTTTTCCCTGAGAATTTTTGTCAACGCTCTTGTATCAATGCCTGCAATCCCTGGAATATCATGTTGAATCAGAAAATCCTGAATGCTACCTTGGCAACGGAAATTACTTGGCATCCGAGATAGCTCCCTTACAATATAGCCATCTGGCCAAGGCTGCGCAGATTCCATATCTGGCGTAATTCCATAATTTCCGATTAATGGGTATGTCATAACCACTGCTTGTCCAGCATAAGATGGGTCTGTTAAGACCTCAAGATAACCTGTCATAGATGTGTTAAAAACGATTTCACTGATCACTTCTTTGTCTGCTCCGATGCTTGTGCCTTCAAACACAGTTCCATCTTCCAGTATTAGAAATGCTTTCATATATTTGCCACCCTTTCTTTGATTTGCCTGATTTTTACAAAAAAAAAAGAATTCGATTCTTTTTCTTCATAAAGGGCTTTTAGTTTCATTTTCCCAGGAGGAAAGCCCTTTTTGGGGCTTTCTGAACTCCTGCGTATAAGGCCATGGTACTTTACTTGCCTAAATTGTAAAAATTCTACCACATCCTCTGTTATTTTTCAACCTTTGTAACCAGAAAATAATACTGATATTTTTTTCACATAAAACAAATTTTTATGCACTTTTTCCTTTATAAACGAAAATCCTGGTCACACTTTTTTATTAAAAACCGACAAATTCTGACTTTCTTCCATACTGAAAAATGTTTCTCGATCATTATGCGGAAACAACAATTCCATATACAGACTTCCCAACAATTCCTTGACTGTCTCTGTGTTCACTTCCGGAACAGGAAACTCTTCACGTTCCATTTTTCCTAAATTAGATAAAACTTTTTCAATCTTTTCCTTGTCCGGAATCGCTTTCTCCATAATTGGAGGCAGAGCTGCTACAGCCTCATCCTCATGCCCCTTCGGCTGAAGGATTTTACTAGCTTCTGGCATCTTATACGCAATATTCCTACAAGTTTTCTCAAAACACTCAGGATCGTATTTTGAAAGGTATTTTAAATCTTCCATTGTCAATGTATGCTTATTGTGTATCTTAATGTAAATATTAACCAGACGGGTATCCTTTTCCATAACAGTCCCCCTTCCCAAACACACAATTGAGAACTGCCTCCTCCAGTACAAAAATAATATATCGCTGGAGTGTCATTCCCAAGCTATAGATACTGCTGCCAATACCTCCGTTCTTGATAGATTTGATCGTAGGTGCACATAAGATAATTCCTCTGTACCTGCGGTGTGGTTTTCTGGTAACCAGCCATACCATTCTGTAAAAACAGCTCCTGGGTAGATAGGGCACAAATCCGATCTACAGGATATTTACATTTTGCGTAAGCGAGAGCGCTATAGCAGGTTGCAGAAGATTCAAACAGAAAATACGTATTTTCCCCATCACATACTAGCTCTTCTGCCATAGGAGGAAATTTACAAGAACCATACAGATCATAAAGATTCTTTCCCGTATAAGGATCTCGCACAACCTGATAAAAATAAATATTGGAATCAAAGTACCTGCCTTTGGAAGATACAAGAGCCATAAAGGTTTTTCCTCCTGATTCCACAAATTCAACGCCATTGGCATACCCAGGAATCAAAATTTCCTCTTCCTTTTGCAACTCATATTTTATCCCTTCTGATGTACTTTTCTGTTTGATATCAAAACTCCTGAGTGTACCTTTTTTGCTAATTCGGTTGGAATACGTGCCGACCCATAACTTGCCATCATAATAGGTAACAAAAGAGGCAACTGCACCACAGGGAACGTTCTGATCGTATTCCAAGAGCGCATAACTGGTCTCCCCGGAACGAACCGCCTGACGAATCTTGTCATAAGAAATCCTGCTGCACATCTTTGTGCTGCTCTTGGCAATCCAGACATTCTCACCATCAAAGGTAACGCCCCCTACATGATTGATATCTGGAAGCACAATGGTCGTCAATAGTTGATATTTTGTACTCTCCTGATTGGATAACACATAAAGTACCGAATTATTCACTTTCTTATACTCACGTCCAGTTTTTTGAGCATAATATCTCACATTATCATAGGCTGTGACCAACATATAATCCCCTGCAATACAAATACCCTGGGGCACCATCTGCTCACATCCCTCTCCAAGGACCTCTGTAAGTTCCAGACCTGGAACTGCTGGAGACGCTTCTGGACAATACAAAGAGGAAAATCGTCGATAATGGTCTAAGGTATCTTGAAACTTTTTATCGTACCGATACTGTGTACTGGTAACAATCTCCTCGAAATCACTTTGCGCACTGTTGGACCAATGTTGAAGCATTTGACAGAAAAGAAAAACCGTTGCAGGAACTCCAACTGGCACAAGCAAAAGCCAGCCAGTCGTTACCATACAAGTCAACAATCCCACCACAAACGGAGCATGAGATTTAAAATGCTCCAATGGGCTGATACACCCTCGCGGCATTCGCCAAACGGACATTTCATCCGAACCGCTCGGTTCATCGCTTGCAGGACGAACCATTCTATATTTTAAAATTCCATTTTCATTACACATTTTTTTCATAGTTTTGCCGCCTTGTGTATTTTAACAATAATTATACTGATATCTATAGTATATCCAATATATTTATAGACAGCATTAACAAAAAATGTATAAATTGTAAACAATATTTATTTATATTTCCAAAATATGCCAACAAAAATTCAACAATTTTAACAATTTTCCAAATTCTCTGATTCGGATTTTTTCATCTCCTCTTGGATAACATCCAAAATCTGATCTGCCGCTTCCTCTTTGCCCATCTTTTCCAGATTTCTGACTTTGGATTTCGTAAGTAGAGTGATCACATTGGTATCTGTGCCAAAACCAGCTCCTTCCACCTTAAGATTATTGGCTGCCACCATATCCAAATGTTTTTTTCTGAGCTTTTCCTTGGAATTTTCCTCCAAATTCTGAGTTTCCATAGAAAATCCACACAAAAATGCCTTTAGTTCCCCACAGGATTTTCTGTGACCAAGCTCCCCTAAGATATCTCTGGTACGTTCCAGCAAAATGCTGGCTTCCCCATCCTTTTTCTTAATCTTATCCTTAGCAGTCTCTGCGGGACGATAATCAGCCACCGCAGCAGCTTTGATAATAATATCGGCCCAAGGAGCATATTTTATTACCGCATGGTACATCTCCTCTGCTGTGACCACAGGAACCACATGTGTGAACATTGGCGGAGCCAAAGCCGTCATCCCTGTCACCAGTGTCACCTGCGCCCCGCGCAGCATTG
This sequence comes from uncultured Lachnospiraceae bacterium, assembly GCA_910580015.1. Taxonomy (GTDB): domain Bacteria; phylum Bacillota; class Clostridia; order Lachnospirales; family Lachnospiraceae; genus Petralouisia. The sequence goes on from CAJTVT010000001.1 coordinate 118,635, forward strand.
CACTTTTCGCTAAAGCATAACCCATCTTACCTGTGGAATGGTTGGTAAGAAATCGAACGGGATCAAGGGCCTCCTGGGTTGGACCAGCCGTGACAAGGACTCTTTTTCCAGCCAAATCTTTTTCCCGTGCAAGCTCCCTCACCACATATTCTACCAAAACCTCTTCACTAGGCAGTTTTCCATCTCCCATATCTCCATTTGCCAACATCCCTGTGTCTGGTGGTATGATCTCATATCCAAATTTTTCTAATTTTTGCAGGTTATCCTGCACAATTGGATTATGGTACATATTATGATTCATTGCAGGAGCAATCAGTGTCTTACAGGTACAAGCCATTACTGTAGTTGTCAACATATCGTCTGCAATACCACCTGCAATTTTACCAATTACATTCGCCGTTGCTGGGGCGATCAACACAAGATCGGCCTGCTTTGCAAGAGCCACATGCTCCACCGAAAACTCAAAATTCCGGTCAAACGTATCGATCAGACATTTCGTTCCTGTGAGCGTTTCAAAGGTTGTGGCAGTAATGAAATTGCAGGCATTCTCTGTCATCAAAACTCGTACATTACAATGCATCTTTTTCAACATTCTTGCCACGTTAGGCATCTTATATGCGGCAATTCCACCTGTAACCCCAAGCAATACCGTCTTTCCCTGTAACACCATCCTGCCTCCCTTCTATAACTCCCCATGCTTCTCATAGGAAGTGATCTTAGAAATCTGATTCTCTTCATCCACAAATACCACTTTCGGGGCAAAATCTTTTGTCTCCTCAGGCGTCATCTGGGCGTATGCCATGATAATCACATGATCTCCTGGCAATACCTGTCTAGCTGCTGCTCCATTTAAACAGACCATCCCACTTCCTGGCTCTCCAGCAATGGTATACGTCTCAAAACGATTCCCATTCTCCACGTCAACAATCTGAACATTCTCATATTCCAAAATTCCCGCCGCTTTCATCAGTTCCTGATCGATCGTAATGCTTCCCACATAATTCAGTTCCGCCTGTCTGACCACAGCGCGATGGATTTTTCCCTTTAACATTTTCAAATACATGGATGTACTCCTTTCGGACTTTTATCAACAATCATTATGGCTCAAAGCTGAAATTATCAATGAGTCTTGTGTTTCCAATATAAACCGCCATAGCAACAAGAACTGGATGTTCCATCTCTGCCACAGGTTCCAAATTTTCGGAATCTACAATTTCCACATAATCAACCTTGGCAAGAGGTTCTGTCTTGATATTCTGTACAATCGCGTTCTTGACTACTTCTGTATTCCGCTCTCCTTGTCTCATCATTTCCTCTCCCAACATCAGAGACTTGTGAAGAATCAAGGCTGCTTTGCGCTCCTTCTCATCAAGGTAAGTATTCCGTGAACTCATGGCAAGTCCATCTTCTTCCCTGACAATCGGGCACCCCACAATGGCGATGTCAAAATTCAAATCCCGCACCATCCGGCGAATCACCGCAAGCTGCTGCGCATCTTTTTGTCCAAAATATGCCTTATCTGGTGCCACAATAAGGAACAACTTGGACACTACGGTGCAAACTCCGCGAAAATGGGTGGGCCTGGTCTTTCCACAGAGCCCTTTTGTTAAATTCTCCATATCCACAAAAGTACAGTTATCTGCAAAATACATTTCTTCTGGCTCTGGATGGAAAATCAACGATGCCCCTGCCTCCTGGCACAGCGCCGCATCTCTCTCTAAATCTCTGGGATAACTGTCAAGATCTTCATTCACGCCAAACTGTGTTGGATTGACAAAATCGCTGACCACCACTCGGTCATTTTCACTGACAGCCTTTATAATCAGGCTTTTGTGTCCTTCATGGAGATATCCCATCGTAGGCACAAGCCCCACACTCAATCCTTCTTTTCTCCATCTCTTCAGAATGGAGCGCAATTCTTCTATTGTTCGTATAATTTCCATAACTATCCCCTTTTAATAAAGTTTTTCTATCACATCATCATCAATCTTAAAGGTATGCTCCAATGCCGGAAATTCTCCAGATTTCACTTCCTGTGCATACTTGCGAAATGATTCTTTCATCATAGTTCCGATCTCACCAAACTGTTTGACAAACTTTGGCTTGAAATCTCCAAACATGGCAAGCATGTCCTGATACACCAAAACTTGTCCATCACATCCCGCTCCTGCGCCAATCCCAATAGTGGGAATATGCAGCTGTTTTGTCACCAATTCTGCAAGTTTTGCCGGAACACACTCCAACACCACAGCCACAGCTCCTGCTTGTTCCACTGCCTTGGCATCCTGAAGCAGTTTTCTTGCCGCTTCCTCTGTTTTTCCCTGGACTTTAAATCCTCCAAAAGCATTTAGAGATTGAGGCGTCAATCCCAAATGTGCCACCACTGGAATCGATGCCCTGGTGATAGCCTGAATATGTTCCGCAAATTCTTGGCCACCCTCCAATTTTACCGCCTGTGCCCTACCTTCTTTCATCAACCGTCCCGCATTGCAGACGGCATCATAGACAGAAGTCTGATACGATAAAAATGGCATATCTGCAATTACCAATGCATTTTTCGCGCCTCTTGCAACCGCTTTTGTGTGGTGAATCATATCCTCCATAGTCACAGACAAGGTGTCTTCATACCCCAACATTACCATTCCTAAGGAATCTCCCACCAAAATCAAATTGATCTCCGCCTCATCAATCAATTTTGCCATAGAATAATCGTAGGCGGTAAGCATCGTAAGCTTTTCTCCCTGTTCTTTTGCCTGTTGTATCGTTACCACTGTGTTCTTCATCAAATTGACCTCCCTTTACACTTTCTGTTGTGCTAATAGCTGCTTCATTTCCGAATAACTGCGCGTTGGATGCTTTTTTGACGCAGCCTCTGTCACCGAAATGCCCACAGCACGATACACTGCTTCCCATTCCGGCCTTTCCAACTTATGCAAATGTTTTTTTACTGTGACAATATCATTCCGTTCAATGGGGCCTGTAAGCGTCTGTATACATCCCGCATAAACCTCTTGTTCGTTATTCGCAGAGTCTTTGGAAAATACTGCTTCCACATTTTTCTCCACCAATGGCTTCAAAAGCCTATAAGCCGCCTGCTCAGAAATACCTGATTCCTTTAACAACTCCACTGCAAGATAAATGAGTCCTGTCACATGGTTGCTGGCAATACTAGTGGCAGCATGATATTTTGTCTTTTCCTTAGTGGGGATCCTCACCACCTCATTAGGTAGCAAATCAAACAGTTCCTGCATCTTTTCCAGCGCAGAACTGCTTCCCTCCACGGCAAACTTTGCCTCTGATAAATTTTTATAAGCTGTGAATTTATTACTGAACGCGTAAATCGGATGGACAGAACAGGCCAATGCGCCTGTCTCTTCCCAGTTTGAAAATACATCACTTGATAATGAACCGCTAAAATGGCAAATGACTTTTCCTCTCACATTTCTTGTGGCAATAGAATCCCAAATTTGCTTTATAGCTCCATCTGTGGTAGCAACAAATAGGATGTCACTTTTTTCAATCAATGAATCTAAAGTTGTATAATAAGCTGTCTCTGTAAACCGCGCCGATTCAAGCCCGCTGCTTTCGGTTCTTGTGTAGAATCCGATTACTGTTCCACCGTGGTCTACAATATACTTCCCCATTGTAGTTCCCACTTTGCCGGCGCCTATAATCCCAATCTTCATATTCGCCTCCATTCTATAAAGGCATTTGTCATGCTTATCAACTGATACAGTTTCTTTCCAGAATACCGTTCGTAAATAATTTAGCACATATAAATCTAATTTACAAGAATTTTCTCCAATTTAATGGCTCCTTCCCTATTCTGCGCTCCACAGAAAAAACAATAGCCATTTCTCCTGCCAGCAAAAAAAACACCGAAGTACCTCCGTAGGAAATAAATGGAAGCGGAAGTCCTGTATTGGGAAGAATCGCAAGATTTACACAGATATTAAATATCGCCTGAAGAGTCAGATGGGCAAATACGCCTAAACTCAGCATTCCTCCAAATAAATCTGGCGCTGACAGCATTACCCTGGAAATCTGATACAAAAGATAGGCGAACAAATAGATCAAGGCAAATGCCCCTACAATTCCTAATTCTTCACAGATGACAGAAAATATCATATCTGTCTCAGCTTCTGGCATGGGACCTAATTTCTGAATAGATGCGCCAAGTCCCTTACCAAATACCCCTCCTCTACCGATAGCATACAGTCCCTGAAGTGTCTGATATCCCTGTGTTGCCGCATAACGCTCCGGATCCAGCCACGCCGCAATTCTCCTGTCACGGAATGGCAACTCTAATATTGTCTCTGTTGTTGGCATATTTGACCATATATTCCACACATACATTCCAACCAATATAACTGCCCCAAGCAGCACAATAATATGAGCTTTTTCTGTATTCGTACTGATATATGTCATGACAAAACAAATCCCAATCACCACTGCGGAACTACTCAGGTCATTGCTGATTTTAAACAAAATTAATGCAGGAGCCAGTCCCACAATCCATAGATACACTGTAAGTTTTAAACTCCCCAGAGATCTTTTATACCGGTCTATCAAATATGCCATAAAAATAATGACACAGATTTTTACCCATTCACTGACCTGAAACCGGCCAAAAGGTTCTATCTTTACCCAACGTGTCGCACCATTTGCACTTACTCCAAGAGGTGTCAACAGCAAAAAAATGGATGCCACACCTGACACATATAGAAGAATTGCCAAAAACCCTTTCAACAGCCTATAGGAAAAACGCTGAACAACCAACATAACCGCTAATCCCGCGATCATAAACATTCCCTGGCGTTTCAGCAGAAAAAACGAATCGTACTCATATTCTTTACTTATGCTGCACATATAAGCTGAGGCTGAAAAAACCATAATCGCGCCAAACGCGCATAAAAAAATCAACGCCACCAGCATCATATAATTATTTCTGACGATAATTGGCTTTTTTCTTTCGTTCAATACTAGTTTCTCCCTTCCATAATGGTAAGAAAGGCAGACCAAAGTTTTCGAAACGGCTCAATTTCTTCCTGCTTCATCAATGTGCTGGGAAAAATAATGGGGGTCTCTTTTCCTTTTGTAAGAACCCCAGTGAAACGCTTAATCTTTCGCTCTTCTGCCTTGTTAACTCCATCAATGCTGCATCTTGGTGTCTGATTCTCATTTCCAGCTTCAAATACAATCTGGTAATCATTCCATATCGTCTGAAACTGCCAGTTCCCATTCTCTGTCTTCTTTCGTTCCATGTGATTTAACAGCAACAAAATCTCCCATAGATTCTGCTCTTGAAAATCATTTTTCTGAAAGAATTGTCTGAAATCCACCTGAAAAATTTCTTGAATCTGTTCTAAGGTAATATAAGACCCATACCCCCAGTCTGGAAGAAACGTTCCCATCAACGGATGTTCTTCTCTAAATTTCCCCTGCACAATCCCATACAGCATTTCTATATTCACCAACGTACTTTCTTTACTGACATATACCTCTGTCACAGGCTCCTCCCACGCGCCACAGTAAATCCTGGCATACCCCTGATTGCCAGTGATTTGTCCCCTTGCATACCAATCCAGGCTCTCCCCTTCTTCTGTCCCCAGTGCCCAGGATATCACCTTAAGAAACTGGCGAACATTTTCCGAAAGTTCCTCTTCCTCCAGTTCCAAATGAATCTGGGCTTCTAACGCTTTGGATTTTATCATATTGTTCAACAAAAAAGCAGTTTGCCACAACGGATATGACCAGATTCCAACGGTCGTAACTGCAAGGACAATCACACTGACTGCCCCAATCACAAGATATCTCTTTTTCATCACCAGATTCCTCCCAAAACAACTCCTCAAAATGCCACTTCCAGCCCATTCCAAAGGAAAATGAGCTGGAAGCGTTTTCATACACTCACAAATTCGAATACAGAAAGATTCCGAGAGTATATTCTAATGTACTCTCGGATTCTCTTTGTGCCTGATTTTGCGAGAAGATTTTTTGTCAGATGTGCACAAATTCAGGAGGCGTACCTGGATGGTACGTTGATTAAATTTGTGTGCATTTGGCGAAAAATCAGCCGTAAAAGCAGGTATAAGAGAGATTCCGAGAGTACATTCTATCTTGTAGGAGGAACGATCTTCTCCTGTCCTCCCATATATGGCTGGAGGGCGAGTGGGATCTTCACACTGTTGTCCTCACACAAATTATTTTCTAAAAATGCAATCAACATACGGGGTGGTGCCACCACCGTATTATTCAAGGTATGAGCAAAATATTTGCCTTCCTTACCAGTAACTCGGATTTTCAGACGGCGCGCTTGGGCATCTCCCAGATTGGAACAGCTTCCCACTTCAAAATATTTTTGCTGCCTGGGGGACCATGCCTCCACATCGATCGATTTTACTTTTAAGTCTGCTAAATCGCCAGAACAACATTCCAAAGTACGCACGGGGATATCCATGGAACGAAACAGATCCACCGTGTTCTGCCACAACTTCTCAAACCACATCATGGACTCCTCTGGCTTACAAACCACAATCATTTCCTGCTTTTCAAACTGATGAATCCGATACACCCCGCGCTCCTCAATGCCATGAGCACCTTTTTCCTTTCGAAAGCAAGGAGAATAGCTGGTCAATGTCTGTGGAAGTTGTTCCTCATTTAATATGGTATCAATAAATTTACCGATCATGGAATGTTCACTGGTTCCAATCAGATAGAGATCCTCTCCCTCAATTTTGTACATCATAGCATCCATTTCCGCAAAACTCATAACTCCAGTCACCACATTGCTGCGGATCATAAAGGGTGGCACACAGTAAGTAAAGCCTCTGTTTACCATAAAATCTCTGGCATAGGAAATCACTGCGGAGTGCAATCTTGCAATATCTCCCATCAGATAATAGAAACCATTTCCTGCTACTTTTCTGGCACTGTCCAGATCAAGCCCTTGAAACCGTTCCATGATCTCTGCATGATAAGGCACCTCAAAATCTGGTGTCACTGGCTCCCCATATTTCTGCACTTCCACATTCTCACTGTCATCTTTTCCAATAGGCACAGAAGGATCAATAATATTTGGAATGGTCATCATGATTTTTGTTACTTTCTCTTGAAGTTCCCCTTCCAACACCTCAAGCTCTGCCAAACGTTTTGCTCCTGCATTCACTTGTACTTTCATCGCTTCTGCTTCATCCCTGCGCCCCTGACCCATCAGCGCTCCAATTTGTTTGGATAATTTCTTTCGGTCTGCACGCAGCGCATCGGCTTCCTGCTGGGTCTTCCTGGCCTGGGCATCCAGCTCAATCACCTCATCCACCAACGGCAATTTGCTGTCCTGAAATTTGTTCCGAATATTCTGTTTTACCACTTCGGGATTTTCTCTTAAAAACTTTAAATCAATCATGATTTTCCTCCTGAAATAATCTATCATTCAATGGTATTTTATACCTGCCCTTTGCCCCAATTGTATTTATTATATCCTAAATATAGCGGAATTACAACACTCACAATCTTTCTAACTTTGACTATCTTTCTAACTTTGTCAGCAAAAATTGTTCTTCTTCCACATCAAGAAGATCACCTTTGATCATTTTGGAAGCAACTTCTCTGGCTCTCTCCTGCCGCATCACAATAAGGGTGGAATAATAACTTTCGATACTGTTGATGGTTTCCAATGCTTCCTGAATTATATCCTTATCAATCTCACTGGCATGGGTTCTCTGGTCACAAATCCATCCCAATGCAAGAATACAGCAGGTCAACTCTTCACTGACAAGATTTCCCACAAGGATCGCATTGCACAATTTCTTTACAATCCTGCCTTCCGCCTGGGCAGAAAGTATAGAATTGCCATCTTTGCGGAGCGCGATTCCTATGGCATAGGCACTAAATTGCAGATTACTTCCTAAATGCTTGATAGACTGACTTACATCTCTTTCAAATTCTTCCTGAAGCCACTGCAAATCTGTCCTGGTCTTGGCATGGGTGTACAGACATGCCTGTAAATACCTGGTGGAATCATGAATTGCAGAAAGTTTGCTTAATTGATCCATATTTGCGCAAATGCTCAGTGTATAAATTGCCTGGATATTGGTGGATACTTTGGGTCCTCCTTTGAACAATCCATGCAAATCTGCGCTGATCTGACTCATACAAACAGTCGCCAGCCTTCTTCTTTCGGAATCACTCCAAGACGTTCCTATTTTTCGTGCTATCGTAAACAATCTCTGTCTTGCCTCTTCTGATGTTACATTGGTCAGTGCATCCAATATCACCTCTGAAAAATCTTCCTTGTTCCCTGCAAAACAAATGCTGTTAACACAGGCAGAAATTCTTTTTGCAATACTGCTCTTTTCGGATTTATTTTTGCATTTCTCGTAATTCTGACAGAGCTGTAACATATTATTCACTTCGGCTTTAGGTTGCAGAGAGCTTCCACTTGGGGCCATAAATTTCGCTTTGATTTTGGACCGCTCACTGTTGTCAATTGAGATCTCCACATAGCCTTCCTCAATCTTGTCCTTTCCAGCTTCATCCCTGCTGGTCCAGGCTTTCATTGTAATCACTTTATTGCTGCCCATGTGAATCATAAATGCTACATATGCTCCATTGACGTAATGATCTTTAAAAGAAATATTTCCATTTGCAATAATTCGATATGTGCCATCAATATTCTGACTCTTAATGGGAATCGCAATCATACTCTGCCCTGGCTCCACACGAAAGCCTGTCATCACAGGCGAGGTGTATGGCAACTCTGCACCTGTTGGAATAATCATATGAACAGCGCCGTTTTTCACGCCAAGATACAGACTGTCATTTAGGATGCTACTCCCCCATTGAATGGCCATCATTGGCATGGCGGCCTTAGGTGCAGCGGCTGTTGCCAAATTCGATTGTGTGTTCTTCTCCCAAAGATCTTCCTGTTTTATTGGGGATGTCTCTTCGCTGTCCCCAAACATCCTCATGTCTTCCTGCATTTCTTCGTATTTATGTAAATAATAATGGTATACGGCTGCCCCTCTTGCAACTGCCTGATCTGGGTCCAGCGCAACGATTGGCTCGAATCCAAAAAACTCTTTCAGGCGATCCGTAACCATGTAGAACTTCGACATTCCTCCATTTACAATCACTGCATCTACCTTGACATCTTCCTGTCCTATTTTTTCAGATGCTTTCTTGAGTACATCCAAAATTGGATAAATAATATTTCTTGTATTGGTAATTTGATCCAGTCTTTTGTAGTCGCTATATGACAAATCTTCTGCCATAAAAACAGACAAAATCTGTTCTATCTCCTCTTTGGTAAATGTATCATCATAGGAATATCCGATCCCTCCCATATTTCCGCCTATATTAAGTTCTATTTCATCATCGTCATCATCCCAGCCGGAACTATAATCTTCTCCACACCGTTCATTCAAATCTAATTTTAAATTTTCGGCATAAACCCTTAACTGGGGCATAATCACTTTTTCCTCCTGCCTTAACTTAAGGACAACATCCGGATAGTCGGCAAACTGCTTTAAATACCTTTCATACATTGTCTTTGCAATTTCTTCGTCAAAGTCGTCGCCGCCTAATAAAGTGTAACGATTTGTTGCTATTTCATCTACTTTGAGGACATCATGGTTATCTTCCCTTCTTTTTAATTCGTGCATAGTGATATCAAGCGTTCCTCCGCCCAAATCAAACACAAGCACCCGTTTTTTCTCACTTAAATCTAAAATGCAGCTTGGAACCTCGCCATTACGAATTTGATTTATCAAATCATAAATCACAGCATTGGGTTCCGATAGCAGAACTGGACGTTCCGTCCCATCTGCATTTTTGACTTTAATTCCAGCTAATTCCGCTGCATCCCGCGTTGCTTTGCACATGGCGGAGTCAAAATTTGCAGGTACCGTAATGACAACATCCGTAATATCACAACGATACACCTTTGATGCCTCCCTCAGCATATGCTTCAAAATACGCGATGAGATTTGAGCAGGGGTCTTATCCTGAATATCTGGAGACAGTCCCTCCGCCAAAGGTCTCCCCATCTGACTTTTGATCGATTTTGCCACCAAATGAGGACGCAGTGGATATTGCATTTTTGCGAAATCTCCCACCAAAGGTTCATAATTCTTTTCTTGCCTGTAATAGATACAGGAAGGTAGTGTGGGCTTTTTCTGCGTGGTCAGCTTTACCTCCCCAGATATGGCACTATACATTTCTACACCTCTTGAAATCTCTACCACCTTACTGACCACATCGCCATTCGGCTTTTCATTGGTAGTTGCCAGAACAGAATTGGTCGTACCCAAATCCACCCCGACACATAGATTATTATGTTCTCCTTTTAACAAATCTCCCATTATTCTTCCTCCTTTACTTTTGGCCTGGAAATTTGCAGTTCCTTGTCTTTATATACCCAACCAGGGGAAACTACTTTTACTGTTTTCTTTTCCTCTGGTGTGATAAACGGTGTTCCCTCATAATTGCAAAATTCAACGTCCGATGCGGTAACTTCCTGTGTAGAATCTATCTTCATAATTGGTTCAATATGGCTGTCCCGAACAAACTGGATTAGCTTTTTTACCATGATCAACAGGCCATTTATTTCAATTGGAAGTTTAAAATTGTTCTTTCTCAATTCATTGACTCCCTTTCTGACCACCAGAAGTTCATCTAAAATACAGCCATATTTTTCAGAATTTAACTTGGCAAAAAAGTCTGCAAGCTCTTTTATTTTGCTGGCCTGAAGCTGCTCCTCAAACTCATCCTGCAAATCCTGCAACATGGTATTGGTTCTCTCCAATGTATTCTCCAATTGCGCAATCCTGCGCAGTGCCTGTTCATAGGACATTTTATTCTCTGGCTTGCTACTCTTTTGTTTCTTTTTTTCTTCCTCCCGATATTGCGGGAATCCATACACATCACTGACCGCATCTGAAATATCATAAAAATAATACCTGGCTAACGTATTTCCCAACAAATGCAAGCTATCTGTATCGTCAAAGCAATCAATTTCTGGATATTTCTCATAAATCATAATCACAGCCATTCGATCCTGGGAATCATGCCTTTTCCCGTTTTTCAACGATGGCTCTTTGCGGATTTTTTCAAATTTATCAAAAGAATCCCGTTTTCCCTGAACCGCCCCTGCAAAACACTCTGCCACTTCCTCTGCCCACTGCAAAAGTTCCTTGCGTTCCATCGGATTAGCCATACGGCGATTCCGAAAAATTTGTATAACCTCATCCCCGGTCATATCGTATCCATACTTATCATTCATCTTTACCGCACATTCCGTGGGACCCATGTCGAAATCAAAGCAAATAATCGAAAATATCCTATTTTCTTTTACAATATCTTCCTTTACCTGGCTCCCCCGTTTTGCCTTTCGAACCATAGCCTCATGCATTTGCTGTACTACCTCTTTTACTTTTTGATTGTTAATGTTTATCATCCCAATTCCTCCAAATCTTTTATAATCTATAGATTTCTTTTTCTTCTGCAAATATGAATTGTGTCCTGCACTCACTGTCTGCCATCATAGCCTGCTCAATGGTACTGTCAAACACCGAATATTCCTTTGCACAATGAACGACTAATGCCTGTTTGGGGTTTACTTTTTTGATAAATTTTTTCATTTCATCAAAATCCTCATGCAGGGAAAAATGAACCTTTACCTCCTGATAAAATCCAAATCCTCTGCTTCTTGGGTCAGATGTAACATAGATATGTGGCTCCTTTGGTATCTCTTCTCCCATCACTTTGTTATACTGATTTAAGATTGGTATGGACAACTTCTCCATCTTGGAGACAATCCTCATCACGCTTCCGTCCACATAAATAGGTATTCCAGAATGATTTCGCTCATTTAACACTTTTAAAAACTCAATTCCCTTGCTCAACTGTGCCACATTGCAAAGAATAGATTGCTGTCTGCTCTCTACACTCTTTAACACATAATGCACTGTTCGATAAAGCTTGTCTGCCTTCTTCGCATAATCTGGATGTTTAGCATGAAGGCCACACATAATAATGGTATCTATCTGGATATTACTTGGAATCAAACATCCTCCAGTAAGCAACGTACTGTCTAAAGAATAGTCCCCAGTGTATAAAATCTTTCTTTTCCCCGTATCAAAGAGTATCATCATAGCCCCCGGAATATGACCTGCTGGAAAAAATAATACCTTATACTTCCCAAAATCCATCTTCTGCATATAGCTTACAGTTGCCACTTTCTCAAGCAGACTCTTTGCCGCGAGTCGCGCCCCTTCATTTTTAACATTTCTTCCATTAAAATACAATTTGTCATATAGCTGAAACTCTGACAAAAGTTTCGTGATCTCTGTCATATACACATCTGCTCGGTTTGCATGTTTCATTAATTTGAGCAGATAACCAACGTGGTCTGCATGTGCATGTGAAATGTAGATTTGATTAATCTGGCTCATAGATTGAAGAAACGGCGATGTAACCAGCGTATAAAAATCTGGTTCAAACTCCATGCCATTCTCCCTCCCCACCCCAGCATCTAGTATGATGTTGGTATCACAGATCCGCAGATAATAACAGCTTGCCCCGACTCGTTGGCCTCCGCCGAGTGGCATAAAATAGATATCCTGCTCCATTCTCTCTCCTTATTCTTCGTATGCAATATACTCCTGTACCATAATCTCCCTTCCCCATAGGAACCTTCCATTCTATGGTTTTATGGCTGTTTTTCCTATTTTTATCATTATAAGTGTTCTGGCAAATGATGTCAATTTATATCAGATACAAAAAAGGACACTTTCGTTCCTGAAAATGCCCTTTTCATCCATTATAATCTCATCTTACTCTTTTCCAAAATTTTATTCATGACGCAATGCCTCAATGGGATCCAGATTTGCCGCCTTATAGGAGGGCAGCAGACCAAATACAATTCCAATCACCATAGAGAATATTACTGCAAGCACAGCAGCCGGAACGCTGATTGACACCAATGTTCCAGTAACCTTAGAAATAACCTCCGCCAGTACAATACCGACAATCACTCCGACTAATCCACCCAGACTGGTAAGTACAGCAGCCTCTGTCAAAAACTGGCCAAGCACTTTTCCCTTCCGAGCACCAATTGCTTTTTTTAGTCCAATTTCCTGGGTACGTTCTGTGACAGACACCAGCATAATATTCATAACGCCGATTCCACCCACCAGCAAGGAGATCCCAGCGATCCAAATAAGCATCGTGTTCGTAGACTGCCCAAGCTTTTGCAAATCCTCAGCCTGTTTGAGCAGATCGTCCGCCTTATATTTCATTGTCTCATCTGTCACGGATAAACCCGAATTTAACAATGCTGCGGCCTGTTTTCCTGCAACCGTCATATTGTCCACACTATCAAGGCTTAATACCAATGACTGGGGCTCATCAAATCCATAGAGCAGTGGCCAAGCAGTATCTGGTACATAAACGGTTCCAGTACTATTCTCTGCATACGTATAATAATCCTCCATACTGTTAATGACAGGTTCAAACTTGGAAGCCTTAGAAATAACACCAATTACAATGAAAGGTTCTCGTTGAATCTCCACAGTCTTTCCTACTGGATCTTCCCCCTGAAACAATGATTCTGAAGAATTTTCATCCAGCAGAACTACCTTTCGAAACTGCTTAAAATCTGATTCGGTAAATCCTCTTCCCTGCTTTATGATATAATTGCAGGCATCCAGATAATTGTGGTCAATTCCAAATATTTTGCCACCAGACAATCCAGTATTTTTATAGTACACGACGTTGTATGCGTCTCTGGCTGTGTAGAGTGCAGCTCCTTCTACGTGTTTTAAGTCAAGCATCTCTTTCCTGGTTTTCTCAGAAATAACAGGGACTCCATCTGGAACTCCATTGTAATCTATCTCATATGTATAGTCCCCTTGATAAAGTCGTATATTCACCGTATTGTCCCCAGAACCAATTAAGTTTTCCTTAATCTGTTCATTGGTTCCCTTGATGGTTGAAACAATAGCAATGATGGCCGCTATACCGATAATAATACCCAACATCGTAAGGAAGGAACGCATTTTATGTGACCACAATCCCTGAAAAGACAATCTGATATTTTCTAACATAATTTGCACCAAGCCTCAAGGGAAAATGCTTGCATTTTCATTTGAGGCGCAAACACAAAGAGTGAAAGATGTGTGTTTGCATTTTACCCTTTCTTCTTTTTTCTTTCACCCTTTCCTCCATTCCGTATCGGACCTGAACTATTCAGATTCCTTCACTTTTATGCCTTCCTTCGCAGTCTTTCCATAGGGAAACGCGATCTGATCTTCCATCGTCAATCCTTCCACAATCTCCACAGACTGTCCCCAAAGAATTTTACCTGTTTTCACATACTGTTTTACCAGACGTTTGTCTTCCCCTGCTTTCATCACATACTTTTTACCATCTTCTTCTCGAACATATGCTTTTTCAAGATATATCTTGTTGGACTGATCTTCTCCCATCCTGGATGTCATTGTCAAATCCACATATTCTCCATTCCGCAGTCCTTCCGTATTCTCAATATACGCAGTATATGGATAATAAGACACATTGGGATTCCCCTCTCCCCACGCATTGGAATTCGTCTCTGGATAATTGGAAATCTCAGTGATCGTAGCTTCAAAACTCATACCACTTTCCCATGAATTGGCATAAACCGTCTGTCCAACCTCAATCTCACCTAACTGTAGCTCACTTAACGCGCCACTCACATAGAGGCCCTCAGAGCCTGTCACCGTAAGAAACGGCGATCCATCCGCTGGCGGGTTGTCTTTGTCTGCCAGATTTTTAACCACACCATTAATTTCTGCTTTCACGATACCATCACTGGTCACTTTTTTCATCTGTTCCAATTCCAGTTCCAGTTTACGCCCTTGTAAATCCAAATCCCGGATTTCCTGTTCCTTCTCTTTGATCATCTCTGAGAGCTGTTCCGATGTATAACCCTCTGGTTCCACAGGCTCTGGAATATCTGGTACTTCTGGTTCTTCTGGGATATCTATAAACTCTGGTTCTTCCTCTTCCATCACTTGAGATCGTGTTCTTACGGACCAACGTGAATCCTCTGCCATCTGTGGAAATCCACTTCTCCCACTGACCGCCCAGGCACTAATCAGCTTTCCTGTCATCACATTATCTTTTCGAATTTCAAAACTGACGTAAATTGGCTTCTTCCTATCTGCTGAAAGGTTATTTATAAATTCTCCCAACACATAACATTCTGGCATACATAGATACACATAGGGATCTTCCTCTGTTCCACTGCCCTCATTGGGGAGTGAACCATTTCGAATGAAATTATAGGCATCTCCTATCCGTTCTGGCTTTTCTGGTATCACCGGCTCAGGTTCTGGCTCTGGAATATCTGGTTCCTCTGGGACCTCTGGACGAGGAGTAACAGGCTTTGTATTTTTCAATTTTTCCAACTGCCGTTTTGCCGCCTCTGTTTTACTGGCATTGGTAGAAACATCCAATTCTTTCATCTCCAATTCCAACTTGGCCAAAGTCACATCATAAGAAACCAAGGGATCTCCGGCTTCCACCGCCTGCCCTTCCTCCACAAACACTTCCAGCATAGCCTGATCCTCAAATGCATAGACATCTTGAGAGTAGTCATTGGTAACCATTCCAGAACTACTTGTCCCGGTCTCCCCATAATAAGCATTCAAATTCGACACATACATAACCTCTGCGGTAAGATTATTTGCTTGATAATTTTGATATGCCTTAATTCCGCCAAAAATGCTGGCTCCCACAACACCCAGAGACACCACTGTAATCACGATTACTTTTTTATTCATTCTCTGCCTCCTTGCTGCCCTCCGTAATCTCACCGTCAATGATATGCACAATCCGTTTTGCCTTCTGTGCGATATTTTTATCATGGGTAATCATAACAATTGTGACTCCCTCATCATTCAATTGCTGAAACAGCTCCATAATCTGCTGTCCTGATTTGGAATCCAGCGCTCCAGTTGGCTCGTCTGCAAGAAGGATCTGTGGGTTGTTTACCATTGCACGTGCAATTGCCACCCTCTGTTTCTGGCCTCCGGACAATTGTGTAGGCTTAAATGTAACACGCTCCCCAAGCCCAACACGCTCCAAAGCTTGTGTGGCACGCTCCCTGCGCTCCTTTTTCTTGACTCCTGCATAGCTTAAAGGCAGAGCTACATTCTCAAGGGCAGATTGTCTGGAGAGAAGCTGAAAATTCTGAAATACGAACCCAATACTTTTAAGCCGCAAATCAGACATTTCCCGATCTTTGCACTTCAGCACATCTTCACCGGCAAGCTGATAAGTTCCAGATGTCGGGCGATCCAAACATCCAATGATATTCATAAGTGTGGTTTTTCCTGAACCAGAAGGTCCCATTACTGCCACGTATTCCCCTTCCTCTACCTGAAGGGACACATCCTTTAAGACCGGAACCACCAGCTTATCCTGCTGGTAATCTTTATATATGTTCTGTAAATCTAAAATCATAATTGTTGTTCCCTCCGGTTTCTATATATCCTGATCCTCTTCCATATCTCCATCGCCACCATCTTCTGTCGGCACACTTTCACCGCCAAAAGATTCCATTCCTCCTTCCAGCGACTTTCCACCAGAAGAGCCATCGAATGCCCCATCTTCTATGAAACCATCTCCCTCTGTTCCCATCAAATCATCTGTACTTCCTTCTCCATCCTCTGAAAATTCTCCGTCTTCTGAAAACTCCCCATCTTCTGAAAACTCTTTATCCTCTGTTCCTTCTTCGTTACTCTCCTCACCTTCTTCTCCTTCTGGATTATAAAGCGGGGAACTGTAATCCACTTCCTCTGCGTCCGTAACGGTCGTCACACCTTCATACAGACCCTCCATAGGAAATGCAATATAATCGTCTTCTGTCAGCCCGGACAAAATCTCATATTCTGCCATTTCTTCGTCATACTCGCCAAGCTCTACCTCTCGCTTCTCAAGCTTATTTCTGTCATTTGCCACCCAGACATAAGCTTTCTGTGAAGCCGCATCTTCCTTTGTTTCGTCTTCCATATTCGAATCTGTCAAATCTTCGGTTCCTTCTTCCGATGCTGGATCAAGCAAATCTTCTGTCCCTTCTTCCATGTTCGGTTCCGTCAAATCTTCGGTTCCATCTCCCATTGCTGGATCAAGCAAATCTTCTGCCCCTTCTTCCAAATCGAAATCTTCCAAAGACTCTGTGTTCTCATCTGTCCAGTCCTCTGCGTCCGTGTTCGTCTGTACATTTGTTCCCAACACGGTACCATCTTCTCTGAAAATATAACCTTCAAAAAGCCAGATTCCTTCTTTTTCTTCCGTTTGTCCCTGATCCAGTTCAATAAACAAATGTTGGCCCATCATCAACCCATCCGTGGAATCCAATGTAATATAAAATGGATATTTCGTCGCCTTTTCCGCTCCGCCTCCTTCATAATACACTCCACTGTCTTCGTTTGTTATCTGATTCTGTGTGTCAATTTTGCTGATGGTGCCATTCCAAGTCTGTTCCTCATCAATCCTGGAACGCAACAGTACTGGCTGCTCCTCTGACAGCATCTGTATATTAGTTTCGCTGACTGTTCCTTTCACTCGAAAATCCCCAACTGCAAGCACTGTCATATAAGAGTTATCTTCTCCCGACATATAATCATTGTTGCTGCTGGTATCGTTGATAGACTTCACCACACCCGACAATTTGCTAGTAACCACCGCGTTGTCAATGGTCTCCTGCTTTTTCTGTATCTCTGCTTTCTTACTCTCTATATTATATTGTGTCTGTTTGATTCCATTTTCCTTTTCCTGGATATCTGCCGTATACTGATATTTCTCATCCGATGGCGCAGAATTTCTCTCCTTTGTAAGTTGGCTGATCTGAGTCTGATAATCTGTAATCTCATTCTGCATTCCCTCTAGATCCAACTCTGCCTGAGCCACTTCCGCTTTCACATCATCCATATCGTATTCAAACAGAGGATCTCCCTCCTCCACCATATCTCCTTCTGCCACAAAGACTTCTTTGATTTCGCGCTGTTCGTCTTTGTTGACCTTCCAGCTTTCCTGAGCTTCCACGACTCCTGAATATCTATTCTGTGCTCCGGAACCTGAATTTATAATGGACGACACTTTCTCAACAAAAACCTTATCTGCACTGTTTCCATTATTATTTCCTTTTAATAAGTACCACGCACCCCCGCCTGCTGCTGCCACAATCATAATAACTACAGCAATGATAATGCCTGCTTTCTTCTTATTCATTCTTATCCTCCTGATTCTATAAACCTATCATATCGTAACCATCTTATCACAAATCCTTTATTAATCCTAACTAATTTTATTAATATTTTCTTAAAAGTGTAGTGACCGTATTATATCTTCATTTTTGTATGGTGTAAAGTATTTTCTATAAATAATTCTCTGAAAAACACAGCTCTAATTATTTCCACAACAAAAATCCACTTTTAACTTGAAATTCGTCACTGTTTTCTGTAAACTAATGTTATATCATTTACACCATACTTTTTCGCCTGAATGAGATTCTTGCATCTTTCAACGGAGGAAGTATGTTTGATACAAATCAGGAGGAAATAAAAATGAAGAAATCCATCAAACAGTCAACTTTAATGTTTATTTTAAACGGTATATCGATTGCATCCCTACTATTTTTGATGTTTTCTTTGATATCGTTTACCAAAGTAAATCGACAATTAGACACAGCAAGAGAAAATCGGTTCACGCTCACCTACAATGCTAATCGATTTATGAATGGTTCTGCATATCTTACCAATGAGGTTCGTGCATTCGCTTCCACAGGCGATCAGGAACATTATGACAATTACTGGAACGAAGTAAATACTCTGAAAAATCGTGACAAAGGCATAGCCACTATGCAAGAGATCGGTATCACGCCGGAAGAACAGGCTATGATTGACGATATGTCTGAATTATCCAATAACCTCATTCCTTTGGAGGACGAGGCTATGAAAAATGTTCAATCTGGCAATATGGAAGAGGCCATTAACTATGTATATGGAGAAGAATACGATACTGCAATTGCACAGATTAACACCTTAAAAGAGCAGTTTCTTTCTGACCTGGATAACCGAACTTCCACCCAGGTAAAGGAACTGGCAGCAGAATCAGAATCCATCGAATTTTCCATGATCTTTGCTCTGGCACTGGTAGGCTTAATGCAGATTATGGTTATGCTCATCACACAATTGCGGATTCTCCGTCCGATTATGTCGGTTCGAGATCAGATGGGCGAGATTTCACAGGGGAATCTTTCCGCAGACTTTCCAATGAGCTCAGATACGTCTGAAATTGGAATGCTGGTAGATTCCATCCATGAGACGAAACGAGAACTGAAAAAATACATAAAAGATATTGATTCCAAGCTTGCAGACATGGCGCAGGGTAACATGGATCTTTCTATTGGCCATAATTATCGAGGTGAGTTTTTGCCAATCCAGAACGCGATGCGTCAAATACTAGATTCTCTGAATTACGCCCTGTCTCAAATTAACAAAACAGCCGAGAATGTTTCTGAGGAATCCAGTCGTATGGCATCGGATGCTCAACTTCTCTCAGACGGCGCTGTCCAGCAGGCATCCGCAGTTGAAGAGCTGTCTTCCAGCATTCAAGAATTGTCCAAACAGGTAGACAACACTTCTTCCGACGCAGATACTGCATGGAAATGTTCCACAGAAGCCGCGCAGCTCCTTTTAGCAGCCAACGAAAAGATGGCACTTTTAACCACTGCTATGGGAGAGATCTCCGATGCGTCTCAACAAATTGGCGGAATTATCAAAACCATTGAAGATATCTCTTTCCAGACCAATATCTTAGCTCTAAATGCCGCTGTGGAAGCTGCTCGCGCAGGGGAAGCTGGAAAAGGATTTGCCGTTGTCGCAGATGAAGTACAAAATCTTGCCAACAAGAGTGCCATCTCTGCACAACATATTACAGATTTAATTGAGAATTCCATCAAAATGATTAAAAACGGCTCTTCCTTGTCCACAGAGACTACGGAAGCATTGGCATCTGTGGTTGTTGGTGCAAAACAGGCAACTTCACTGATTGAGCAGATTGCTGAATCTGCAACCCAGCAGTCCCAGTCCCTGCACCAGTTAACGATGGGGATGGAACAGATTGCCGAGGTTGTACAGACAAATGCCAGCACTGCTGAAAAATCTGCTGCTTCTGCTCAGGAACTGTTCAAACAGTCCAAAGACCTTAAAGTTTCTGTTCAGAAGTTCCAACTGCGTAGGTAAACTTTTACCATCTCAGCTCTTATTATAGAAATAAAGCCTTTTCATACTTTATACATATTCTATTGAAAAGGCCCATCAGGAAAAATGTTTTCCTGATGGGCCAATCTTATCAACAAAAACGTGCCATCTATTTTCTAATTATTGTAATGGATACTGATTCGTCAACTCTTTCACCATCTGAAGCACTTCCTGGGAAGCACTTTCTCCCTCTTTGATCATTCTGGAAATGCATTCCGCAACCTTGTCCATATCTTCTTCCTTAAATCCTCTTGAAGTGATTGCAGGCGTTCCAAGACGAATTCCACTGGTGACAAATGGTGACTTGGGATCATTTGGGATTGTATTTTTATTACAGGTAATATTCACGGAATCTAACAACTTCTCCACTGCTTTTCCTGTCAGATCATAAGTGGTCAGATCCACAAGCATTAGGTGGTTGTCCGTTCCGCCAGAAACCAACTTAATTGCTCGATCCATCAGCCCCTTCGCCAAAGCCTGAGCATTCTTCACTATATTCTGCTGATATTCCTTAAAACTGTCCTGCAAAGCTTCCTGGAAACAAACCGCCTTAGCAGCAATCACATGCATGAGCGGGCCTCCCTGAATGCCTGGGAACACAGCCTTGTTAAAGTTAAACTTATCCGCCATCTCCTGATTTGCCAAGATCATACCACCTCTGGGGCCGCGAAGGGTCTTATGAGTGGTCGTGGTAACTACATGAGCATAGGGAATGGGATTTGGATGAAGCCCTGCCGCCACAAGTCCTGCAATATGAGCCATATCCACCATCAGATATGCCTCCACTTCATCTGCAATTTCCCGGAATTTCTTAAAATCAATCGTTCTTGCATAAGCGCTTGCCCCTGCAATAATCATCTTAGGCTTACACTCCAGGGCAATTTCTCTCACTTTATCATAATCGATAAATCCTTCATCATTCACCCCATATGGTACAATTTTAAAATAACTGCCTGAAAAATTGACAGGACTTCCATGTGTCAAATGTCCACCATGATCTAAATTCATTCCCATCACTGTGTCACCTGGCTCTAACATAGCAAACTGTACTGCCATATTTGCCTGTGCACCAGAGTGAGGCTGCACATTGGCATAATCACAGCCAAACAGTTCTTTCGCGCGCTGAATGGCAAGATTTTCTACCACATCCACACATTCACAGCCACCATAATATCTCTTTCCTGGATACCCTTCTGCATACTTATTGGTCATCGGGCTTCCCATTGCTGCCATGACTGCCTTGCTTACCCAGTTCTCAGAGGCAATCAGCTCGATATGGCTGTTCTGTCGTTCCATCTCTGCTGTAATGGCATCAGCCACCGCAGCGTCCGCTTTCTTCACTTCCTCAAATGAATACATGTTTCTTTTCCTTTCATCTTCGTATATTTTATGACCATATGTGCCGCATTAATGATATAATGTTACAATTTGAATGTCAATAAGCAAAAAACAATTTGAATTGCAAATATCAAAGGCATTCCCACCACGAAATACCAGTGCTTTGTCTTATGCCGAAATGCATACATTCCAATCCAGGTTCCCAGGCTCCCTCCTAAAAGGCTCACTGCAAAAAAAGTTTTTTCTGCCACGCGCCATTGCTTGTTCCTGGCTTTCCATTTATCAATTCCCATCAGGAAAAATCCAATTGTATTTATGATGCACAGATAACAAATTAATGTTCCCCATGTATCTATCTTAAGTTGATCCATCTTTCTATTCTTCTCCCAGCTTCAGTGCAATGATGATCCCCACTGCCAGAGCGACTACACCTGTGAGAATGGAAAGGATTGTGATCGTTCCCATGTTATTGAGAAGAAAAATTGCGACTGGGGATGCTGCAATCAGGCCAATAATTGCCCAATAAGCATGTTCTGGAAACTTTTCAAATATAATTTCAATCGCTTTGGCAATCGCAAATATTCCCACCACTACACCGATTCCAAAGGGTACCAGCACTTTGCAACCTTCCAAAAGTCCTTGTATGTTAAAATGAATTAATTGGTCAATAAAATTATTAATCTCACTGAGTATCGGATTGTAATAGCCCATCAACATTAGCATCATGGAGCCGCTAACTCCGGGAATTACCATTGTTGCAGAGGCAACAATGCCTACGCCAAACAACTTCACCACATTTACCAGATTAAAACTCAAATCTGCTGCTGCTCCCTCTTCTTCTCCTAGAAGCGCCATCCCTGCCACAAGTCCAAAAAACAGCAAGAATGACAATATATGTCCCAGGCGAATCGTTTTTCCCTTCACTTTTTTGGTAATTGCTGGAAGTCCTCCAATAATCAGACCGATAAATAACAGATTTGTCTGAAAGGGTACTTTGGCAAACATATATTCAATTATCCGGGCCAGTACCACAATTCCAATTCCCATACCAATCACAATAGGAATTAATATCTTCATACTCTTCTTAAACTCTGAAAACAGATGGGTGGCTGCATGGATCATTTTATCATAAATACCCATGGAAACCGCCATCGTTCCACCGCTGACTCCGGGAATAATATTTGCAACTCCCATCATCACGCCCTTTAAAATCATTTTAATCATACATTCTCTCCTAAATATTGTTCCAAAAATTGTATCAAGGTCTGCATCTCAAGGTCTGTACCAATGGAAATTCGCAGATATTGATCGATCCTTGGCTTATCAAAATATCGAACATAAATTCCTTGTTCTTTCAATGCCTCAAATAACTCTTTTGCTGGACATTTTGGATGACTGGCAAAAATAAAATTACTCTTAGAATCTGGAAAAACAAATCCCAGTCTAGCAAGCTCCTTTTTCGTCCATTCTCTCGTAGCAGTCACTTTCCCAATGGTTTCTCTAAAATATACTTCATCTCTGAGGGATGCAGCTCCCATAGCTATCGTCACCGTATCCATCGTATAAGAATTGAAGGAATATTTCGCATCATTGAGATATTTTATCAACTTTTCATCTCCAAAAGCATAACCAATCCGCATCCCTGCCAAACTTCTTGATTTAGAAAAAGTCTGAACCACCAATAAATTGTCATATTTTGGCACCAATTTCAGAGCCGATTCTCCTCCAAAATCAATATATGCCTCATCAATGATCACTATCACTCCTGGATTGGCAGCAATGATCTGCTCTAACTCCAACAAATCCTTCTCTATCCCAGTTGGCGCATTTGGATTGGGGATTACAATACCTCCGCAGTCCCCTAAGTAATCCGTTGTACGAATCTGAAATTGTTCATCCAAAGGCTGACATTCATATGGAATACGAAACAAATCTGCCCATACATCGTAAAAGGAATATGTTATATCTGGAAAAAAAATTGGTTTTCCCCCAGAAAAAAAAGTCAAAAAGCTCATCGCCAGCACATCATCTGAACCAACGCCCACAAAAACCTGCTCTCTGGGCACCTTATACCGCTCCGCCAAAGCTTGCACAAGCTCACTCGCCGCTGGATCTGGGTATCTTCTTAAGATCTCAGCATCCATATTCTTGAGAATCTCCGCTACCTTTGGTGCTGGTGGATAAGGATTTTCATTGGTATTTAATTTTATAATATCCAAATGTTCTGGCTGTTCCCCAGGGGTATAGGGAACGACCTTTCGCACATTTTCTTCCCATGCTGCCATACGATTTCCTCCCGATCTATCTTGCTCTTCCTGCATATACTTCCGCTAATTTCTCGAAAGCAGGCAAGGATCGCTCAATCATTTCATAAGAGACACAATACGCAAGCCGCACATATCCTGGACAAGCAAACGTAGAGCCGCCTACCAGCAGGATATGATATTTCTTTGCCTCTTCCACAAATTTCTTTTCTTCTGCTTCTGGGGATTTGATAAACAGATAAAAGGCCCCTTGGGGCTTGATACATTCAAAACCAATTTCTGTCAGTTTATCATAAATCAATTTCCGGTTCCTGTCATAATATGCCACATCCGTAGTGGAATCCATGGCCTTCACCAAAGCTTTCTGCATCAGAGACGGAGCATTGACAAAACCTAACATACGGTTTGCCACCGATAATCCACTACATGCCTGATCACAGTCCACCATCTGCGGACAGACTGCAATATATCCGATTCGTTCCCCTGGTATAGATAAGGATTTGCTAAACGAATACGTAACAAACGTATTATTATAATATTTCGTGAGAAATGGCACCTGGTTTCCATCGTAAACCAGTTCTCGATATGGCTCATCCGATACCATAAATATCTCATGTCCATACTCCTTCTGCTTTTTCTCCAAAATAGATGCCATTTTCTGAATTGTCTCCTCCGAATATATCACACCTGTAGGATTCACCGGATTGTTGATAATCACAGCCTTTGTCTTATCTGTAATCTTTTGCTCCATATCCTCAAAATCTGGCTGGAAGGTCTCTGTATCTGGGTGTACCTCTTTTAAAATTCCCTGATGATTGGTCACATAACCTCTGTATTCTCCAAAATAAGGCGCAAGCGCAAGCACCTCATCTCCAGGATCTAAAATCGTCTTAAACACCACATTCAATGCACCTGCCGCACCAACCGTCATCACAATATGCTTTCCAGCAAATTCTGTGCCAAATCGCCGATTCAGATTATCTGCCACTGCCTGTCGGGTCTCTGGATATCCCGCATTGTCCATATATCCGTGAAGCTCCAATGAACTCTCATTCTGCACCGCGTCAATAATTGCCTGGTTATACTCCTCTGGAACTGGAGTCATAGGATTTCCCAGACTAAAATCATATACATTTTCAGCCCCAACCTTTGCTGCCAGTTCCTTTCCTTCCAGAAACATCGCGCGGATAGCAGAACTGTTTGCCACTGCCTCCTGCATTTTCTTTGAAATCATCTTATCATCCTCTTTCTGTTATTTTAAAACAAAATACTTTTTCATTCTATCACGAATAACTGTAAAAAAAAAGAGGCACATTTTCATGTACACTCTTTTTCTCAAATCCGCTGCCACCTTAAGCCTTAAAATTCTTTATGACATCCAACGCTGGAAGTGGCCTACCTTCATAGTCAAATAACGCCTGGTTCGCCCATTCATTACCACAAGGACCAGGATCTTTCATATATTTCAGGGAAGCTGCTGTTGCCCAACCGCTACCAGGCACTGGAATCCATGCAGGCTCCCAATAGAAAAATCCACGGCCCAGGCCCTTGGGGACCCTGGCTATCCGCCCCATAAAATCTTTCATAAAATCTGACTGCCCCTGTTTGGTCATGGGATATTCAATTTTCTGCACCAGTGAAGGTTTCGTAGCCATTCCTTTTCGTTCTTCTGGTTGAAGTTTCTCATACTCTGCATAATCTTCCATGGTATATCCCATAGAAACCTCTGCCACAACAAGTTCTTTGCCATAACGTTGTGCTAAATCCTTCATATTATATTCCAGATCTGCAAGAGAACCATGCCAGAATGGATAGTATGACAAACCAATCACATCAAAATCTGCTCCATCATTCTCAAAATAGTTATCAAACCATTCACGGTACAGTGCATTGTTGCCGCCATTGTCCAGATGAATCATAATAGGTGTGTCCCAGTCCATGGAACGTACCCCCCGGATTCCCGCATTGACAAGCCATGCAATATTTTCATAGTTGGGACGTTTTCCGTCAGGCCACAATAAACCATTTGACAATTCATTGCCAACTTGCACCATATCTGGAAATACACCCTCTACCCGCATATTCCGCAATACCGCAACTGTGAAATCTTGCACCGCATACTCCAATCGTTTTCCGGTAAAATCCGCCCACGCCTTAGGTTTGATCTGTTTTCCTGGATCTGCCCAAAAATCACTGTAATGCAAATCCAGCAAAATATAAATCCCACGGTCCCTTGCTCGCTGTGCCAGAGCGATCACAGATTCCATATCGTTCGTGCCGCCTCCATAGGGTTCTCCCTGCTGAGAATATGGATGGTTCCAAAGACGCAACCGGATAGCATTCATGCCGTATTCCTGCAAAATGGACAAGACATCTCTCTCGTCTCCATCCTCATCCTGAAATTTAGCCCCCAATTTTTCTAATTCCAGGAGCGTGGAGACATCCATTCCCTTGATAAATTTCATTTTCTCTGAAATTTTTCCCATAACCTTCTACCTCTTTTTCTTTTGGATACTTTCAGAATTGTCAATCAAAATCAAATTTGGTAATCCGCTTCGCCATGGCACCATAACGGAACCGAATCATCTCATTTTTCTCCAGAACATCCTTCTCATCCCCAGTATACTGACACCTTATGCAGTAAAATTCATCCTTATCCTTATCATAAAACATATCAATATCCAGATCCCTCATAAAACAGGAAGGACATCTGTAATTTAATTTGCCTTTTCCAGATTGAGCCATGTTGCAAATACCTCCTTATCTGAGATTGTCTTGGTGTAACCCAAGGTAAACATGGGTGAGAACGCATAACCTTCCCTGACATATCCCACCGCGCCTTTGTCGGAAGATGTCATAGATACCTTGGTCTCTATTGCTGGAATCACCGCACTGACCGCATCCGCACCTGCAAGTTGCTCTTCCCTACACCGATACTCATAGGAAATGCTCTTTTCCTCTGCACCTTCACATTTGAGAATAATTCCTGTCATATCCTCTGGGTACTCTGTCGTACCATAACAAGCAACCATGTACTCATTCAGTTCCACTTTCGCCTCTGGATTGCTCATTTCAAGAATGTTTCTCTCAATCTTCACATTGGAGCTTCCCTCCTCAAAATAAATTTTGGTCTGAAGCTTCACGGTCAAATCATAGAACTCAATATCTACGGGATCTAACGTAAGAATTCTGGTATTTTCCACTTGTGAGAAATGTGCCTTTGTACGACACAGGCAAAGATCTACTTCCTCTCCATTGTAGGACAATTTTGCACTGCGAACAGTTCCTTCTCCTGCATAATGTGTAAAGTATCCTGCCCGATATTTCTCCTGAATCAAGAATGGATAGGAGGCATCTTGCACATGCTTAGTTCCAATTCCCACTGGCCACTCAAGCTTGGCAGCATATGGTCTTAAATCCACAATTGCTCCACCCTGATCCATATTGACACAGACACGCATATAAGGATCACAATACCAAAAGAGCTGTTTGTCAGAACCATACAAAATATCTCTCCACAGCGCACATTCTGGTTCCGTGTAATGCTTTTTCTCACGGTAATAATCTGCAAATTCCGCCATGGTCATGTCCACGAGTTTTCCTTCTTTTTTCAGCTTGCCGTAATAAGCACACCCATCGGAATAAGATTTCTCCAACAATTCATAAGGAGCTTCCCAGCGCCCCATTTTATTCATCCATGCAGGCCCTACAAACATCATGTTATACGCATAACCATTGTTATATTTCTCCAAATCACGGTACTGGTCAATCAAATTATACAGATATGGATACTCCCAGGTATTACTGTCATAAATCATTCCACGAAGTACGTTTTGAGGATGGGTTCCAAAATTGGAGCCATTGCCATCATAACATGCAATCAAATCTCTGGAAAGATGAGGAATCGCTACAATCCCGCTGTCCTCTTGTTCATTTGCCGCCGGAGCATGTGTATTCTGTTTTGATGGAATCCAAGGCGCCCAGGGACCTCCATCAAATAAAGTATACCAGGAATTATTACAGGTATGGTAGGCTTTTGGGCCTTCCTCCCAACAAGTTGCCACCGCGCATTTCACAGAAGGATATTTCTCCTTAATATAATTGGTGAGCTCTGCATCCAAATAATAGGAGCCTGTAGATTCTGGATAAAATCCAAATATTTCATGGAACTTAGCAAAAATATCGTCTACAATAGATTTCTTATCCTCCATGGAAAACATCCAGATACAGAAATCTTTTGTCTTATACTTTTCACGAAATTCCTTACAGGGAAGTCCCAATAAAGAGAGAGAAATCTCATCCCCATATTTTTCATGATCTGCTTTTGCAAGAGCAACTGCTTCCTCATTAAATAAGCTTGCATACGTCATCTGTATAGTAGTCTTCAAGCCATTCTCGTGCGCAAGACGCTGCTGTGTCTTAAAAATATCCAGAGATTCGGTCAGCAATGCCTTCCTTCCAATGTCCTCCGCCTTTCCATGTCCAGTCACTTTCTCTGCATACTCTGGCACCATCTCTGGGCGGTGGATAATATTCACTACAAATTTATCCATGTTCTTCCTCCTTCTTGTCCTGTCCCCTAGTGTACTGACACATTTATAATTAGGCAAACCTACTTGCCTTTTCATCCATCTGCTGCGTTAGATTTTCTAGCTGTAGCCACCGCTACACCGTTGAAAATCTGCCTTGCAGAAGAATGAAAATTCTGCGTAGTTTCACCAAATATAAACGTGTCAGTACACTAGATATCCTAAGCTATCCAGGGGACACTGCCTCTTTTATACAATTCCCTTAAAACTAAATGTAAATTTCAAAGGCTTGCTCACATCAATCAAATACTCTGGGTGTACCTCTGACATCCAACTATCGTCACCACCCACACCCATCTGCTGCATGGCCACACGTACAACAGTATAATGAATTTCCGGAAGCTCATATGGATGCATCGCATTCTCCAGTTCATGAGGCGTGTATGGCAATGCTGAAAAGCTCATCTGCTCCCCAGTAAATCGAATTCCTCTTCCGGTGTTATCTGTAATTTGTGCCCAACGCACACCTGTCTTATTTCC
This sequence comes from uncultured Lachnospiraceae bacterium, assembly GCA_910580015.1. Lineage (GTDB taxonomy): Bacteria > Bacillota > Clostridia > Lachnospirales > Lachnospiraceae > Petralouisia. The sequence goes on from CAJTVT010000001.1 coordinate 147,615, forward strand.
ACATTCCTGGGGAACCAGATATTTTGCCATATTATCTACCACTTTATTCCGATAGATACCAAGCTTTGCACCATGTCTGCGATCTGCATAAGTCTCAGATGGCCCATCACCGTACCATTCTACATTTTCGAAGTCTGCATTAAACTTAAAGATTACACCAAATTCTGGCATATCTTTCAACTCTTTCACCGGATCGTAGCAAAGTGTGGTGGAAATCGTTCCATCTCCAAACACTTCGTAGGAGAGGCTGCACCTGCTGATTGGAGTCGTACCCATCGTATAATAATAGGTCACTACCACGCTGTGTTCCTTTTTCTCAACGCTTGGGTTTTGTTTCTGTTCCTCATCCTTATCAAAATATAAACTGGCAAGCTTCCACTGCGCATACCGAAGATGCATTTTATTTCCCTCATCATTATCAATCGGTGCACGCCAGAAGTTGGGCATTGGAATCTTTTCAATTAATTCCCTGCCACCATAACGATAAGAGGAAAGTCCACATTTTAATTTACTGAACATACATTCAAAATGCATACCGCGCACGCCAATATTCCATTTTCCTTCGATCACAGTCAATGGATCGGTAATCGGCTGTTCTGGCTCTTTCACTGCAAAAACTCCCTGACCAAAAGCGATCTCATGCCCTTTGGATGCCCAATCGGTCTCCTCTTTCAGGCAAAATGACACAGTAACTGTATATTCTCCTGGTGTATTTGGAACCTGTATCGGCAGTTCATACTCCATCTCGCTTAAAGGATCCACATTGGTTACCAAATGGGCCTGCTGTATTTGAATACCATTCTTTGCCAAAAGCACCACACAATCATAATGATTGGTATTGATAAACAAATTCTTATTCCGAACCAATACTTTCTCTCTGGAAACCTCTGCGGTGATATTCTGATAATTAAATTTAACCTCCTGCATTTTAGGGGATTCATCACGATCTCCACCGTAAACAATTCCATTTCCGCTGAAATTATAATCGGTGGGACGCTCTCCAAAATCTCCTCCGTATGCCTGGAATTTTTTTCCATAGCGATCCTTCTTCTCGATGGACTGATCAATATAATCCCAGATAAATCCGCCCTGATACATAGGATCCGTATCGGTCAAATCCGTATATTTGTGCATAGCTCCACAGGAATTTCCCATAGCATGGGTATATTCACAACAGATAAACGGCTTACTTCGGTCCTTTGCCAAAAATTCTTTAATGCTCTCCACCGAAGGATACATCTGGCTTTCCATATCACTGGTATCATTGTAACGTCTGTCATGGAACACGCCTTCATAATGCACCAGCCTGGTGTCATCCAATTTACGGAACAATTCTGACATCTCAAAGATTACTTTCCCGCCATAAGATTCGTTTCCACAGGACCAAATCACTATGGCTGGATGATTCTTATCCCTCTGATAACAGGAATTAATACGATCTAACATCATGGGTTCCCATTCTTCTCGATTTCCTGGAACAATCGTGTCCTCTTCAATCTCTCCACGGAGAATCGGATCCCAACTTCCATGGCTCTCCATATTGCATTCCGCAATCATATACAAACCATATCGATCGCAAAGTTCGTATATTTTGGAGTCATCTGGGTAATGACAGGTACGGATGGCATTGATATTATTCCGCTTCATAGTGATTATATCCTGAAGAAGCTCCTCTTCATTTACCACACGCCCTGTCTTAGAACTGAACTCATGACGATTCACTCCCTTAAATACAATCCGCTTCCCGTTAATGCACATCAGCTTGTCTATCATTTCAAAACGCCGAAATCCAACCAACTGGGAAAATACTTCCTGAACTTGGCCACTTTCATCTGTCACCTGTACTTGCAGTTCATAAAGGTTGGGCTCTTCTGCACTCCAAAGAGACGGCTCCTTCACTGGAATCGTCACCTGAAACTCCGCTTCCATCTCTTGCTGTGCCTGTGCTACAACTCCCTCACTGTCCTGAAGAGTCATAGAAACCTTTCCCTTTCCAGAACCTTTCAGCGTAATTTCAAGGTCTGCATTTTGATACTGATCATCCAATAATGTACGGATCTTTACATCTTGTACATGCACCTTTGGTACAGTATACAGATAGACGCTACGGTAAATACCAGAAAATCGGAAAAAGTCCTGATCTTCACACCAACTTGAAGCAGTCCACTTAAAGACTTGCACTGCCAATTTATTCTCGCCTTCCACAAGATAAGGCGTTAATTCAAATTCAGAAGGAGTAAAGCTATCTTCACTGTAACCCACATACACCCCATTAAGCCACAGTGCCATTCCACTTTCCACACCCTGGAAAGATATAAACAATGGTTTCCCTTTCATCTGCTCTGGTACAGTGAAATACTTTACATAACTTGCAACAGGATTAAAGAATGAAGGGATTTCTCCTGCCTCAATATCTTCCCTTCCGTCCCATGGATACTGTGTGTTCGCATACTGGGGACTGTCATAACCTTCCATCTGGATATGCGCCGGAACCCGGATATCTGCCCAAGAGCTACAGTCATAATCAGACGCCTCAAAACCCAAAATGGTAGACTGATAATTTTTAGCATAAGAAAACTTCCAAAGACCATCCAGAGAACAGCGAAAACTAGAATTTTTGCTGTCCTGCTCTTCCAGGGACGCATAACATACATGGTCTGAATGAGGATCCATACGATTTACTGCAAAAATACGCGGATCTTTTACTATTTCATAATTAAATTGTGCCATATGCCACCTCCAGAAAATAAATATCTCAAAAATTTCCATATTAATTGTACATTAGTTTGGCAGCACTTTAGAAAAGTGCTGCCAAACTAATTATTTTAGGGAATCAAATATTACATCCACTATTTTACTGCGCCCGTGATACCTTCTGCAAAACTCTTCTGCAAGAAGAAGAATATAACTACAGTTGGAAGACTACAAATCAATACGGCTAACATCAATATACCATAATCTGTAACATAACCTTCTGTCAGGTTCGCTACCAACATAGGCATAGTAACACTGGTATCATCTGTCATGATTACCTTGGGCCATAAATAGTTATTCCATGCATTCATGAATGTAATTGTCATTGCTGCTGCGTACGTGGAACGCATAGTCGGGACAAACATCCGGAAGAAAATCTGGATTTCATTCAAACCGTCAATTCTCGCTGCCTCAATAATATCATGTGGAAAGCTCCGTGCGCTTTGCCGGAACATCATGATTAGAAATGGCGTCGAAATTGTTGGCAAAATAAATGCGATGGTGGTATTTAATAGCTTTGCTGCTGAAAACATCCGGAACAATGGAACCAATGTCGCAACAAATGGAACCATCATTGCCAAAAGCAATACAGACATTACTGCATCTTTTCCTTTATCATGGTAAATTTCAAATCCGTATCCTGCAAGAGAACAGATTACCAAAGAAACAAGGGTCAAAATAATTGCATATTTAAATGAATTAAGCATCGCAGTCGGCACTGGTGACTGCGCAAATAATGACTTCCAGTTATCAAAAAACGCGCCTCCTGGGAGCATCGTCCCACGGCTGACATCCACACTCTTATTGGTAGCGCTGATCAGCATCCAGTAAAGTGGGAACACAGAAATCACTGATACAATCGTCAAAACGACATACATTAATGCATTGGCTCTTCTCGTCTTAGTCACGCTTGTCACCTACTTTCATCTGTATAAATGCCAGTATCGCTACCAGAATAAAGATCAGGAAGGACATTGCGGCTGCGTACCCAAATTTTGGTACAAATTTAAAGGTTTGATTATAAATGTAATGAGACATTGTAATGGTTGCATTGGAAGGTCCACCTTTTGTCAAGTTGACAGACTCATCGAACAACTGCAATGTTCCGTTTGTAGACATAACTGTTGTAAGAAGAATCGTAGGCTTCAACAACGGAACCGTAATCTTAAAGAAAGTCTGCATCGGGGACGCCCCGTCAATCTTAGCTGCCTCATACACAGAATATTCAATGTTTTGCAGACCAGATAAGTAAAATACCATATTATATCCGGTCCATCTCCAAATTAATGCTATAATGATTACAATTTTTGCACTGGTCGCATTACCCAGAAAATTATAACCTGTATTGAGAATTCCCAGCTTAATTAATACTGAGTTGATAAATCCATCCACTCCAAACAGAGAACGGAAGATTATCGCATAAGAAACCAGCGATGTTGCACAAGGTAAGAAAATTGCGGTACGAAACAGACCTTTGCACCGAAGATTCTTATTATTAAGCATAGATGCCAGGATCAACGCCAGGATCAGCATTACTGGCACCTGTATAATCAGATAAAAGAATGTATTGCCCAAGGACTGCATAAAGTCCTTATCCTGAAACATTCGGATATAGTTTGTAGCTCCGTCAAACTTTAAATTATTGGCCTTACCAGTCTGTAATGACAGGACAAATGCCTGGATCATAGGCCAAAAGCTCATAACTGCGATCATAAGAGTCGCAGGTGTTAGAAATATCCAACCAGTCAGGTTATGTCTTCTTTCCAACGACATTTTCTTTTTTTTGGCTCCCATTGTCTGGCTCACATCCGTGCCCCCTTTATATTCAGTCGGGGGCCAGCGCTTACGCTGTCCCCCGCACTGTTTTTAGTAATAAAAATCTGTCTTATTTCAAATTACTGCATATTAAATTCTACTGTTTCCTGTGCAGCCTTCAGTTCATCGTCAATATTAGCGCCACCTACTACATTCTGCATAGCAACTGCGATAGCATTTCTTGCTTCATAGTAGTATACACCAGTATTGTTGCTTGGGCATTTTCCAGCAAACTCTACAAGCTTAGCAGATACAGCATCGCCGCCAAAGAACTCATCTGGCTCACTATATACATCAGACTCACCTGCTGGCAAATATGTAGCGATTGCACCAGAAGGAATAATATTCTCATACAGTTCTACACTTCCTGCAAATGTGCTTGCCAGGAAATCTTTCGCCAAATCTACGTTCTTGCAGTTGCTTGAGATTGCCCAAGAGGAACCACCGTTGTTAGAATAGTTCGTTGCATTGTCTACATCAACCAGTTTTGGCATATTGGTAACAGCCCATTTGCCGCTCTGGTCATCTGCAGTCTTGATAGAAGCCATGATCCAGCATCCGTTGATTGTACCTGCTACTGTCTCAGTTGTCATAGTAGAAATATACTGATCCCAGTCATTTACCTCTACTAATACACCAGCTTCTCTCAAAGAATTATAAGTTTCCATAACCTTCTTCAGCGCAGCGTTGTCAACCATTGCAGGATTTCCCTCATCATCAAACAGAGAAGCTCCACAGGACTGAAGCATCATCATGATAACATCTGACTCACCAGCCTGGCAGGACAGTAACGGCTTATTCGTCTTCTCAAGAACAACCTTGCCCTTTTCAAGATACTCATCCCATGTGATATCTGTAAAGTCATCAATAGTAAAACCAGCCTCTTCCAAAACATCTGTTCTATAAGCTGCAATTGCAGTACCATTATCAAATGGAACGCCATAATTCTTTCCATCAATTACAGAATAAGCAGTCTTAGCTTCACCGAACTGAGTGAAATCAATACCACTGTCTGTCAAATCAACAACGGAATCTGGATAAGAAATAACATTTTTCTGGAAAGCGTTATCCTGCATCAGGAAGATATCTGGCATAGTCTCATAATTTCCACTGGTTGCAGCTGTGGTCAATTTGGTCTGAATATCATCCCAAGGAGTCTCAATTACTTCTACAGAGAAGTCTGGATGATCCTGCTGATATATTTCTCCTGCTTTTTCCATTGCGTTAATGTTGAATGCAGGGTCCCAGCACCAAACAGTCAACTTCTGCTCACCACCTGTAGTATCATCTGTTGTGGTGTCATCAGTTGTAGTATCATCAGTTGTAGTATCATCTGTCGTGGTATCATCTGTCGTGGTATCATCTGTTGTAGTATCGCCTGTTGAGTCCTGCTGAGTATTGTTGTTGGAATCGGTTTTGGTATCATCAGCCTTGTCACCGCATCCAACCAACATGGTTGCTGTCATTGCCACACAGAGCAATGCGCTTAAGATTTTTCTTTTCATCTTTTTTCCCTCCCGTGAAAAACTTTAAATTTTAGAGCAACAAATGCGCACTTTGCGCAATCGGTTGTTCCGTATAACTAGTTTACCAAATATAGGATTTGATGTCAATGTCAACACTTTCCAGTTTTTCATTAGAATTTTTGTATATTCTATCTAACAACTTTTCGTCATTATTACTATAATTTACGCACGAACAACCGGTTGTCTTATTTTATTTTTCCAAATTTTTATATATATATGAACATTTCTACATAAAAAATCTACGATTCAAGGGAAGTTACAGCACATTGCACATTTACTGAATTCATTGGTAAATTTACCTATATTTACATTGCAATTTACCTCCATTTTTACCTAATATTAACTTTAGACTTCACCTTTAAATTCTAAAAAAGCACATACTTCTGTGAAAATTATGGATTTATTAGAAACTTTCACAAGAGTATGTGCCTCCATAAAAATTTACTAAAACTTTACAATTTTCGACATTTTCCGATTATTTAGTGGATTCCTTCAGAATCACTTCATACCCCAACAAGGTTCTTTGCCTCACTCTATTCCCCTCAATCAGTTCAAGTAATATTTTACAGGCCACCATTCCCAATTCCCTGGCATTAAAGTACAGAGAGGTAATGGTGGGAAGATTGTTTTCCAAAATAGAACTGTCATAAAAAGAGAGCACTTTTAACTCTTCTGGAATAGAAATCTTTTCTTTTCGCAGTTTATTTAAGACGTGCATACATACTGCGTCATCTAGACAGGCAATACAATCCACATGTTCAAGAAGCAGCTTTTCCACTGCACGCTCAATCATAATCTCTTTTTCCACATTTACAAAAATAATTTCTGGGATCACTGCTATTCCTGCCTGTTCATGAGCGTCCATGTAACCTTTCAGGCGATTTTGTGTCACCACATGGGACTCGATTCCTCCAATCAACCCAATTCGATTCATCTTCTTCATGAGCAGAATGGATATCAATTCCCTGCAAGCACTCCTATGATCATTATCTACTTGAATTACGTCTTTATAATGAGTACTTCCCACGGTTACAAAGGGAATCCCCTGTGATTTGAGATATTCTATGTGAATGTCTTTTGTAAATGTCCGCATCAAGATCACACCGTCTACTTTATGATTTTCTACCATCCGCACAAGTTGAGTACATTCTCCTTCCCTACTCATCGTAAGCAGAATATCATAATCCATACTGACTGCTGTCTCCTCAATTCCTATCAGGCATGTTTGGAAAAATGGCAAATCCACCACCGTATAATCCTCTGGCAACATTACGCCTATATTATATGTTTTTAATTGTGCCAATCCCTTTGCCAATACATTTGGTTTATAATTATGCTCTTCAATATACGACAATACCCGTTCTCTGGTCCCCTTTCCAATACGTCCTTTGCCAGATATAGCCCTAGATACTGTAGATTTTGACACTCCAAGAGCCTCAGCCACATCTGATATTGTCAGCTTTTTTTCATTTGTCGGTTCCATGCCTTCACCTCTTAGCCATTCCCCTGCCTTTCTAATTCTGCAATCTGTCGCTCTGCCTCTTCTAATTGACCATAATTAGTTACCTTCCCCCGTGCTGCGTCAGAAAGCTGGTTATACTGCTGCCGGATTGCTTCAATCTTACTCTTCATTTCCAGCGTTATCGTCTGTGTTGCCAACCCATTTATTGCGTCAATCACAGGCTGTGCTTCGGCCTGAGCCTGCTGATCTGCCGCAATCTCTGCCTCAAGCTGTGCAATGATTGCCTCTGCCTCCTGCAAAGTCCCATAGTTTGATACATACCCCTTCGCTGTATCACTCAAACCATTATACTGATTTCGGGCCTCTGCCACTGCTGCTTTGCTATCAAGAGTGATATCACCTAAACTCCCAATTACTTGAACAACAGTTGCCGCTGCATCCTGAGCTTTGGCTTTTGTGCTCTCCGACCCAGGCAAATGATATACCAGCACCGCACATCCAGCCTCTATATTCTCAAACAAAGTTTTTGCCGCATCAAAAGGCATATTGACACAACCATGAGAACCATTTTTCTTATAATAATTTCCACCAAAATCTCTACGCCAGGTGGCATCGTGAAAGCCTACACCTCCATTGAAAGGCATCCAATATGAGACAGGCGTGGCGTAATCTTCACCTCTTAATGTCTTGTCACGTTCTTTGTAATACAAGCCATAAGCGCCAGCCGGAGTGCTCCAGTTTTTCGAATCATTTCCTGACACAAAATCTGTTTCCAGAATTAATTCTCCATTTTTATAATAAAACAAATGCTGCGCAGTAAGGTTTACTTCCACATAAGTGCTTCCATAATCATTTCCATTTCTGCTGTTTGCCCATTTATCATATTCTGGCTCTCTCGTAGTCACTTTACCTTTTTTGATCAACTTTGTTAGTGCTTCTGTTTCTTTTTCTCGATTAATACGCCATCCATAATCTCCCCCCTCAACTGTAACTTCTGTACCATATGAGGTGGCAAGCTTTTTGGATCTTCCTGCTGTATTCCAGGTTTCTGCCAACCGCTCCACATAAGCTGCAACTTCTTCCTGAGATAATTCTAATTCGTGGTTCTCCTTTAACTTAATCCACTGATTGATGGTCTCACCATCTAAGACTTCCTGTTTCTCTCCAAATTGATATGTTATGGCTGCCCCTACATATTTATTCATCGTCTCAGCCAAATCTTTGATCTCCTCAGATTCACTGGTAAAACGAGGCTTTTCATAACAATCCGCCTCTTCCAGTGAAAGCGTATTTTGAAGATTCAAAATCGTCTTTTTTAATGCTTTCATGAACTTCTTTAACTTTATGGTGGTTCCTTGTTCTTCTGGAATAATTTTATATCCTTCCTCTTTGGAATATTCTGAAATAAAAGCGTCTTCTGGTTTCTCCATCTGACTTTTATCCATCATTTCAAGTCCTTTTGCTTTTCGCTTCAGTGCATCCTTGTCATAATCCACCATTGTTTCCACTTCAATCGGATATGTCTCAAACAAAGCTTTTAGCCAAGTAAAACAATTCTGCTTTTTCAATTCTTTTTGAAGCGTTCCATCAAATACAGGCTTTAACGCAATATCTTCTCCGCTCAAAAATTCTTCTTTTTCTTCTCGTCCTTCAATGACAAGCTGATATCCATTGATCTGCTGAATGATTTGCTGCTCTACCGCATCTACATCTTTGCCGGATGCATTTACCCCATTGATTGTGGTTCCTGGCAGAAAATGATTCGTAAAAAATATCGCGATTCCTAAGTATACCATAAAAAGCCCCAGGAGCATTGCCGCTGAAATCCATAGTCCCAGATGTCTTATTCCCATCTTCTTCTTAGTCTCCATTTGTTTGCCCTTCTTTTTCTGTAGTGTCATGGCAAATTTGCCGTTGATTCCGTGTTACAGAACACCAATACACTGAATCAAATCCATACATCGGTTTCACCTAATCATTATAATTATATTTTCTTCAATGTCAAATAATTTCTGTTTTTCAATATTTTACAGTTGACATTTTATTTTTTGTATGATAGAATGGCTTTGTTTCGGGGTATGGCTCAGCTTGGCTAGAGCGCACGGCTGGGGGCCGTGAGGTCGCAGGTTCGAATCCTGTTACCCCGATTTTCTATTTTATTCTTGATTTTTTATATGTTCTGACTTTCCCCATTTTTGTTCGATATGTATTCTATTATTATTATCCTTATTTTTTATCATCTCATAATTTTTAGTGGTTTTATACTATTTTGCACATCGTTCTTGCTTATCATACCACGGTCTGTAATAAACCGCAATATTTTAACATATTCTAGATATCGTAGATTTACCATTTTCATATTGTTTTCTATCGTTCTTACACTCTATCTATAATTCTTCTTTCAAAATATTAATATCAGAAAGGTCGAAAGATATACTTTCCAACAATCAAAATTCAACATTATACTATATTTGATATTTCCATAGATTTTTCACAATTTTCAAGTTCGTAATCATAATTTTATCTTATAAAAATATCTTAAATAATTATATGACGACAGAGTTGGGTTTTCCCAAAAGGAACCCGTTCATAGAAAACGTAACTCTCCTTCTGTTGGAAAATCCACGAAATATGTTATAATTTAACCAGGACTAACGGAGATGGATAGGAAAAATTCGAAAATACAGAAATTAAAGACATTACAATGAACAATATAACCTTTCCTCGGAGGAAGCGGAAGGATATCTCCCAAACTTATATCACAGTTCCCACACGAATGCTTAGCAATTAAATTAAAAAAATCGTCCATAGAGAAAGAGTGTATCGTCTTATAACTTCCAGAGACTTTACACTTTTTCTTTATGAACAATTTCGAGGACATGATTTTTATCAAACCAATGACATACAAAGAAATCTACATGTTATAACCAGACGCAACACCAAGAATCTTAGGGCCTGTTCTATACCTTGTTGTATGCAAATTGCTTACAGAAAAATACGAAACCATATCTTATTGGCCTGGTACTCGTTCTCTTCTGCGGCGTTCATACACCCGTTTTCTACTAGGCTGATAGTCTAACGCATATACCAGAGAATACATCACAACCGCCAAAAGGCAAGCCGTAATCACATCAAATACGGAATGCTGTTTTAAAAGCATCGTAGAAGCAACGATTGAACTCATCAAAAGGAAGGAGCCTCTTCTAATCCACTTCTTCTCCTTCAACTGCTCACTGTGCATCACTGCCAAATGCACACCAATCGAATTATATACATGGATACTGGGGAATAAATTCGTCGGTGTATCTACCATATATAATCCCTGCACCATAGAAATAAAAATATTATCTCTCTCAAATACCCTTGGTCGCAGATAATGCCCATGAGGATATACTGTAGAGATGACAAGGAAAATTGTCATACCCACAAAAAGAAAAATACACAATTTATAATAATCCTGTACATTCTTAAAAAAGAAATACGCGATTGCAATTGCTACATATCCAAACCACATGAGATACGGTATAATAAATATCTCAACAAAGGGTATATAGTCATCTACCGCCATATGAATCACATGAAACCTCCTGGTTACTGTCTGTTCAAGATAAGCAAACCATGGAATATAAATCAAAAAATAGGCTAAGATCCAACTGTGTCGATACTGGTACAAAAAATGCTTTAATTTTTCTCTCATATTCTTTCACCCTTTGCTGCTGATAACTCTATTATACGCGTCATTGACTTGCATTATAGCACAGGAAGTACAGAGAAACAATGGGAATTTTACTGCTTCAAGAAATCTTAAGAATATATAGAAATTTCTGCAAAGGACCAAACTATTCTTTGTATAATTTATGTATAAATCATATTTTTCTCCATTGACTTTTATGCATTTTGATGGTACTATTTCGTTAGAGTTGTCATACATTATACAATTATCATCAAGGAGGTTTATATGGCACGTTTTACATTACCAAGAGATTTATATCATGGAAAAGGTTCACTGGAAGAACTCAAGAATTTAACCGGAAAAAAAGCCATTATCGTAGTGGGAGGAGGTTCCATGAGGCGTTTTGGTTTTCTGGATCGTGCAGTGGGATATCTGGAAGAAGCTGGTATGGAAGTTGCCCTGTTTGAAAATGTAGAGCCAGATCCAAGCGTGGAAACTGTTATGAAAGGTGCAGAAAAAATGCGGGAATTTCAACCAGATTGGATTATTTCCATGGGTGGTGGATCCCCTATAGACGCTGCGAAGGCAATGTGGGCATTTTATGAATATCCAGAAACCACCTTTGAAGATTTGATCACACCATTTAATTTCCCAACACTGAGAACAAAAGCCAAATTCTGTGCAATTCCTTCCACATCTGGAACCGCAACAGAGGTGACTGCATTCTCTGTCATCACAGATTATGCAAAAGGTATCAAATATCCTCTTGCAGACTTTAACATTACACCAGATGTTGCAATTGTGGATCCAGCACTTGCTGAGACCATGCCTAAGAAATTAACTGCTCACACTGGAATGGACGCTATGACCCATGCGATCGAAGCCTATGTATCTACGCTTCACTGTGACTACACTGATCCATTGGCTCTCCATGCAATTAAAATGATTCACCGTGATTTAAAGGCTTCCTTTGACGGTGATATGGACGCACGAGATCGTATGCACAATGCTCAATGTTTGGCTGGAATGGCTTTCTCCAATGCTTTACTTGGAATTGTTCACTCTATGGCACATAAGACTGGGGCTGCTTACAGCGGTGGACATATCGTTCATGGCTGCGCCAATGCCATGTATCTGCCCAAAGTCATCAAATATAATGCGAAGAATGCAGAAGCTGCAACGCGCTACGCAGAGATCGCTTCCTTTATCGGTCTGAAAGGTGATACCACGGAAGCTCTGGTAGACGCACTGATTACAGAATTAAAATCCATGAATACTTCTCTGGAAATCCCTTCCTGTATCAAAGATTATGAGGGTGGAATCATTGATGAGAAAGAATTTATGGATAAACTTCCTGAAGTTGCAAAACTGGCAATTTCCGATGCCTGCACCGGATCCAATCCCAGAATCCCAACTCCAGAAGAGATGGAACAGCTGTTAAAAGCATGTTTCTATGACGAGGAGATTGATTTCTAGCATTACACAAGTTCTCGCCAAAAGAGCAAGTTTTTCAGTACATAAGAGGCTGCTACAGAATGAACTTCAAGCGGACTATTTCTAAATACCCGTTTGATCCATATTCTGTGGCAGCCTCTGCCAATTTCATTTTATGGAAGAGCCAATTTTATAAAATGCAAGTCTGTCAAATTTCTCTAAATCAATGGAAGCATATGCTCCACCAGAGCAGCAGAATGCGCAGCGGCAGCTTTTTCAAAAACTGGATATGCTGTCTCAGCACTCTCATCTGCCTTATCCGAAATTGCCCGAATCACCACAAAGGGAACGTGATTCAAATAGGCCGCATGAGCAATGGAAGCTCCCTCCATTTCGACACAAAAACCTTGGAAATTCTCAATGATATGTTCTTTTACTTTTTTATCACTGATAAACTGATCACCACTCACAATTCTTCCCTGATATGCACGAATATCTGGATTCACCTCTTTACAACTTGATACCGCAAGCTGCACTAGATGCTCTTCTGCTGGAAAAGCCAGGCATCCAACTTGAGGAACCTCTCCCAATGGATAACCAAACACCCGTACATCCACATCATGATGCAACGCATCTGTAGAAACCACAATATCCCCAATATCAATCTCATTCTTCAAAGAACCTGCCACACCTGTATTGATAATATGGGTCACCGCAAATACATCACATAGAATTTGGGTGCAGAGCGCAGCATTTACTTTTCCAATCCCGCTTCGTACAATTACCACCGCTGTTCCATTTAAAGTTCCCTCCTGAAATTCCATGGATGCCTTTTCTACAGTCCTTTCGATGGTCATTTTAGATTTCAAAGCTTCCACTTCCAATTCCATCGCGCCGATAATTCCTATTTTCTTCATCACATCCTCCTTCTACTCTGGATATACCAGATGTGCCTCATCAATGCCATACAGTGTCCGAGTCAGGTAACGATCCGCCAAATAATTAGCCATTCCAAGGTTCATATCCAGATAATTTCCACAATCTTTGGCACTGGCTCCAGGCACTTCTTCTTTATAATCTCGAATAAATTCATACATACTTGTAACCAATCCCACAACATCCTTAGATTCGTAATCCCCAGCAAGCAGCAAATAAAAACCAGTTCGACACCCCATAGGTCCAAAATAGATTGTCTTATCCTTGTATTCTGGATCATTTCTCAGATACGTTGCCGCCAAATGCTCTATGGTGTGCACCTCAGCGGTATTCATCACGGGTTCATCATTGGGAGATGTCATTCTCAGATCAAAGGTGGTAATCACCTCTTCCCCCACAAAATCCTTTCGAGATACATATACCCCTGGCTCCAACTTTATGTGATCAATCGTAAAACTTGTGATTTTTTCCATGTTTCTCTCTCCTTTCCCAGCTCTATTCTTTTTGAAATAATTTTTCTACTAATTGGGGCAGCTCCTTGAGTTCTCTGATAAATGGAGTCTCAGCCTCCACAGTCCCATATCCGGTCCTTGCGTGGACAAATGGCATTCCTGCCTTGGTAGCAGACAGATAATCCCCCTGCGTATCTCCCACATACACTGCCCAGTCCAGATGATTCCGCTCTGCCACCAGTCGGATATTATGATCTTTCTCTTTTCCAGTACCGCCAAAACTTTCAAAGTCATCAAAATATTGGCCCAATCTGTGATATTCCAAAAATGCTTCGATATATCCCACTTGGCAATTACTTACAATATAGAGATGGTAACCCAACTCTTTTAATTGTTGCAATGTATCTTCTAGACCTTCCAGAAGACTCCCACCATGACGCCGAATATATTCATTTTCCTCCTGACAGCAATAAACAAGCAACTCTCTTCTGACATCCAAGCTGTACTCTCCAAAAAGTATATCCGCGATATCGTACATACTCTTTCCCATGACTGCCTGAACCATTTCCACAGTGATCTCCTTATCCACATCTGGACGTTGTTCCAGTGCCTCCTTCCAGGAAACTGCAACCTGCTCCGAAGAATCCCACAAGGTACCGTCCAAGTCAAATAAAATTCCCTTTTTCATCACTGCTCCTTTTCTTCTTCCAAATCGATGACCAATGCAAGCTCTTCTAGCTGTTTTTCATCCACAACATTTGGAGCGTCTGTCATCAGGCAAGAAGCATCCTTTACCTTGGGGAAGGCAATCACATCACGAATAGAATCACACTTCATCATCAACATAACCATTCTGTCCAAGCCATAGGCAAGTCCTGCATGAGGTGGAACACCATACCGAAAAGCGTCCAACAAAAATCCAAACTGTTCATAGGCACTTTCTTTCGTAAAACCAAGTGCCTCAAGCATTTTTTCCTGAATATCATTTTGGTGGATTCGAACGGAGCCTCCACCCAATTCTGTTCCATTGAGTACAATATCATAAGCCTTTGCTCGCACTGCGCCTGGATCCGAATCGATCTTATCCCAATCTTCTTCCATTGGCATTGTAAAAGGATGATGCATTGCCATAAAACGGTTTTCTTCCTCTGACCATTCCAACAGTGGAAAGTCTGTCACCCACAAGAAATTGTATTGATTGGAATCAATCAGCTCCAACTGCTTTGCCAACTCCAGCCGAAGCGCTCCAAGAACCTCCCAGACCAGTTTATTCTTATCTGCCGCAAACAGGAGTAAATCACCTGGTTTTCCTTGCATATGCTCCACCAAAGAGTGCAATTCCTCTTCTGTCATAAACTTTGCAAAAGATGATTTATAGCTTCCATCTTCATTTACCGCAAGATACGCAAGTCCTTTGGCGCCATAACCCTTGGCAAACTCCACCAATTTATCAATTTTCTTTCTGGGCATGGCTCCTTGTCCCTTTACATTAATTCCCCGGACAGATCCGCCTTGTTCCAAAGCCCCAGTAAATACTCCAAAACCACAGCCCACCACAAGCTCTGACACATTTACCAGCTCCATACCAAACCGGGTATCTGGCTTGTCTGTACCAAAACGGTCCATAGCTTCCCGCCATGTCATCCGTTGAATGGGGAGATTCACTTGAACACCAATGGCCTCTCGGAACACATACTGCAAAAGACGCTCATTCAGTTCAATCACATCATCCACATCCACAAAGGACAATTCCATATCTGCTTGGGTAAATTCTGGCTGGCGGTCTGCACGCAGATCTTCATCGCGGAAGCAACGTGCAATCTGAAAATAACGGTCATACCCAGAACACATTAAAAGCTGTTTAAATAACTGTGGCGACTGAGGAAGCGCATAGAAATTTCCAGGATGCACACGACTTGGCACCAGATAATCTCTTGCCCCCTCTGGCGTGGATTTTGTCAAAATGGGAGTCTCAATCTCCAAAAATCCCTCCTGCGCCATAAAATTACGCAACAGCATGGCAACCTTACTCTTCATCATAAGATTTCTTTGTAAATCTGGCCTGCGCAAATCTAGATAACGGTAACGCAGACGCAGATCGTCCTTTGTCTGGGAATTTTCCTCAATGGGAAATGGAGGCGTCTCAGATTCTGATAAAATCCGGATATTCTCTGCAATCACTTCGATATCCCCTGTTTTTAAATTCTCGTTGACAGCCGCCGTCCTTTTCTCCACGGTACCAGTGACTGCCACCACAAACTCACTCCGCAAAGTTTCTGCCTTCGCAAATCCCTCGCTCCCCACTTTGGGCTCATCAAACACAATCTGAAGCAGGCCGGAACGGTCTCTCAGATCGATAAAGATCAGGCTTCCCAGATTTCTCCTTTTCTGTACCCAGCCCATCACAGTAACCGTTTCCCCAATATTTTCATTGGAAACTTCTGTACATCTATGTGTTCTGTGCAGCCCTTTCATTGATTCTGCCATGATTGTTTTCCTCCTTCATTGATCTAATCTCTGTTAAAAAATTCTTTTATTTCACAATATCCTTCTGCTGCTAGCTTTTCCTTCTGAAACTTACGATTTTTATTCATCCGGGCAACCAGCACCTGTTTTCCATCTTTTCTTTGTTTTTGTGCCTCTGCAATTACCTGCACTAACTTGTCCCCAGGATAATTTTTCTCAATCAAATACGCAATCTTCTCTGACTGTCCTGGCACCTGAAAGCCACTTTCTAACAGCAGCAGAATAATTCGCTCAAATCCGATGGAAAATCCACAGGCTGGAACATCCTTGCCAGTAAATTTCCCAATCATTCCATCGTAGCGTCCGCCCCCTCCGCAGCTTCCGCCAAACTCTGGCATAGCAATTTCAAAGATAGTCCCTGTATAATAGGACATTCCCCGCACAAGAGTTGGATCAAATACCAATGCAAATTCTGCCTCTTTTGTGGCATTGACACTCTCCGCAATTTCTTTTAAGCTTCTAGCCACTTCCTCATCCAGATACTCTCCCAGCTCATTTGCCAGATAAGAGACCCCCTCTGCCACATCTTCTTTTCCCTTAAGACATTGGAAAAGGTTCAAATATTTGTCAATGGATTCCTTGGGAAATTGACTGTTCTCCAGCTCTTGTGCCACACCATCCAGGCCAATTTTGTCCATCTTATCCAAAATAATAAAGACTGTATCAAAAGATTCCTCTGAAAAACCACTGTATTTGGCCATGGCTTTTAAAATTCTCCGCTCGTTAATCCGAATCTGGAAATTTTTAAATCCTAATTTGCCCAGGGTTGTGGTGGTCGCAAGAATCAATTCAATCTCTGCAAGATTTCCAGGTTCTCCTAAAATATCAATATCACACTGCATAAACTGACGATACCTTCCCCGCTGAGGACGGTCTGCACGCCATACATTTCCCATCTGCAATGCCTTAAATGGCGCTGGTAAATCATTCGAATTATTGGCGTAAAACCGTGCCAGAGGCACGGTCAGATCGTAACGCATTCCAAAATCCACCACATCATTCTCTGTCTGCGCTGTCTCAAGATTTAATTTTTCCCCTCGTTTTAATACCTTAAAAATTAGTTTTTCATTTTCTCCTCCCTGCTTGCTGCTAAGATTCCCAATATTCTCCATGCAGGGAGTCTCAATGGGAGTAAATCCAAAGCTACGATACGTTTCCTTGATTACATTCATTACATAATCCCGGATCTGCATCTCCTCTGGTAAAATGTCTTTCATGCCATTTACAGGCTTCTTTGCCAATGCCATATTGTCTCCTCCATTCATTGTCCTAATTCTAATCTATAGCTGGATTCTGTGCTTTTTAACATAGGTTAAAATCCTGAAAAAGCACTTTCTTTCTCTCAATCATCTCATCAATCCTTCCTATATACTGGGCAACATCCTTAACGTTTTCACACCGCTCAATGCGGCCATCTGAAAATAATCGTTTTGAGATGCTTCCTGCTCCAAGAGCAAGGATCGGCTGTTTCTCCTCCATCATTAAAATATTATAAAGCCCAGCTTTCCCTGGCGCCGCATACCCCACATTTTCAAAGTTTCCTGCCATATTCTTCTGGCGATACAAATAGTAAGGAGCCAGTCCCATCATTCTCGCATAATTTGCTGTAAGTTCAATAATCTCCCAACTATTCGCCATCTCCATTCCCTGATAATCCTCTGGGAACATCTGAAATCTTGCTGCCCGCTTGAGTGCAAGAGAATGGATGGTAAGGCTGTCAGGAGACAATTTCTGAATAGCTTCCATGGTCGCCCTCACATCCACAATACTTTCTTCTGGCAGCCCTACAATCAAATCCATATTAATATTATCAAATCCAAGTTCCCTGGCCATAGAAAAAGCTTCTACGGCTTGTTCTGGGGTATGGCGGCGTCCAATGATATCCAACGTCTGCTGTTTCATAGTCTGTGGATTAATGGAGATTCGCGAGATTCCATGATCCTTTAGCACTTTTAGCTTGTCTCTGGTAATGCTGTCTGGTCGACCAGCTTCCACCGTATATTCCGCTAAATGCTCACAATCAAAGTATTCTGCCACCTTGTCCAACAGCCAGTCCAGATGCTTTGGGGACAAAGTCGTTGGCGTCCCTCCCCCGATATAAATCGTATTCAATTTCCTGCCACGGCATAGTTGTGCTGTAACATTAATTTCTACTTCAAGAGCATCTAGATAATCTTGGACTCTTTCTTTCCACTTTTCGATAGGAGAAGAAGAAAAAGAACAGTAAGAACAGATACTGGGACAAAACGGTATGCCAATATAAAGGCTATAACCCTCTTGGTAGTCCACCTGTTCCAGTAACTCACTCTCCCTTTTCGCAATCTCAATGCTAAGCTCTATTTTCTCAGGTGATGCAAAATAAGACTGTGCCATGTAAGCCTGAATTTCCTCATCTCCTTTTCCTTCCTCCAACATAGACATCGCTATTTTCACTGGCCGGATTCCAGTAAGAGCTCCCCAGGGCAGAACCTGTCCTGTGTATTGGGAAAGCATTTGGTACAGACATCTTTTCAGTTGATTCTTTGTCTCAATCCGCTGGGAAAAATCTGCCTCTGTGCGCCCTGTCAACCCGATATCATATCCAAAATCCTCTCTTGGCTCCAGCAAATTAATCTCAATGCTGTCCTTTTCGCCCTCCTCCCCATTTTGGTACAAAATCTCCAAACGCAACCTGGGAGAACACTCCTGCTCTAATTTTTGGATTTTCTCCTGGTCTGCAAAAACCTTTACCTCCTCCCTGGCATAAAATGCCTTCACCAGAGAGTGAATATCATATTCAAAATTTGCTTTATTTAAGCATACAGTAATCATATCATGTATTCCTCTGCACCTATAAAAATGGATTCTGTCTCCGCTCCATGCCAATCGTGGTAAGATCCATATGTCCTGGATATACTTTTACCTCATCTGGCAGTACAAGCAGCTTACTTTTTATAGAACGCACAATCTGTGACATACTTCCACCCGGAAAATCTGTTCTACCCACGGACTGGCAAAATAAAGTATCTCCGCTGAACAACACTTGTTCTTTCTCCAGATAATAACAGCATCCCCCTGGTGTATGTCCAGGTGTGTGCAGCACTTTTATTTCCATTCCTGCAAGCTGTAAAAGTTCTCCATCTTTTACAAATATATCGGCATGGTAACTGTCCTGGCGCCCAATCATCGCAGACACGTTCTTCCCAGGATGATTTAGCGTATCTTTTTCTTCCTCATGGGCATATATTTTCAAATCAAAAGTCTTTGCCAGTTCCTGTGCTGCCATGACGTGATCAAAATGCCCATGCGTCAACAAGATTGCCTTTGGGATGAGAGCTCCCAGACGAATTTTTTCCACAAGCATCTGCGCAGAATCCCCTGGATCAATGATCAACATCTCCTTTGTCTCTTCATTAATAATAAAGTAGCAGTTTGTCCCAACCTGCCCTACACAATATTGCTCAATTCTCATAATCTGTGCGCTCCTTTCTTCCTAACAATTATCTCATTATAACCCTTACCGGAAAAATTGACCAGATATTTTTTAAGATTCTATATTTTTTCACATTTTTCTTAAAGTTGTTCTTGCTTTTTCTCTCAATACTATATAATATATATAATGAGCGGTACTTTTTAAGTGCAAAGAACGAACGTAACTATAACGAAAATATTGGAGTGGATATTATGAACAAGAAAAACAAAAGAGTGCGACACCTTGGGCGCAAAGTAAACGGTTTAGTCATGTTTTTAATGTTGGTCAGCATGACAATTATGGTAATTCTTTGTATCTACATGTTTAACCACCAGACCATGCGAATGTTAGAAAATCGCTGTGTCAACGGTACCAATATGCTTAGCTACATGTTAGATCACTACGATTTAAGTGATGAATCTAAGACCAATGAAATGCTGGATGTGCTGAAAGAAGAAATGCGCTGTGAATTCACTGTTTTTGAAGGCAATACAAGAGCCTACACCACCATTCAGAAGGATGGACAGCGTGTTGTTGGTACACCTCTGGCGGAAGATCTTGCACAGATCGTACTAGAAGAAGGAAAATCTTATATTGGAGAGCTTGATATTTTCGGTGTTGAATACCTTTGTTCCTATGTACCGACCAAGGACAGCTCTGGCAATGTAAATGGCCTTATTTTTGCAGGAGTCTCCATGACAGAAGCTTCCGAGGAGATTGACCTTACAATTAAGCTTTCTTGTGCTGCTGGAATTACATTAGTTTTGATCAGCGTATTGATCATGTCAATCTTTATTAGAAATGCTGTTTCTCAGCCGCTCTCCAAGATTACAAAGCTTGCCCAGACCATTTCTAACGGAGATTTAGGACTTGAAAGAGGCGAAAATTTAACGGTAGATTTTGATTCCAATGACGAAATTGGCGTTCTTTCGGTAGCTTTTGAAAACACTATCCAGAGACTTCGAAGTTATATTGGGGAGATTTCTTCCATTTTGCAAGAGATTTCCAAAGGAAATCTGACCTCTTCCATTACCCAAGACTATGTGGGCGATTTCTCTTCTATCAAAAATTCTATGGAGGGAATTCTCACAAAGCTGAATGGCACCATGTCTCAGATTATGGAGAGTTCCGATTATGTCTCAAATGGTTCTACACAAATGTCTATGGGTGCACAGGCATTAAGCCAAGGCGCGGTAGAACAGTCCAGCGCGGTAGAAGAACTGGATGGAAGCATCCAAAAGATCTCCCACCATGTAGGACAGACCGCTGAAAACGCTCAGGAAGCCAGCAAAAAAGTGGAATTCCTCAGTGAACAAATTACCGAGAGCAACCAAAAGATGCAGGAAATGATTCAAGCAATGCAGGATATTAATGATAGCTCCAACGAAATCAGTAAAATTATCAAAACGATTGAAAATATTGCTTTGCAGACCAATATCCTTGCCTTAAACTCCGCTGTAGAAGCTTCTAGAGCTGGGGAAGCAGGAAAGGGATTTGCAGTGGTTGCCAAGGAAGTACGAGAATTGGCAGGAAAGAGTTCCAATGCGTCCAAGTCTACGACAGAATTGATTGAGCGTTCCATTACAGCAGTGGAATATGGTTCGAAAATTGCTAATGAGACTGCTGCTCAGCTTGCATCGGTAGTCGCAAATGCCAATGAAATTGTAGAAACTACCGTTCAGATTGCGAATGCAGCCCAAATTCAGGCAGATTCCGTGGCACAGGTTCAGGAACGGATTAGTCAAATATCTGGTGTCGTACAGACGAATTCTGCTACCGCAGAACAGAGTGCCGCAACCAGTGAAGAACTCAGTGCTCAGGCTGGTCTTCTGAAAAACCTGATTGATATGTTCCATCTTCGTAAATAAACGATTCAAACAGAATGTCAAGTGGTCGATTAGACTCGTGTTGTATATAAACTTGTGTACCATCTGTATGAACATCGGCTAATTGCGTAGAATAACACAAATCTTCGTACATAACAAGATTTGCAGAGATGACTTTGAACATAATTATTATAATCGTGGGTTCACGCAGAGATAGAAATTCTGTGTGAGCCCATATTATTTAAGAACAACAAATCCTGCAAAGCAGAATTTTCCACCTGTGATGGGTCGCTTAGCGACATAGCTCATTTAAAACAGGAAAAGACGCCTTATTTAAATATACAAGCGTCTTTTCCTGTATTATTGTGTGCAACATGTTTTTCACCTGTGACAGGTCGCTTTAGCGACATATTATTTAAAACAGAAAAAGACGCCTTATTCAAATATACAAGCGTCTTTTCCTGTTATTATTGTGTACAACATGACTACCCCCTGGTCCGCTCAATCTCAATTACACTTTCCACTTGACGTATCTTATCTATCACACTGTTCAATTCATCTTTGCCTTTTGTTCGAAAAGCAAGCGTAATGGTAGCAATTTCTTGTTTGCTGGTATTCGAATTAACGGAAACAATGTCAATTTTTCGCTCCGCTAATAGCTGTGTAATATCTGTAAGAAGTCCGGTACGATTATTGCCAAATATTTTGATCTCCGCCATATATCGGCTGTCTTCTCCTCCATTCGTCTGCCATTCTGCGTCCAACAGACGCATCTGATCTAAATCCGAAAGATTAAGGACGTTGATACAATCGGTCCGATGAATGGAAATTCCTCTTCCTCTGGTGACAAATCCGACAATCTCATCCCCTGGTACTGGGGCACAACAGCGAGAAAAACGAACTGCCACATCATCGATCCCCTTGACCACAATCCCGCTCTTGGTACGCATACTGATGCGCTTCTCTTTGTTACCAGAAGAGGACACTTCCTGTCCCATATTTTTGAGAATATCTTCATCCGTGATTGCTAATCTGTGTTCTTCCTGGTAATATTCCATCATTTTGTTGACAATCTGGCCTTCCTTCAGACCTCCATGGCCCACCGCTGCCAAAACGGACTCCCAATCCCGAAAACCATATTTGCTCATAATTCGGCTCTGGTAGGAAAGCTGATTCAAAGAGGGCCAATCAATATTTTTGGCTTTACAATATTGACTTATCAATTCCTTGCCTTTGGAAATATTCTCTTCTTTAAATTCACTGCGAAACCACTGATTAATCTTATTCTTTGCCTGGGTGCTTTTCACAATATTCAGCCAATCCCGACTGGGACCTTTCGTATTTTGTGAAGTGAGAATCTCGATCCGATCTCCATTCTGAATCACACAGTCAATACTTACCAGCTTGCCATTGACCTTCGCACCGATCATTTTATTTCCTACAGCAGAATGAATACTGTACGCAAAGTCAATCGGGCAAGAACCATTTGGTAAATTCTTAACATCTCCAGTGGGTGTAAAACAGAACACTGTATCTGAAAAAAGATCCAAATCACTCTTTAACAGACTTAAAAACTCCCGATTATCTGACATATCTTTCTGCCACTCCAAGATTTGACGAAGCCAGCTTAACTTCTCCTCCTCTTGATTTTTTTCAACGTTTTTATTGCCATTGGATGCTTCTTTATATTTCCAATGGGCTGCTATTCCATATTCTGCTGTACGGTGCATATCATAAGTTCGAATTTGTATTTCAAAAGGCTGTCCCGTGGGACCAATCAAAGAAGTGTGGAGGGACTGATACATATTTGGCTTAGGCATAGCGATATAATCCTTGAATCTACCCGGAATAGGCTTATAGAGTTCATGGATGACTCCCAATGCCGCATAACAGTCTTTTACAGAATTTACAATAATACGAATGGCAAACAAATCAAAGATCTGTTCCAGAGTCTTACCTTGGTTGACCATTTTCTTATAGATACTAAAGAAATGTTTGGCGCGTCCGTCAATAGATGCCTTGATTCCCGCGCTTTTTACTTGTTTTTTAACTTCCCCTACCAATTGTGCAATATACTCTTCCCTGGCGCTTTTTCGAAGGGCGACCTTCTCCACCAGATCATAATATGCCTCTGGCTCCAAATATTTCAAAGAAAGATCGTCCAGTTCAATTTTAACTTTAGAAATGCCAAGACGCTGCGCAATGGGGGCATAGATATCCATCGTCTCCCTTGCTTTCTCCCTCTGTTTCTCTGGCTTCATATACTTTAATGTTCTCATATTATGAAGTCGGTCAGCCAGCTTAATTAAGATAACACGGATATCCTTTGCCATGGCTAAAAACATTTTACGCATATTTTCCGCCTGGACTTCCACTTTATCTGCTTCGTAAGGAAGCTGCCCCAGCTTGGTAACACCATCCACCAAAAGCGCCACTTCCTGGCTGAACTCTTTTGCAATCTCTTCTTCTGTCATAACGGTATCTTCCACCACATCATGAAGGATTCCCGCCACAATGGTTTCTTTGTCCAGTTCCAATTCTGCAAGGATAATGGCCACACACAGAGGATGGATGATATATGCCTCTCCTGACTTACGCACTTGCCCCTTATGGGCTTCATCCGCAATCTTGTATGCCTTCTCAATCAGGGAAATATCCGCAGAGGGATGATATCTCCTCACACTTGCAATTAACTCCTCATATAAGCTCTCTGGACTCACAAATTCCTTGGTGGGCTTAATATGATCATTTTGCATTTCCAGGTTCTGCTGTTCTTCCAGTTGATTTTTTTTCATGTTTTCCATACACATTTCTCCATCTTACCCGTCTCTTGCTATTTCCCCATATGTACCTTCATTTTCGTTTGAGTTAATCCACATTATACAACGACTTCACATATGTTTGCAATGTTTTTCTTTGAATTTTTACTTCTTTTTGCCAAATAAATCCTAATTTTTCTGCTAAATGAATGGAAATTTCATTTTCTTTTTCAATCAGACAATAAATTTTCGCAAAACCAGTATCATTTTTCGCAAATTCAATAACTCCTTGACACAGCTCTGTGGCATATCCTTGGTGCTGATATTGTTCTCCAATCACATAACCTAATTCCAATATTACTTCTCCATCCAGCTCCAAATGATCCAGTCCAACCCTTCCGATGATCTTACCAGAAGATGTTTCCTCTGCAATCCACATCCCATAACCATAAAATCGATACATATTGCGAATATATGCTCTGGTATATTCTTCCTCTTTTTTACGGTCTTCATACAACCCTTCCATATATTTTGTAATACTTTCCCCCTGGTACAGCAAATATAACGCATCCAAATCCTCCATTGTGATCTCTCTGAGAATGCAACGCTCTGTCTCAATCACTGTCCATGGAATTTCATGCTTCCTCTGATAACTTCGCTCCAAGAGCTGGTATTCCACCTCCTCAAACCCTTCCACCAAAAGTTCTGCCGATAATAGTTTCTGATTTGGAATTCTGGGATTCCGATAAGCAATAGAGGCCATCTCTAACTCCTGAGCCATCGCTAAAGTTCTATCGGTAGCTGCCAACATCAGACATTCTTTCGGTGAAATCCTCAAAAATTCTAAAATGGTCTGCAACTTCTCCTTGTTGTCTGCCTGAAACATATCTAGATTAACGATCTGTACCTGATAGTGACACAGACCATCCAAAAGTTCCGTCAAACCATCTTCCATCACAAACCGCTCTGGATCCTCATCTCCTGCGATATTCAATTCTTTAAAGGAAATAACCAGTCCCCGCAAAGTCAATTTTCCCTTATCCATATTGCTGCCCAACCTTTCTCACCATATAAAACATTCACACACCAATTCCCATTTCTGTTTCCCCGCCCTACAAAACAGAAAATCCCGCAAAGCGGGATCCTCCATCCATTCACTCATGTATTCTCGGATTCTTTTTGTACCTGAGAGAATACACCAGTGTGCTGACACGTTGATATTTGGTGAAACTACGCAGAATTTTCATTCTTCTGCAAGGCAGATTTTCAACGGTGTAGCGGTGGCTACAGCTAGAAAATCTAACGCAGCAGATGGATGAAAAGGCAAGTAGGTTTGCCTAATTATAAATGTGTCAGTACACTAGCATCTTACTTTTCCATTATGGTTCCTCTGGCATAATCACTGCCGCCACCAGGTAAATAATAATTCCTGTAGTTGTACACCCAAGCAATACTACCAGCAGACGGATAATCGTAGGATCAACATTGAAATATTCTCCAATTCCTCCGCATACGCCGCATATCACCCTGTTCGTCCTTGATTTAAATAATTTTTTTCCCATCTTCATTCCTTCTTTCTTTTTTAGCCTTCCTCTGGTCAATCTTCAAAGGAAACTTCCACGCTGCCTACACCACAGTCCACTTTCATGACCTTACTGCCTTCATTATTCACCTTGCGCCTAGAACTAAATCCACTGTAGCTGTTATCTCCAATTTCCACGTCACCTATGTTGCATTTAATGTCGTAATTGTAATCTTGCTCCTTCCCGCCTGCCACAGCCTCTATAGCGCCGACTCCACAGTCAATGCTGATATTGTCTGCATAAAGCTCCTCTGTATTGATCTCACCGACGTTTGCCTTTAGAACAATCTCTTTGGCTGATATCTGCTCTAAAGAAATCTTGCCAGCTCCAATTTCTGCTTTGAAGTTTTCTAATGCAGTTATTTCTTCAACAACATCACACTCTCCTGCATTTACATTAATATTAATTTCATCTGCTGTCAATGGTACATCTACAAAAACATCACCGGATGCCTGTTCCATATTTATTTTCTTGAACAAACCACTCTTCGCTTTTGTATTTGCTGGAATCCCTATGGTAACTCTGGTGCTGTCATTCCAAACACTTTTCCGGCTTCCGTTTTCTTCGATTCTTAAAGCAGTGCCATCCTTGTATACCTCTACATTTCGCCTATGATTTTTCTTGCGATATTCTACCTTTACTTGAATTTCGTCTGAATCTTTTGTACTTTCCACAAAATCGACTGTGCCATAATAAACTTTCAACTCTAGGATATCAATGATATCTTCCTGTTTTTCCCCTTGGCAGGAAAAAGTATAATCCTCCGTGGAGGATGCATGCCAATCTTTTCCATCATCTCTCCAATTCAGTCTATTACCTACGGATACAAATGGAATATCCTGAATTGGCCCAATGGAAAACTCTCCCTCTTCCACATCATCCCAAAATTCCGAAAAATTAAATCCAATTCCCAAACTTATCATACAAAACATGCTGCCTAACACTATGAGAACAAGAGACATAATCAATGCTGCCTTTGTAAATCCCTTCATAATGCTCTCTCCTTTCCAGGAAAAATACTTCTCCATAACCTGCCAATCAATCTGCAACCCCAAGGAACTGCTTTGCCACAAACCCATACGCTCAAAATCGTCAAAAGAACAGCAATTGCCCACACAAGCATTCCGGCCCCCACAAGTGCAAAGCCTGCTGCCAAGCTTCCAACGGCAAACTGACCAATTCCAATTCCCAACAATACACCACCTGAAATATAAAGTGCTCCAGCCGCGGCTACAACGCCAACCGTAATCCCAAAAATACTTCCTAGAAGACCAGTGAGTAAACCGCCCCAAATTGGACTGGTGGCCAATGCCAGAACCACAATCAAAAGAATCTTCGCTGTTTGGTTCCCCTCATAAGAAGAACGGCTGCTTTGCTGCTCTTGATCCGACTTTTTGTTTAAATCCACTACCTGTTTATTTGAAAATCTTTCATCTTCGTAACCATATTCCGTATACACGCCAGCGTCTCGGCTCGGTTCCATTCCAAGATCCGCCTTAATGGTTGCCGCCACCTTCTGCGGGGATTCCAGTTCCTTCAAAATTCTTTCTTCATTTTCTTCTCCTGCATCTTCAAAATAACTTCGATAATACGATAGCGCTTCGCGCTTTTCTTCTTCCGATATGTCTGTCAGCAGCGCTTCTAACTGCCTCATAAATTCTTCTCTGCTCATGCCAGCTCTCCTCCCGAAAATAACATTGTAATTTTAGAAGAATAGTTCACCCACTCTGTCCGGTACAAATTCAACTGTGCGCTGCCTTTCTCGGTAATCTTATAATACCTGCGGTTCCTTCCACCACATTCCATATCATATACTTCCAGACAGTCATCCTTTTGCAGCCGACGCAGCACCGGATAAAGTGTTGACTCCGATACCTCAATGGCCTGCCGCACATCTTGGGTGATTTTGTATCCATATGTGCCCTCTTTTTCCTTACACACAACCGCAAGAACGATGGCATCTAAAAGAGCTGCACCTGTGTTAAATACCATTCCCTCACTCCTTTCTCTCTCATCACAAAAACCTCCATATAGACATAATATAATATTATTTTATTTATATTACTATTTCTTGTTTAATACTATACGTCATATAATATTATTTGTCAACAATTATTTTAAAAAAAGACAGTTGACGAATAAATTCACTTGTTCAAAAGGTCTTGCCGCTTATGCGGCAAAGATAAAATGCACAAAAATCACTCTGGAAAGCTAGCTTTCCAATATGATTAATGTGCATTTTCTTTGCATTGCTTTGCAATGTAAACCTTTTGAACCAATCTATGTCTTGTAATTGATGTTAGTGCGACAACCTCAAACTCCTCTTTCCCTTTTTACAATAGTCTCACAGCCACTAACACCGTCATAATGCCTTCTGATTCCACAGAGGCTGTGATCTCCCCTTCCATCTGATGCATAAGCTGACGACAGATATATAGCCCCAGGCCGCTCCCTGGTTGCTTTGCCACATTGCTGCCACGAAAAAAGCTGTCAAAAATATGGGGGAGTTCTCGAAGCGGCAAGCTGCATCCGCTGTTTTTAATAAAAATAAGATATGCTTCCTCCTCTCGAATCATAGAGAATTCTATCTGTGCCCCATCACCATATTTTATGGCATTTTCCACAATATTCTGGAGTGTCTCCAGCAAACGGTCTGGATCCCCATAAACCAGACAGTTAGAATAGTCTCCAATCTGAAACAAAATCTGATTCAAGGCCATCTTTTCTTGATAATAGGCGCGGATTTTTTCCAGAACATCTCCAATATAAAATTCCTGATTTTCTACCTGGAAATCCAAAAACTCCTCATGAGAAGTGCGTACAATCTCCGAGATATAATGTTCAATTTCGTCTGCTTTCTGATTGATATTCTCTGCAATCTTCCTCTTTTTGGTCTCTTCCTGATAAAGATTTCTAGCAAGAGCCCTCGCATACAGTTTGATCGCGCTCAAGGGTGTCTTAATATCATGAGATAATGATAATAACAACAACTTCTTTTCCTTCTGAAGCTCCAGTTCCCGTTGTTTTTGCTCTTCTAAATGCTCCCGAAGCATATCCATTCCCCAGAGAAATTTCCCCAAAAAGCGATTTTTATTTTCCTTCAAAGGAAGCGTCAGGATGCCCTTTGAAAGCTGATATGGAAGCTGGGAAAACTGATGAAATGGCCGCAAAAGATTTTTTCCGAAATACCAAAACAACCCCAGAATGCCAAACAGAAAAGCCAGTGATGTAATATTTACCCAAAACAGCAAGTTTTCACTGGGATTATCAAGATCATAGAGCACTTTATAAAAATATTGATCGGTGGCAATGATCTGATACTGCTGCCCATCATTTTTCCAAAATTCTTCCCATTGGATGAAACCCTCCTGTTTTTCAAGGTTTTGTATCTCCTGTTTTTTCTCTGCTTTTTGACTTTCTTTTCTCTCTGGTTGCATATCCTGAAATTCCCCAGAAGACTCAGAACATGTCCATGTAAATGCTACAATACCTGCAAATTCTGGCACTCCTGCACATTCAGCAAGGGCTGTGAGCGTTCCGGCTGGTTTCCCATGTTCCTCTTCATATAACTGTACTGCATGAGCAATTCTGTTCACAGATACCTTATAAGATTGATCAATTTCTTCTCTCTGCACCTTCCTTGCCAACAAATTTAGACAGGTGGCCAATGCCAAAAACAACAGGAATATTTTTCCCATCCGTAAATTAATTTCCTTCATTGATTTTTAAGACGACTCCTCCTTCCAGGAATGCCAGCGATAGCCCACGCCCCAGACCGTTAAAATATGCTCTGGCTTCTTCGGATTTTTTTCCAACTTTTCCCGAAGCCATTTGATATGCACGGTCAATGTCTGAGGCTCACTCTCACTGTCAAATCCCCAAATTTTATGGAACAATGCTTCCTTGCCCAGCACTTTTCCTTTATTTTCCATAAGATGAAGCAACAAATCGAATTCCTTGGAAGTCAAAAAAATCTCTTTTCCTTCCAAGGTAACTCGGCGTCCAGGCTTATCAAGGAGAATATCACCATCCACAATCTCATCTGAGGCATATCTACGCTTCATAATGCCCTGAATTTTTGCCAGAAGGATATCAATATCATAGGGCTTTTCGATATAATCGTCTGCCCCCAGTAAAAGTCCATTTAACTTATCCTCTTTTCCATTCCTGGCACTTAGCATGATAATAGGAATATTATCACTCTCTCGAATTTTTCTGCATACGCCGAATCCGTCGAGCCCTGGAAGAAGCAAATCTAAAAGTATCAACTTTGCTCCTTCTGCTTCATAAATTTCTAGAGCCTCTTCGCCGCTCAAAGCAAGATACACGTCATAGCCCTCCGCTTGCAGAAAGTCACTGAGCAGCGCTCCAATCTCTTCGTTGTCCTCCACCACAATAATATCTGCCATCTCTTACTCCTCTACCAACCCATCTCGCTCAACCAATGATTCAGCTTCTGTTCTCGTTCCCGTTGCACTTTTTCCAAATCTGTCTCTTTCTCCTTGGGATTATTAGAAAACAATCTTCCCAAGGAAAGTTCTCCTTTGATATTTCCATCTACAATATACAAGATCCTGCTGCATTTTGCAGCAACTTTCATATCATGGGTTACCAACATAATTGTGGTTCCATCTTGATTCAGCTTGTTCAACTCCTGCATTACCTCCTCAGATGTACCGCGATTCAGGGCCCCAGTCGGCTCATCTGCAAATAAAATTTGAGGACGGTTGATCATGCTTCTACAGATGCATGCACGCTGAAGCTGGCCCCCAGACACCTCCATGATATCATTCTGCGCAATCTCGCTGATACCAAGCCTACGCATCAGAGCTTTGCAGTAATCATCAATCTCTTTTCTGGTACGGTCCTTTTGCTTGGATTGATAGGCTGGCAACAAAATATTATCCATCACCGTCAAGTTTTTGAGCATATGCATTTGCTGGAAAATAAAACCCATGTCTTGAAGGCGCACTTTGGCAAGCTCTTTCTCCTTTAATCTGGTAATGTCCCTGCCTCCTACAAGCACCTGTCCCGCTGTGGGACGGTCCATACCAGACACACTATAGAGCAATGTAGATTTACCAGAGCCAGATGGCCCCATAACTGCTGTCATTTCCCCCTGCTCAATGGTAAAATTAACATTTTTTAATACATTATTTTGTCTTTTGTTGGTAATATAAGTTTTACATAAATCAATTACACGTAATGCTTCCATCTTGTTTTCCTCTCTCATTCATTCTATCATTAATCCATATCATTGACTTCCTGCACCGTAATCTTGCGTACCCTCTGCATGGTGAATAGACTGGCAATTGCCACTGCAAATAATAACACCAATGGGTACACCACATAAACCTCTAACAGATTTACCACAAACACGATTCTCGCAGCTCCCATAAGCTGAAATACTTTTCCTGCAGTAAATTCAGAAAAATACGTTCCAGTCAGAGTTCCCGCAGCAATCCCCACAAACAAGGCCAGCAATACCCGTTTTGTCTGCCAGGCAATTATGGCGGCATCAGAAAAACCGATGGCTTTCATCATTCCCATTTCGCCTTTTTCCCTTACCAGAAACATTTTTTGCATGAGTACCACCACCAAGATATTGATGGTAACCACAAGTGCCAATATCATAATTTTTAACGAGTCTAAACGTTCTGAAACACCTCCCACCATATGGTCAATAAATTCCGGAACTGTCTGCACTTCCATCTCTGGCAGAACCTCCTTCACCTTATCAATCATTGGCAAAAGCTCTGCCTGCTTGTCTTCCAATTCCACCTGAATGCCAAATCCTCCTGCAACAGCCTGGTAATCCAAATTCGCTTTCTCCGTAAAACGGATGCCCTCCCCCATATTATTCATACTCTGATAAAGAGCAGTCACCAGATATGGCTCTTCTTTTCCATTATTGTACACATACACGGTATCTCCCAGTCCAGCCCCGATTTTTTCTGCCACAATGTGGGTCATAGCAATTTCATTTTCATACACCGGAGCTGTACCTTCATCGTAAAAATAATCTTCCATTCGAGTATTCAGCCCTTGAAGAGAAAAGGATTGAAAAGATTTATCTCCTTTCCGCACTTTTAGACGAAAAAATACTTCTGTATATGCCCGCTTGGTAAAGATCTCCTGCTCTTTTAGATGCTGCCTAATCTCTTCCATATAATCATAATACTTCTGTCTTTCTCCAGACAACATAAGTTCAGAAATTTTCTCTTCGTCTACAAGAAAAAAATCACACTTCTGGGTGCCAAACCATTCTAAAAGTCCATCTGAGCGCAATGTATTGATCGTATTGACTGGCATAACCACCAACCACACGCCAAGCATACCTGTAATCGCCAGAACAAGATATTTCCGAATCTCTGACATCACATCATTGTATGCCAGGAATGTAGTTGGATTTCTACGGCTTCCTTGCAGTCGGAATAACCCTTTCTTTCGAAACCGTTCTCCATTATTTCCCCTGCGTATGGCATCCATGGGAGTCATTTTTTTTATTTTTCTAGTGCTATGATAGCCAGACAAAGTTACCAATACCGCAATCACAATACTGACAGCGAACTGGAACAAAATCCCTGAACCACGATATTGAATCACAAGTTTTTCCGTGGACTGCTGAACCAAGAACCTGCTAAACGGAATACTGGCTGCAAATCCACACAAAGCGCCTGCCAATGCCAATACAAAATATTTCACAGTATAAAGTCTGCGAATCACACTATCCTCCATTCCGATTGCTTTCATAATGCCAATTTCCCTGTAATCCTCATTCACTGTAAAAACAATCGTAAATTTTAACATAATCAGTGCAATGGCAATCAGACAAATACTTACGCTTAAAATTACCGCTGCAATCACGGTTTCTAACACATAAGAAGTCTTGATTAGCTTTCTATCTGCTCCAAACAATACATTGAACGACTGATTGTGATAAGATGTCTCAAACAATTCCAAATCATCGCAATTGACAGAGTATAGCTTTCCATCTGGCAGCCCACTTTCCTCCTTCAATTGCTTATAATCTGCCTTGCTAACAAGCATTCGCTCACTTCCCATCATATCTGACCCCAGAAAGGCATCTTTAAAGTCTCCCATAATCGTAAATGTCTTTTCAAAGCCATTCTCCGTGCAGATTGTCAGCTCATCCCCTTTTTTTAGATCATTTTTTTCCAAACACTTCTTACTCAGATAAATGGTTCCATTCTCCATCTGGGTAAGTTCCTTGTCATCCTCTTTGAAAAATTTCTGTGATTTCACATCAAATCTGCAAAGAATCACTGTACTATTCAACTCCAGATGTGTTCCATCTTTACATTTCGTCTGCTTCTTTGTGAGAAATAATTGTTCATCTGTAATAAAATTTGTAACATGCG
Organism: uncultured Lachnospiraceae bacterium; assembly: GCA_910580015.1. Lineage (GTDB taxonomy): Bacteria > Bacillota > Clostridia > Lachnospirales > Lachnospiraceae > Petralouisia. Next base: position 181,194 of record CAJTVT010000001.1, read on the forward strand.
CATTATCTTGCAAAAACTTCTCAATTTCCTCATTCTTTTTTCCATCCTGAACCAAACTTCCCTCTATGGTCATAATATGAAAATCTGCAAGCCCAGACTGCTCCATAAAATTATCAATCCCTCTTTGGATTATGGAAAAATTATTTAAGCTTCCTGCAATAAAAGTGACTGACAAAAAGATAAACAACAGCAGGATCAGGTTGATGGATTTTTTTCTTCTCAAATCCTTTTTTAATATTCGAAATGTCATAATTCCTCTCCTTTCTGATTCTACTGTTACTTTATCACAGAAATTATTAATAAATCATTAAATATTATTTCAACAAAACAAAGTATTCTGCAAAGCTGGATTGTCCGCCACATAGCGGCATAGTTCCTACGCACGGGGCTGCGCATAAAAATAGCGCCCCACCTGTAATGTGCGACGCTATTTCTTATTCTATGGTCTGCTAATTCAATTCTGCAATTCTGGTGACACCTACATAAATCTCCGAAATCTTATACCAGGTAGCGTAATCCACAACTCCGGTCTGTGGCAATCCAAATACGGATTGAAACCGTTTCACTGCCTGTTGTGTAGCTGGCCCAAAGGAACCATCTGCGGTAATCCTTGGAATGGATGTATATACTTGTGCGATGCGGTTTAGCTGCTCCTGCATCTGACGCACCTTGCTACCACTGGAACCAATATCCAAATTCTCCCTGGGCCAAGAAGCTGGAATCCCTGAAATTTCCTCCGCCTCATTAATGTACATATCGCTGCCATAATAATAACGGATAATCTCAATTGCTGAATAATTTTGATCTCCTAGATATTTAGAACCCCACTGACTCATCCAATTTGGACAACTCACTCTCTGACCATCACAATATTGTGTTAAAATAGGCTGCCTCACATTTGGTCTGGAAAGGAAATTTCCAAACATTTCATCTACCACTCTGGAGATGCTTTCGAAATAATTTCTGCCGTAAACCCATTTATGGTCATATGCTGTGGAGGAGGTAATTGTAAAATCATAACCTTTGTTGCGATACCACTCCGTTTCGGCTCATTCGGGACTTGGGCAGAAATTCTTCCAGACTGATTCTAAAATGGATCGTTACCTGCTCTCTGGTGATATCAATACGCTCTATCAATTTGTTTACCAGAACACGCTTTGAGGATGTATCGGCATTTAAAAACATTTTCCGCCATGTGGGTATTTTCTTGCTGATATCTTTCCAATCCTTTACGGTGACAGCAGTATTTTGTAAGATAACTTCTTTTTCCTGTATAACTTCTATTTGCTTGTTCTCCTGCTCTGTCTTCTTATCAATGAGATGACATAGTTTTTCTAAAGATAATGCATATTCCCCTGTCATTGCCTCTGGGATATGTTCTTCCATGATATTAATCTCACGTCGGATTTTTTCCAGTTCTTTCTTTGCCATGGCTAAATCCTTCTCTTTTCTCTTTCTTTCCATGCTGTCATTCTCTGCAATCTGTTCAAAGATGTTATCGTTTTCTTGTAATTTACCAATATATTCTGCCAAAGCTTCGTATACAATCGATTCAATCCTATCTGCTTTGTATTGCTTTGTTTTATCGTGAGGTACGCCCTGCCACCCATTCTGACATTTGTAAATCGCTGTCCTGCTCATCTTGCGCTCTCCGGTTCCCTTGATTGTCCAGTAGTTATATTTACTGCCATTGACCATTTTGCATCCGCAATACCCACAATGCAGGACGTCCACCAGAGACAGCATACCATCATTGCGTCCCATCACTGTTACATCTTTATTTTTCAGTGACTTCGTATATTTACTGCTTCGCATTTCCCGTTTCCGCTGTACTTTCTGCCATGTGTCCTCGTCAATTATGACAAGATTGGGATTTGCCTTCTGTGAAAGAACCCATTCTTCCCTGTCCAGGCTGCGATGTCTGCCATTTAGACTTTCCCTGCGGTTGTAAGCGGTATAACCTGCATAAATTGGATTTGTCAAAATACTGGTAATCGTCCCACTTTTCCAAACGTCATTGGGAGCAAGGTTTTGATACTGCTCTTCTGTGTTCAGGATGTTTGCAATTTTGGTGGAACCATATTCTTTATGCAAAGACAATTTATAGATATATTTCACAACCTCTGCCTGTTTTGGCTGGATAACTAAATGCTTCAAGGCTCGTCCATGCTTGCTAATTTCACCAGAATGCTCTAACACATATCCATAGGGGGCTTTTCCTCCCATAAATTTTCCTGACTGGACTAATTTCTTGGCGGTATCTTTGACACGCATTCCGGTGTCTGCGCTGCTTTTTTGGGCGTTTCCATATCGCAATGCTAACATCATCTGCCCCATAATATCATAATTTTCCGGAGAAATACATCCGTCTTTTACGGTATAGATATCTACACCAAGTTTTTTTAAAGACATAATATATCCACCAACTTCCCACATCCTGCGCCCGATTCGATCATCTTTGTATACAACCAGAATATCATACTCCCGATTCAACGCATCTTTATAAGCTTCCTGTAATATCTCCCTGTCTGCAACTGCGTTTTTATATCCGCTGTTACTGCCTTCAAAATATTCTTTTTCATCTAATATCCAGTTAGAATAGCTTTTCACATATTCTAAGATAATCTGTCTCTGTATCTTCAAATCCCCATCTGATTCTAACTGCTGGTCAGAGCTGACACGCAATAACATCCTGACACGCTTCTTATATATCTGGCTGTCTGAAATTAAATTCTTATTTCCGTTCATGTTTCACCTCCCCTTTTGTACAATTTCTGAATCGTGACAGAATTTTTCATAAAATGTTCCTGAAGAATACCAGAAAGAATTTCTTTCGCTTCTCTTTTTATCTCTTCTTCATGTTCCGAATTTCTCGGAAATTTTAATATCACCTGCATCCCATTTTTTTTGCGTTCCAAATAATTAAAGTCCTCTTGTTTCATGAAACTTCCCCTGTCAATGTTACTTAATCCTATTTCTATTTCGTAACGGCTTGTCGTATTCGGAGACTGCGCATAAAAATGACAATGAAAAACATCCTGAAACATTCTACTTTTCATTGCCTATATCACAATTTAAATGTATAATAAAGCAAAAGACAGTGAACAAATGACATATGAAATTGAATCCGTAAATGTAGAGACTCACTGGAAATAAATGTACTATGTATTCTCGGATTCTCTTTGCGCCTGATTTTGCGAAAAGATTTTTTGTCAGATGTGCACAAATTCAGGAGGCGTACCTGGATGGTACGTTGATTAAATTTGTGTGCATTTGGCGGAAAATCAGCCGTAAAAGCAGGTATAAGAGAGATTCCGAGAGTACATTACTCTTAAAGGAGGTCATAATATGCCTTACACAATCGATGAAATCAAAACAAAAGCTATACCAATTGCAATTTATTATGGTGTAGATTCTCTCAGTCTTTTCGGTTCCTATGCAAGAGGAGAAGCTGACGAAAAAAGCGACTTAGATTTTCTAATTCAAAAAGGAAATATGAAAGGTCTGCTTTCTTATTGTGGTATGGTTGCAGATTTGGAGGATATTTTTCATTGTCATGTCGATTTAGTGATGAAAAATGCCATCAAGGATGAAAAATTTCTTGAAGCAATTGGCAGAGATGAGGTAACTCTTTATGAGAGGTAAAAAATCAGAACAGATGATACTACAAAAGATGATTCGATATTGCAATGAGATAGAACTGATTTTGGAAAAACACCATTTTAACCGGAAAGATTTTGAGAATGATATGGAATTTCAATTTGCATGTGGAATGTGCATTATCCAAATAGGAGAACTTGTCACAAAGTTAAATGAAGATTTTTTAAAAATGTATCTTGACATTCCTTGGAGACAAATAAAAGGAATGCGCAACATTTACGCACACGATTATGACATCATTGATAATGATATGATATGGGAATCTATCACGGAAGAAATCCCGGAACTAAAAGAAAAATTGCAATTTATCTTGCACAATGGGGAATCATAACGGAAATTACGCTCTGTCAGGAACTTTCTGTATCAACCGCTCTCCTGAATCAAACCATACGAAGTTACCACTCCGTATATACCCGGTTCAGCGTAAAAGACATGATCGCAAGAATATTTGCTCGAATGGTGCTTTCTGGCCAGGTCGCGTAAATCTCACTGGATGCTACATTTTTGATGTAATCTTTGTATCTCACGTAATAATCATTTGCTGTGGAATCTCCAGGTGTGCCATCATGAACCACCACATATTCTGGCACTACCACCCTGCTTAATACGATTTCACCGCTCTCATCGATAGGCTTAATTTCTGCCTCTGCAATCTTGGGAGGAAAATTCCCAAACAATGTATTTGCTGGTATTACAATATTCTTATCTTCCTCTGATACCTCAGTTGGTTCCATCCGTACATTCTGCAAAGATAATTCCCCGGAAAATACATCCACCCCTTCAATGCTCACAGGACGATATCCCTCTGCTTCCACTTCTAGGGTATATTCTGCATAGGGCTGAGTCGTCTGTTCTGGCTCCATACTGTACTCCAGAGGTGGAGCCGCCAACGTCAATTCTTCTGATTGTCCATTGGCATTGGTGGAAACCTGCTCTAATGTATTTTCTGGATCTCCTGTGTAAGAGATCGTTACCCTTGCATTCTCCACTGGAATGAGTCCTATCGCAGAAGTCACCTGTATTTTAATCGTTCCATTATCCACATGATTTACCTGTGCTGCCCGCAAATTCCGTTTCTGCATAAACACCTCTAATTTCTACACTTATTAATAGTCTATGCTATAATCTTGGAAAGGTACGAAAATCCTTTGAAAAGTTCTCCCATCATCCTCTTCCACAAGAAGATTATCTTCCTTAACATCATTACCTTCTAGTACATAATCCTCTTCCTTAACATCATCATCTTCTTCCATACAATCTTCTTCCATACAATCCTCTTCCTTAACAAAGGAAAAGATAAGGGAGACAACTCCTATCAGAGTGTCTCCCTTGTAATCTCTGGATTCATACAGATGTATCTTTGATCCATCTGTAATTTTATGGCATAAAGTGCACCACTAATGCAAATCGCCAGCACTGCTATGGTAAAAACCACTAAATTACCTCTTTTTTTCGTATCGTTGATCCTTGCAAATTCATCTTTTTGTCTCATCATAAATCTCACTCTTTCCTGTTTGATGATTATAGTCTACCACTCCATCGCCGAAAAATCTTTAATTTCATTCGATTACTTTCTTAAGAATTTATGAAACAAATAGAAACAATGGTGTTTTACAGGATCATGCTCGCTGATTCTTATTTCACTTCCCTCGTCCAGCCATATTTATCTTCCACATTTCCCCATTGGATCCCAGTCAGATAATCATATAATTTCTGGGTCAGTTCCCCAATTTTAAAATCATTTACCGTTACAATATCATCCTTGTACATAAACTCTCCCACTGGCGAGATTACTGCGGCTGTCCCTGTTCCAAATGCTTCTTCCAGACTTCCATCATGCCCTGCTTTCATCAAATCATCTACAGACAAATGCGTCTCATTTACCTTGTAGCCCCAGTCTTTTAAAATATGAATGATAGAATTCCTGGTAACACCTGGAAGAACGGTTCCCTCTGTAGGCGCTGTATAGATCTCCCCATTGATCTTAAACATAATATTCATGGTTCCTACTTCTTCCACATACTTTCTGTGAACACCATCTAACCAGAGTACCTGTGTACAACCCTTTTCTTCTGCACGAACTTGCCCCAAAATAGACGCCGCATAATTCCCGCCGCATTTGGTATCTCCAGTTCCGCCTTTTACTGCCCGCACAAGCTCATCTTCGACCAGAATTTTTACTGGATTAATCCCTTCGGGATAATAAGCGCCCACCGGACAACAAATTACCATAAATTTATAAGAAATTGCCATGTGTACACCCAACGCAGACTCTGTGGCAAATACAAATGGTCGAATATAAAGGGAAGTTCCTGGCTCCGAAGGAATCCAATCTCGCTCGATCTTTACCAGTTCTTCTATTGCCTGTATAAACATATCCTCTGGAACCCCTGGCATACACAACCTGGTATTGGAATCAATCATTCTTCTTGCATTCATTTCGGGGCGGAATAACAGGATTTTGTCCTCTCTTGTACGATATGCTTTCAATCCCTCAAATGTCTCCTGGGCATAATGCAGCGTTACGCATGATGGGCTAATTTCCACTGGACCATAAGGCTCAATCCTGGCATCATGCCAACCCACACCTTTATCCCAATCCATAACAAACATATAATCTGTCATATACTTTCCAAATCCTAGATTGCTCTGATCCGGTTTTTCCTTCAATGTGTCACGTTTTACAAACTTGATATCCATAATAGCTCCTCCATCCTATTCTGTCTTTCCAAATTCCCTACGGGCCATGTTGCAAGTTGAGCAGGGATATCTTTCCCTGACAACCTCAAAACCAGCGAACATTGTCCGATAATGTAACAATTATTATACTTTTTTAGGAAGCTGTCAAGATTATTCTCATGGCTTATACTATTTATAACTTTTTTTCATAATCTGGTAGGCAAATTCTATAAAATGATGTATACTTTTGTATGTATTACTTCGGCGGTTAAATATCAAAACTGCCGTATGAACAACAGCTTTGATATTTAACCACTGGAGTAATAACAATTCAGCAAAGGAGAATTATTATGCATCAATTTCAACCATATCCCATGGATTTACTGGAACTCAACCCTTTCACTAAGATTTCCAAAGAATGGATGCTGGTTGCCGCGGGTAATCAGGAGAAGACCAATGCCATGACTGCAAGCTGGGGCGGCTTGGGGGTACTCTGGGGGAAAAATGCTGCTTTCATCTTTGTTCGCGAAAACAGGTACACGAAAGAATTTATAGACAAAGAAGCGTATTTTTCCTGCAACTTTTTTGATAAAAAATTCCTGAATGATCTGAAATACTTTGGCATTGTCTCTGGCCGTCAGGAAGACAAGTTTAAAACATCTGGTCTTACCGTGGGCTGGCGAGATAAAATACCCTATGTGGACGAGGGAAACTTTATCATCCTCTGCCGGAACATGGCCGCTGTCCCCCTCACAGAAGACCATTTCCTCGATCCTGAAATCAAGAACCAATGGTACTCTGGTAAGGATGACGGCAATCTTCATACTATGTATGTCGGGGAGATCGTAGAAGTTCTGGCACGTTAAATTTCTCCGCTGCCAGTATAGTGTCTTGTTGGTATTTTTGGTAATAAAAACAAAGTTACTGTATATACAGCTTTTTGCAAAAGATTCGTTACCATAAATACCAATCAGACACTACTATAATAGAAAATGTATCCAATTTTTGAAACATTGGGGTCAATTCATTTGTCTCCTATGTCCGTTCCTTTATGACAACATGAACCATATCACCGATCTCTTTTCCTATTTTTTTACGGATATCTTTTCGAATTCCAATGATATAACAGATACTGCCATCTTCATTTTTGATTCCCATATTGACAACACTTCCCTCATATGGCTCTCCGTCAAATGTGGCTGAGACCTTAACCCTACCTTTATGAAACTCTTCTCGCACATCATATGGAAAAATAATATACGCTCCTCCTTTGTCTGGCACTGCATGAATTATTTCGTCGTATTCATATACTCTATCATTCATTCTTCATAATCTCCAATCTTTCTGACTGAGCCACGCTCTATCTAGTACAACGAAAATTAAGTTTTGGATAGTTTGACGCAGAATATTTTTCTGAGAGTGCTGCTTCACAAACGCAGGCGTAGCGGTGGCTACGTCGAGGCTTGGGGAGTAGT
>CAJTVT010000002.1:0-36280 GCA_910580015.1 uncultured Lachnospiraceae bacterium
TGGTTCACTTGTTACCCGACAAGATCCGGCTCTACCCATAAAATCATATTTATCAAAATCCCACTGCCCCCTTCCATTTGGCGGTAAAATTCCGTAATCCTGCCTTACCATGATTATAGTGTCTGTACCATTTTTTGTTAACTGAAGATTTGTTTTTCATTGTCAATGACAAAAATCATTGTCAATGACATAAAATTGTGTGGTACTTTTCAGACCACACAATTTCATATCAAAATAAAATCTTCATCTGCGTTCCCTTCCCAGGCACAGATTCCGCATGAATTTTATGTCCCAGTTTACTTAGAATCTCCTTTACCAGATACAGCCCTATTCCTGAAGCTTTCTTGTCATTTCTTCCATTGTAACCTGTATAACCCTTGTCAAAAATACGGGGCAGATCTTCTGGGAGCACGCCAATCCCAGTGTCCTCCACCACCAGACAACCACTTTTTACATAGATCCGAATCGTTCCCACAGCAGTGTATTTGATGGCATTCGACAATAGCTGTTCCAGCACAAACACCATCCATTTTTCGTCTGTCACCACTTTCGTCTTGACTGGTTCATATTCCAAACTCAATTTCTTGCGAATAAACATCGGTGCATATTTGCGCACTGCCTGACGAATCACCCCATCCAAATCGTATTCCTGCAATACAAAATCATTGACGCTGTCAGTCAACCGCAGGTACTGCAACACCATATCCACATACTGCTCTATCTTAAATAGTTCTGCCTGAACCTGTTTGTTTTGCTCATATATTTTCTGTACCTCTGACACCTCCTGCTGTAAAAGAAGATCCATCGCCGCAATCGGCGTCTTTATCTGATGTGTCCATAAAGTAAAATAATCAATCACATCCTTTTTTTCTTTTAGCAGCGCTGCCACCTGGTTCACACGTTCCTGTCTGGAAATTTCCAAAAGTTCTTGGTACAAACGTTCCTGTTCATCCTCCGGTCTGGGCAAATGCTCTATACCATTTTTCACCGCTTCCAACTGCCAGCTTAATGCTTCTGTCTTTCTTCGGTATCTTATGCCATCTATCACAAATACCACTCCTCCCAGCACCGTACACAATCCTCCAGCATATCCCGCAGATTCAAGCGGAAGCTGATACAGAAAAGTGACCAGAGCAAAGATCATCACAAACGCCAAATATAAAAAGATTCCTTGGCGATTCCGTCTCACATATTCTTTAATCCACCACATAACCAATTCCCTTTCTGGTCTTTATCATATCTCGAATCCCAATCTCCTCCAATTTTTTTCGAAGTCTTGCCACATTGACTGTGAGCGTATTGTCATCCACAAAGCTGTCCGATTCCCAGAGCTTTTCCATCATTTTATCCCTGGTCACAATTTTTCCCTTTTGTTCTAAAAGCGTTCGCAGGATCCCCATCTCATTTTTGGTCAGTTCCACCTGGGTTCCATCGTATGTAACAAGCCCGCTTCCAATATCAAAAATCATTCCCCTATGTTCCATAAGATGGCTATCCCCAGCAAAATCATAGGTACGCCGCAACAACGCTTGTATTTTGGCCTGAAGGACATTCAAATCGAAGGGCTTTGCCACAAAATCATCTCCGCCCATATTTACTGCCATCACAATATTCATATTATCTGAGGCAGAAGAAATAAAAATCATTGGAACTTTGGATATCTTGCGTATCTCATCACACCAATGATAACCATTATAAAAAGGAAGGGAAATATCCATCAGCACAAGCTGTGGCTGCTGAGCAATAAAAATTTGCAGCACCTCTTGAAAATTATCTACACAGACTGCCTCATATCCCCATCCTTCCATATGGGTTTGAATGGCTTTTGCGATCACTTGGTCATCTTCTACAATCAATAATTTATACATGTCTCTCTCCTTTTTAGAAATTTGTTCTGGCAGATCGATATCTACGAAATCTATTCTGCGAAAATTTATGTGTATTTGGCTGTCAAAGTAATCATAGTTTACAGCAAAAAGCGCCTGTACGCAAGATTGCGCACAGACGCTTTGTTTTATTTTACAGTTATTGTAATTTTGGCCTTTTTGTTGTTATAAGTCTTGACAGTGATCACTGCTTTGCCTTTCTTTTTGGCCGTAATCTTTCCGGACTTTGATACCACTGCCACAGATTTTTTACTGGTGGAATAAGTATACTGATAACTTGCCGTGTCTTTGGAAGGTTTCGCTTTGATCTGGAAAGTGCTTCCTTTTTTCAATGTCTTTGCCGTTTTATTCAACTTCAGGCTCTTAGGCGCTTTCTTTACTGTCACAGTACAGCTCTTCTTTTTCCCATTTGAGGTATAGGCTGTAATGGTGGCTTTTCCAGTCTTCTTCGCCTGAATCACACCCTTTGAAGACACATACACAGTCTTCGGTTTACTGGATTTCCAACTTACCTTTTGGGAGGCTGTTTTGGGAGATATGGTCGCCTTAAGCTGTACTTTTTCTTTTAATCCCAATGTAATCTTTGATTTTACATCTAATTTTACACTTTCCGGTTTTTGCGCTTTCACTGTCAGTTGATACGTTCTAGAAGCAGTCGCCTTACCATAAGTAAATTTCGCCGTCATTTTAACCTTGGTGTCCTTCTTTGGAAGGGTTACTTTTCCACCATTTGAAATCACAGATGTATTGCTGGATTTCCAGGTAATGGACGCTCCTTCCAGGCTGGAGGGAAGCGCGAGTTTGCCCGCTTTTGCGATCATTCCATTCTGAAATACATTCTTAAAATCAGCTTTTGCCACAATCTGCTCTAATTCTTCCTGTTCTTTCTTGTCTGGATCCTCCTGGCCTTTGAGCGTTACCCCCTCCATTGTGGGTTTTAATGGATTCATCAGCCCTGTGTTTTCCTGGAAGGTCACCTCCTCAATGCAGGTTTCCCTGTGATAGCCCAGACCGTCCGTGTAAACACCTAGAGGTGTATAGAACCGATGGTACGCAATATAACACTTATCTGTCTCTGGGAGATACAGCAGGGACTGATGGGCCGTTCCCAGCATATCCCCAGATTCATCTTTCGCCAGCAGCGTATACTGGAACGTAACATTTCCATCTAATTTTTCTGCTGTTCCATAATTTACGTGATAATTTGGACTTCCAGTATCATCACAGGACCAAGTAAAATGATACAGCCCATTTCGCTTCACAACAACCACAGATTCTCGGAAATCTTTCATACCCTTGACACGTTTTAAGGTTTCTGTCTTTACGGATAACATATCACTGTTCAGCTCTGCCATAGCTGTACCATCTCCGCCATTTCCAAAGAACAAATAAGATTTTCCATCGTCATCGGTGAAAATGGATGGGTCAATGACCTGACCATTAAAACCAATATTGGCATTACTCATCATTTTGGGATAAACAATGGGTAACTCACTTGCCACATAGGGGCCTGCCGGATTGTCTGCCACTGCCACGCCAATCGCTTTTCCGCCGCCGCAGCGGTCTTTATACGCATCATTCACATTTCCACAATAATAGAAGTAGTATTTTCCGTTCTTTTTTTCAATGGATGGCGCCCACGCATTACCATCAGACCATGGGGAAACGGCAATGGCAACGCCTTTTTCATTGGTTCCTGGATTTTTGTCCTTTACATCCAGAATAATTCCCTCATCAACCCAATCTTCCAAATTTTCTGAGGACCATGCATGAAATACCGTTCCACCCCATCCTGCATAGCCATCCGTGGTGGGATAGATCCAATATTTTCCGTCAAAATAATCAATATCTGGATCTGCGTATTGTCCTGGAAGAACGGGATTCCGCGCGATTTGAGGTGTTTTTATGGTATAAGTTTCTGTCCGCTTGCCTGGATATTCAGCGATCAGTTCCACATCTTGCGTTAAATCAAGAACCATCTTTACACTTGCGCCGCTTCCCTTTTGGGCTTGCGTCATATCTTCTGTCTTTACATTCACATTCTTTGCCAGCAGTGCAATTTCCACTGGAACGGCTGTAAGATCTGTTCCTTTGCGTACATAGGATGTGATCTCTTTCTTTTCCTGATCTATTTTCACAGTGATTGCTGTATGGTCGTCTGTGCCCATAGTGGATGCTGGATCTTGCGGTGTCGTGCCTATGGTAATTTTTTTCAAAAGAGGCACACGATCGATGACAGGATCCAAAATTTCTTCTTCACTTAACACTCGGTTATAGACTTTAAAGTTATCGAAACTTCCCTTAAAATAACCATCTGGGGAATAGAATGATTTACCAAGATAAGCAAGCAAATCTGTTCCCAAAGATGCTGTCGTTATCCCTGTATTGGTATTTTCATCCACAAGACTTCCATCCAGATAAAGTTTCATATTGGTTTTATCGATGACAAGAACCACATTCTGCCAGGTTCCGGTCAGAGCTCCGCTTGCCTTGACCTCTTTTTCTGCGGTGTAGCTGGACGTGGTAATTGCATTGCGCACTTCAGTTCCTCGAACCCGCAGGAAATCATAATATGTACTGTCTTTTCCATAGGTAAAAGTAAAGAAATTGCCACTTCCCAAATCGGATCTCACATCCATGGAGATCGTCATGGTATTGCGTTTATCAAAGAATCCCTTTGGAATCTCTGCATAAGAACCATTGGAGCCGTCCAGATACAGCACATTGCTCTGTCTTTCCTCATCGTACACAACAGCCGCATTTCCAAACAATTTACCATGATCCTTGGACTCATTTCCTGTTCCCACATCTGTAATGGTTTTCTTATTTAAATCATTCTCAAAATCATAACAGAGAACAGGCTCTTTGGCTGGTTGTTCCTGCTGGCCTGGACTACTGTCTCTGTCTTTGTATGCTTCCAGCACACGTGCCTGCTCTGCCTGTGACAGCCGCATTACGGTCCCATGACGGAATCTTCCATCTACGAAGCTGGCTGTAGTTTTGGTAAATTTACCGCTTGCCAAGTCATTTGTCACAAAGGCTTTATAACCATCCTCATCGCCCATTGCGCACCAACGGCCGTCGGGAAGCTGGTAAACGGTAAATCCTTCCTCTCTTTCAAATCCTGCTGCGCCTGTTCCACTTCTTGTCACTAGACGAGTCCAGGATCCATTTGGTGTACTCTGATTCTCTCCATTTCTCACGTCTAAGACGTCCTCTGTATCGAGCGTATCACTGACATCAATCACGGTGTTCCAATCAGAGGTAGAGAAACGATAAAATTTTCCATTATCTTTTACAATGGAGCTGTCAATAATGTTGATCTCATTCCCGCTGTCCTGATCTTCGCTGAGCCATACCTTCGGTTCTGAAAAGCTCTTGAAATCTCTGGTGCGACATACATACACCCTGAGTGCGTTTTGCTCTGTTCCTACCTTGGATTTGTCTCTGGAGGACCAATAGACTACATAATCTCCTGTTGTATCGTCATAGATCGCCTCTGGAGCCCAAATACAACCTGCCTGGTCAAAGCCTGCATAAACCAAACGTGGCTCACTCCAGTTCACCAAATCTGTAGATTCCCATACCACAAGATTCTGACTCGCGCTCAACTGATTCCAGCCGCTTCCGCCAGGTCCATCTCCTTCTGCATGGAGATCTGTTCCAAGAATCCAATAGCGGTCTCCCTCTGCGGAACGAATGATATGGGGATCTCGGACACCTTGGTCACTGCCCTGGGCATCATTCTCCATCACAGGTTTCGCAATGCCGTCTACTTTATTTAACTTTCTCCAAGTGAGTCCATCCTCACTGTATCCAAAGAACATTTTCTCATAGCCGCCTGCAATGCCAAAATGTGCCCAGAGATAACCTGCACTATAATCTGTATCAAGATCTGCCTCTTTGGGCTGAACCTGAACCTTAAATTCTTTCGTCTTTGTGTCTTCGTTGTACGCTGACTTTAAGGTAGCTTTTAATGTCACCTCCACAGCAGAACTTCCTGCATTCGAACGGGTCACCACACCGCCGTCATAAAGGCTTCCTTCTGCTGAATCTGTGATGACAGCTTTGTTGCTGGATTCCCAGGTAATCGTAGAACCATATCGTCCCTGTCGGATTAAGGCCAAATTGCCCCGCACATCATCTGCGTTCAGAATTTCCAGATCATCATAATCCTTCTGAAGCGCCATGGCTTTTTCCTGTTCTTCTTTGTCTTTTTCGATCTGCTCCAACTCTGCTAGAAAATTCTGATATTGAGTTTCTATCGCATCCTGTGATAATGCTCCATCATAGATCTTATAATTGTCGATCAGGCCCTTATAATACTCACCAGAATCCCAGTTTGCTTTTCCGATCTGAAGGATCCCAGAAGTGCCAACGATCTCGCTGAGCTTATAATCACTGTTGGCTTCCTGTCTCAGTTCCCCATTTACATACAGCTTTGTGTGATTCTCAGAAACCACCACATCCACATGCGTCCACTCACTGTCCACTGTGGACTCCAGATTATTTCCGGGCCTTTTACCTGAATTATGGTAGCGCTCCACCTTTGTCTCTGAAGAAGTGTGCAGGATTCCCAAATAATGTTCATACTCATAACTCTGCTTATTGCCATTGGGTGCTGCAAAGAAACTCCAGCTCTTTTCCGCCTTATCTGGCTTCGCATCGTAGGAAATTGTAATATTTTCTTTGCCTGCCAAAAGACTGCTGCCATCTGCTTTGGTGACATTCAAAAAGCTGTCACTTCCATTTAAATACAGCGCTTTGTTGGTTCCTGCGCGCTGCTCCAAGGAACAGCCTCCATTCACAGTTCCCAGCGCGCCACCACCTGCAAATGCCCCGTCTGATGCATCTGCATCGAAGTTGAATTCTGCCAGTTTGGACAGTTCGTTTTCTTCCGCTGACACCGAAACGGATGGGAAACCAGAAAATGCCATAGTTCCCACAAGTGCCCATGCAAAACATCTGTTTTTCCATTTTTTTCTCATGGTTCATTCTCCTTCTCACTCATTTTTTATAAAATTATACCAAAAAGCAAAAAAATTCCATATGGAATTTTTTTTGTTTTTTGGTATTTTTTTTCGTCTGTGGAAGCAATGTTATGTACCATTTGATTTCTTTCTATAAAATGGAAATCATAAAAAAACAGGGACTTCTGCAAAACAACCTCCTCGCAAAAGGAAAATTGCTTTGCAACAGCCCCTGTTACACGTTACAATTCTTACAGAGAAATGCCACCTTTGGACTTATTGTTAATAACATAATAAGCCATGCCTTCTTCTGGTTTGATATATACACTTACAGATTTAATAGAAGATTCTCTATGTCCCTCAGAAACGTATGCCTGTTTCACTTTGTCCAGAATATCCTTTGTTGTAAACTCCATTTCATGGTACTGAACATAAATCTCTTCTACCTTTTCTACTTCTTTCTTCTTCGTTGTTGCCTTCTTTGCAGGAGCTTTTTTTGCAGGAGCTTTCTTTGCAGATTCTTTCTTCTCCTCTGCTGCTTCTTCCACTGCTGGTGCTACCTCCTCCGCAGCAAGCACTGTAGACTCAGATGCCTCTTCCGTAATCACTGTCTCTTTTGCGGCTGTGTCTTCCTGCACGGCTGCTTCTTCTGGTACGGCTGCTGGTTTAGTTGAAGTTTTCGTGTTTTTTTTCGTCGTTGCCATAATTTGGTTTCCTCCTAATTTTTTTTACTGACAGACTAAAAATCTTTCCATTGCCAATAAAGCTTCTTCTTCATCGCTTCCATCAGCCACTATATTTACAGTCATTCCTTTTGACGGATTAAATGCCATAATTCCCATAATACTCTTCGCATTAATCTTGGCTTCGTTATTCTCCAATCTGATCTCACTGTCAAACTGACAAGCAACTTGAACCAATTCTGCGATGGGATTGCTGTATTCTTTCGCTACATTAGATACAATAATTTTTTTCTCGCTCATCCTATCCTCTTTCCCACGTAATACTCTCCTGATTTAGCTATTTTCTTATGTTTTTTACTCTTACAAATATACCCCATGTATTCATCTTTTTCAAGTAGCTTTCTCAAAACTGGAAATTTCAACGAAAGAATCATTTTTATTGCCAAAATTTTTGACACTTTTATCCCAATTTCCCCGCAAAGCGCCTGGAAATTGGGCTATATTTCCACAGTCTGTCTATTTAATGTATGCTTTATCCACCTGGATTACCACAAAATAATTCTCCCCAATTCGTATTCCCACCTGTCTTTGTATTCGTTCTGACAGCGCTTCGTCACTGATATGAAATTTATAAGGGACCACAACATCAAAAATTAAATTCGTATGTGTCTGTCCTGCAACTACCCGAAAATCATGCATGGTGAGAACCGAATCAATTTCCTTTATCAAATCTTCTATTTTACTCTTTAATTCCAACACATATGCATCTTGTGTCACCACTGGATCCATATGAATCACTGCCTCACAGTTAAGATTTTTTCTCAATTCCATCTCTGCATTGTCTACTACATCGTGAAGCAGCAATATATTTCCTTCTGCTGGAACTTCCACATGAAGAGAGATCATCCTTCTACCTGGTCCATAATCATGCACCAACAAATCATGAATCCCGCAGATCTCCTCATAGGCAAGCACAATCTCCTCAATCTTGCATACAAACTCTTCTTCTGGCGGCTGGCCAAGCAAGGGATTCAAGGTATCTTTCGCCGCACTGATCCCTGCATAAAAGATAAACAGTCCTACCAAAACACCACACCATCCGTCAATCTGAACTCCTGTAAATCTTCCCACCAACGCGCCAACCAATACGACGGTAGTTGCACAGGTATCACTGAGACTGTCAATGGCTGTGGCGCGCATTGCCGCGGAAGTCAATTTTTTTCCTATTTTGTAATTGTAAAAAGCCATATAAAATTTAACGAAAATAGATGCCAGAAGAATCCAAAAAACCAACAGGTTAAATTCCACTGGTTCAGGCTTTAAAATCTTCTCCACAGAACCTTTTACCAATTCAAAGGCCATTACAAGAATGGCGCCCGAAACAATAAGTCCAGCAATATATTCTATTCTGCCATGCCCAAACGGATGATCTACATCCGGCTTGGCCCCTGCCATTTTAAACCCCACCAAGGTCACGCAGGAAGAACCTGCATCAGACAAATTATTAAATGCATCTGCTGTAATAGAAATGGAATGGCTCATGAGCCCCGCAAGAAATTTTCCCAAAAAGAGTAGAATATTCAGAATAATCCCAACCAGTCCACAGAGCATCCCATACTGCTGCCGGACCTGGGGATTTTGCACGTCTTCCTTCTCCTGGATAAACAAATTTACCAACAGTGTAACCACTTCGTTCCTCCCTTAATTTGCTGTCAGATCTTTCTGACCCTCAATATAATTTCAACCATTGTAACACAATTCAAATTTTTTGACTATCATTTTGGCGGAAAAACAGGTATAATAAAACATTATTAGGAAAGGAGAGTAATTTATGTTAGAAAAATTATTCAAATTGAAGGACAACCATACATCAGTCCGCACTGAGGTGGTTGCCGGATTTACCACCTTTATGACAATGGCCTATATCTTGGCGGTAAATCCAAGCATTTTATCTGCTACTGGCATGGATCCCAATGCAGTTATGATCGCAACGGCTCTTGCCTCTTTTGTGGGAACTTTACTTATGGCACTGATGGCGAATTATCCCTTTGCTTTGGCGCCTGGTATGGGCTTAAATGCTTATTTCGCGTACACAGTTGTCATCAAAATGGGCTATACCTGGGAGATTGCATTGTTTGCCGTATTTGTGGAGGGCATTATCTTTATTGTATTATCTCTCACCAACGTCCGTGAGGCTATTTTCAATGCAATCCCTGGCACATTAAAGGCCGCTGTGAGTGTGGGCATTGGTTTATTTATCGCATTTATCGGCTTGCAAGACGCAAAACTGATTGTCGCAAACGAATCCACACTGGTAACATACCAGACCTTCAAAGGTGATACCTTTCACTCTATTGGAGTAGGAGCAATTCTGGCACTGATCGGTGTTCTGATTACCGCTATTCTGCTGGCCAAACAACTTAAGGGAGGCATTCTTATCGGAATTCTTGCCACCTGGATCTTGGGTATTGTCTGTGAATTTGCTGGAATCTATGTGCCTGACCCAGAACTTGGCATGTATTCTGTTATTCCAAGTGCTTTTATCAGCTTGGATTTTTCCTCTTTCTCAGAGACTTTTGGTGCTGTTTTTACGAAAACAGATTTTGGTTCCATAAAAATTGGAGATTTTATTGTGATCATGTTCTCCTTCCTGTTTGTGGATCTGTTTGACACCTTGGGAACCTTGATCGGTGTTTCTTCTAAGGCGGACATGCTAGATAAAGATGGTAAGCTGCCACGAATCAAACCGGCACTGTTATCAGATGCCATTGCAACCTGTGTAGGTGCAGTTTTTGGTACTTCTACCACCACCACTTATGTAGAGAGTGCTTCTGGCGTAACTGCTGGCGGACGGACTGGTCTGACCGCTCTGACTACGGGATTTTTATTCTTGTTATCCGTGATTTTTTCACCGTTGTTCTTAAGCATTCCCAGTTTTGCCATTGCACCAGCGCTGATCATTGTAGGTTTCTATATGATGGGTTCTGTGGCAAAGATTGATTTCGAGGATATGACAGACGCAATCCCTGCTTTCCTGTGCATCATTGCTATGCCTCTTGCGTATAGTATCTCTGAAGGTATTGCCATTGGCGTAATCTCCTGGACATTGATCAATCTGATCACTGGCAAGGCGAAAGAAAAGAAAATCAGTATCTTAATGTATATACTTACCGTATTATTTATTGCAAAATATATGTTCTTATAAAAGTAGAGTGTGTTTGAATGAACCTAAAAAGGGATTTCAAACACACTCTATTTTTCTCTACCATTCTATTGCGTCTCAAAAGACACCCTTACAGATGGATCTCATATGCTGGATAAGCCCGGTCAAAATGATAACCCAGTTTTTGTGCAAGGGCAACAGACCATCTATTCTGTGCATCCCAGCTTGGATAAAGTCCTCGTTCCATACATTCCAAGATAAGCTTCGCCCCGCATACCTGGGCAAGTCCCTGCCTTCGATATGCTTCCATGGTTCCGATCTCAATCTCTATCCCTTCACGGTATACGGTATAAGAAGACGCACCAGACACCAATTTCCCATGATGCAGCACAAAGGCTCCCAGCCCTCTCCTGTGATACTCCTGAAAATCTGCATACTGAGAGGTAAAATCTTTTGCCCAAAGCTGTTCTCTGGTCTGCTGAAATATATCCTCATCTATCAGTTTTATTTGATATTGAGGCGCAAGTCCTTCCACAATCCCTTGTAGATACTTTTGGTCAAAAATTCCAGGCTCTTTCTTGATGGCATAACGCTCCACTCTCTTACATCGATCCCGATATGCCTCCTCAATCTTTTGTGCCCAAGCCTCACCGCTTTCATTCAAAGGTGGAACCATAATCAGATAATCGCGGCTTTGGGTCTTAATTTCTTCTGTCACAAGTGCATGGTTGGCTTCCCCAGCAAAATAGCAGAAATCTGCAAGGAGGATTCTTGCCGATTTGGGATTTTCTATGTCGTCTGCCCATGCATCTCCCATGTACCCTTGCAGGCAAGACCAGATCAGGGATTCCTCCCAGCCTGCAAACAGAGAATCAATGTTGTGGACGTCAGATGGGGGTAATTTGAAAATACTCATTGGTTGTTCTCCTGTTCTTATATTCATGTTATGCGAATTTACTTACCATACATAAAATCTTAATCGTTGATAATATTTGGTAAGACGAGGGATCTCATTTAAAATCATAACATATTTTTACTTTTTTCCATAACATAACTTTGCGCACCTGGTATATTTCTCCACAAAGTCCGTTTTTGCATCTGTATAGGCATCACGATTGTGTTCGTATTTTTTCCAAAGAGACTTCTTTAATTCTTCATACTCTTTTGCAAGGGCAGGATGCGCATTCATGTAGTCTCGAAAATATATTTCATTATCATCACCATAATAGCGCAGATGTACATGAAAGACCCGTTCTGCAAACCCTTCTGTCGTATAGCCTTTATTAAAAGATTTCCTATCTTGCTCTTCTGACATGCACAAGTATCCATTCGCTTCTAGTATCTGTTTCAACTCTTTCATCTGTATTTCTCGCGGAATTTCAAGAAGAATATCAATGATCGGTTTGGCCCAGATCCCATGAATCGCTGTGCTTCCAATATGGTGAATCTGGAAGTCATCCATGGGCAAAAAACCTACCATTCTTTGTTTCTCTTCCTCATACCAGTCTTTCCAACAACTTTGATGCTCCGATAGAATAATCGGAAACAACTGCCATAATTCTTCCAATGTCAACTCTGACAAAGATTTTATATGTTTCATAACTTTACCCTCCTGCATGACCCCTCTTTTATGACAAATATCACAAAAACAGGAAGGTTTCCCTGTCTTAGAGAAATCTTCCTGTTTTTCAAAGAGAGCTCTTACGCTTCTTTCTGTCCATAATAAGCATTGGCGCCATGCTTGCGATAATAATGTTTATCCTGTAGCTCTTGAGGCACTGGCTGAATTCTAGGATTGATAATCTCTGCACGGTAAGCCATTTTTGCCACCTCTTCCAACACCACAGCATTATGCACTGCTTCATGGGCGTCTTTGCCCCATGCAAAAGGACCATGATTCTTGCACAGAACTGCTGGCACAGCCATCACGTCCTTGCCCATTTCTTGAAAGAAATTGACAATCAGATGTCCTGTATTTTCTTCGTATGCTCCGTCAATCTCTTCTTTGGTCAAACAGCGCACACAAGGAATTTCACCATACATATAATCTGCATGGGTCGTTCCATAACAAGGAATGCTTCGTCCTGCCTGTGCCCAGCTTGTGGCATAAGAGGAATGCGTATGTACCACGCCGCCAATTTCAGGAAATGCCTTATACAATTCTAAGTGCGTCGCAGTGTCAGAGGATGGATTGTATTTTCCCTGTATTTTATTGCCTTCTAAATCCATCACTACCATATCTTCGGGCTTTAATTTATCATAATCCACACCGCTTGGTTTGATGACAAACAACCCGCTCTGCTGGTCAATTGAACTGACATTTCCCCAGGTAAACGTAACCAATCCATAACGGGGTAAATCCATATTTGCTTCATATACTACCTTTTTTAATTCTTCTAACATCATTTCCTCCTGCTTATTTCAAAGAATCCACTGCTGCACGTTCAATGAAAAGACCTTCACTGTAACGCTTAATAAAGGTATCGAAGCCTTCCACATCCTTGATATCTGGGCGAATTGTCACACTCTCTTGTCCTACAAATACCTTATCATCCAGATACTGGGACAGTGTTTCATCTGCTCCCTTATTCACCATATAAGAAGCAAGTAGGGCAATTCCCCATGCTCCGCCTTCTCCTGCGGTTTGCATCACAGAGACAGGCACGTTAACGGCTGCTGCCATCACTTTCTGTCCAACCTCTTTGGTCTTGAACAATCCACCATGCCCCATCAGTACATCCAGCTTCACATTCTCTTCCTTCATCAGAATATCAAGGCCTGTCTTTAACGCACCGAGGGCCGTAAACAAATGTACTCGCATAAAATTAGCCAGGTTAAAGTTACTGTTGGGTGTGCGCACAAACAGTGGACGTCCTTTTTCAAAACCAGTAATATGCTCTCCAGAGAAATAGTTGTATGCAAGGAGCCCTCCGCATTCTGGATCCCCCTCCAAAGCCTTATGATACAGAACGGAAAACAGTTTCGTCATATCAACTTCTACTCCAAAGCTCTCCGCAAATTCCTTGAACAGATTGACCCATGCATTCAAATCTGAGGTACAATTATTGCAGTGAACCATCGCCACTGGGCTTCCATCTGGGGTTGTCACCATGTCAATTTCCGGGTGCACCTTTGCCAATTTTTTCTCCAAAACTGCCATGGCAAATACAGAAGTTCCCGCAGAAACATTTCCAGTGCGCTGAGCCACACTTTTCGTTGCCACCATTCCAGTTCCTGCGTCTCCCTCTGGCGGACATACGAGGACTCCAGCCCTTAAATTACCACTTACATCTAACAGTTTTGCTCCCTCTTCAGTAAGTGTTCCAGCATGTTCCCCAGCATTTAGGACTTTCGGAATGATATCCTGTAATTTCCATGAAAATCCTTCTCCTGCAATCAGATCGTTAAATTGATCCATCATCCTCCTATCAAAATCTATGGTATCACTGTCAATGGGAAACATACCAGATGCCTCCCCTACGCCCAGCACTTTCTGCCCAGTCAACTTCCAATGAATGTAACCTGCAAGAGTCGTAAAATATGCGACAGCGCTTACATGTTCTTCTTTATTTAGAATTGCCTGATACAGATGAGAAATGCTCCACCTCTGCGGAATTTGAAACTGGAATAATTCTGTCAATTTGTTGGAGGCTTCCCCTGTGATGGTATTCCTCCAGGTTCGAAATGGTACTAAAAGCTCATTATTTTTATCAAACGCCATATATCCATGCATCATTGCGCTAAATCCGAGAGCTCCAATCGTGGTAAGCGTCACCCCATACTGGTCCTTCACATCCTCTGCCATTTTTGTGTAGCAATCCTGCAATCCATTCCAGATTGTATCCAGGCTGTAAGTCCAGATATTATTTTCATACTGATTCTCCCAATCATGTGCGCCAGACGCAATGGGTGTGTTATCACTTCCCACCAAGACAGCCTTGATTCTGGTGGAACCAAACTCAATACCAAGGGCAGTTTTCCCTTTTTGAATGTCTTGTATTATAAGATTCTTTTCCATTTCGTAAATTCCCTCCATATTCAAATTCAGGTAACAGAGAGATACCAATCTTCTGTTACCTGTTATGACTGCACTGCGCAGAATTCTATTTAGTTCTTGACAAATTCTTTTACTTTCTCATAAATGCCCTGACCATCCAGTCCATATTTCTCCAGCAACTTCACTGCGGGGCCAGACTCGCCAAATACATCATTCACACCGATCTTACATACTTTCGCAGGCATCTTCTCACTCAAACAATCGCATACTGCACTGCCAAGTCCGCCAATCACAGAATGTTCTTCTGCGGTTACCACCTTACCTGTCTTCTTTACGGAATTTAGAATGATCTCCTCATCCAGAGGCTTGATCGTATGGATATTGATCACTTCTGCATGGATTCCATCTGCCTCAAGCTTCTCTGCCGCTTCTAAAGCTGCACTCACACAAAGCCCTGTGGCAACAAGCGTCACATCACTGCCTTCTTTAAGCAAAACACCCTTGCCAATCTCAAACTTGTAATCGGGATTGTCGTTGATCACCGGAACTGCAAGCCGTCCAAATCTTAAATACACAGGACCGTCCATTTTAAAAGCTGCTTTGACTGCCGCCTGTGCTTCCACATCGTCAGAAGGGTTAATTACAGTCATTCCAGGAATGGTACGCATCAATGCAAGATCTTCATTGCACTGGTGAGATGCACCATCTTCGCCCACGGAAATTCCAGCATGTGTGGCTCCGATCTTTACATTGAGATGGGGATAACCGATGGAATTTCTCACCTGCTCATACGCCCTGCCTGCTGCGAACATAGCAAAAGAACTTACAAATGGAACTTTTCCAGTTGTAGCTAACCCTGCTGCAATTCCCATCATATTACATTCTGCAATTCCACAGTCGATATGCCTGTCTGGAAACACTTTCTGAAATACACCTGTCTTGGTAGCTGCTGCAAGATCTGCATCTAATACTACCAGATTTTCATGGTCTTTGCCCAGCTCTACCAACGCGGTTCCATAGCTGTCTCTGGTTGCGATCTTCTTTACTTCTGGCATAATGCTTCACCTGCTTTCTTTAATTCTTCCATTGCGACAGTGTACTCTTCGTCATTAGGAGCTTTTCCATGCCATCCAGCCTCATTCTCCATATAAGATACACCTTTGCCTTTTACGGTCTTCATGATAATAGCTGTGGGCATACCTTTGATTTCCCTTGCCTCTTGAAAGGCCATACGAAGCTGATTAAAATCATTTCCATCTGTAACATGGATCACATGAAAATGAAATGCTGCAAATTTATCTCCGATGGGATAAGGAGAGCAGATATCTTCCACTTTGCCATCAATCTGCAAACCGTTATTGTCCACAATCACGACCAGATTATCCAGCGCCCGGTGCCCTGCAAACATCGCTGCTTCCCATACTTGTCCTTCTTGGATTTCACCGTCACCCAACAGCGTGTATACTCGATAGCTTTCATTGCTAAGTTTGGCAGATAATGCCATTCCCACTGCGGCGGAAATTCCCTGTCCTAAAGAGCCGCTTGACATATCAATCCCAGGCGTATGCTGAATACAAGGATGTCCCTGCAAATGAGATCCTATATGACGCAAGGTTTTTAAATCTTCCACTGGAAAAAATCCTCGGCAAGCAAGGGCGGAATATAAGCCCGGAGCAGTATGTCCTTTGGATAATACAAAACGGTCACGGTCTGCCTTTTTTGGATCTTTTGGATCAATGTTCATCTCTTCAAAATACAAATACGTAAATACTTCTGCCGCTGAGAGAGAACCGCCTGGATGTCCTGCCTTGGCAGCATGAACACCCGTCACTATGCCTTTACGGACTTCATTGGCGATTTTCTGAAGCTCTAAGTTTTCCATGTAAATTCTCCTTTATTCTTCGATTGCCTATTCACCAAAAACTGCTCTGTAATCCTTCTGGAATTTTTCAATCCCCTGGTCTGTAAGCGGATGTTTTGTCATCTGCTCAATTACAGCATAGGGAACGGTTGCAATATCAGCCCCAGCAAGTGCACAGTCTGTTACATGGATTGGATTCCGAACGCTTGCTGCGATGATCTCTGTCTCGATCTCAGGATAATTCTCAAAAATAGCTACGATATCTTCGATTAAGGTTACACCTGTCTGGCTAACATCATCCAAACGTCCTAAGAATGGAGATACGTAGGTTGCACCTGCTCTGGCTGCAAGCAATGCCTGGTTTGCAGTGAAAATCAAGGTAACATTTGTCTTAATTCCTTCTGCTGCAAGTACTTTTACTGCCTTTAATCCTTCTACCGTCATCGGAATCTTAACAATCATATTGGGATGGATTGCTGCAATCTCACGTCCTTCTTTGATCATTCCCTCTGCATCTACTGTGGTAGCTTTCACCTCGCCACTGATCGGTCCATCCACAATCGATGTGATTTCTTTTATTACTTCATTAAAATCTCTGCCCTCTTTGGCGATCAGGGAGGGGTTCGTCGTCACACCACAGATCACACCCATATCATCTGCTTTACGGATATCTTCCACATTTGCTGTATCAATAAAGAATTTCATTTTAGTTCCTCTCTTTCTCTTTGCGAAAGCGGAATGAGCCAGCGGCCCTCCGCTTCGATAAAATATGTGCTATTATTTTCCAAATACAACGTTGCCCAACATCAAATCTTTCTTAAAATCACGGATATTCGTATGGCTATCAATGTAAACCGCTTCAATTCCCATTGCCGCTGCCCAGTCGCCCATCTGATCTGGTGTGACGTCGTAGGAAAATGCGGTATGATGTGCGCCACCTGCCAGAATCCATGCTTCACATCCTGTTGCAAAATCAGGCTGTGGTGTCCAGAATGCTGTCGCTACCGGAAGCTTTGGCATAGGTTGCTCCACCTTTTTGCAGTCCACACTGTTGATGATCAGACGGAATCGGTTTCCTAAGTCAATCAGGGAAGTGGCAATACCAGGACCTTCCTTGGAGGTAAATACCAAACGTGCAGGATCTTCCCTGTCTCCCATGGACAATGGCTGACACTTAATGCTGATTGGTCCTTCTGCGATCGTTGGGCAGATTTCCAGCATATGAGCCTGCAAAATCCCTTCTTTTCCAGGCACTAAATGATACGTATAATCCTCTAGCATGGAAGTTCCCTTTGCATCCTTCATCCCTGCGGACATCAGCTTCATAATACGGACCATCGCAGCAACTTTCCAGTCACCTTCGGCTCCAAAGCCATACCCCTTTTCCATCAGTCGCTGAATTGCAAGTCCTGGAAGCTGCTTCAATGCACCAAGATCCCCAAAGTGGGTGACAATTGCCTGATAATTCTTCTCCTCTAAGAAACGCTCAAATCCAATTTCAATCTGTGCCTGAACTGCCACATGTCTCTTAAATTCCTCTGCATCCCTGCCCTCTAACAAAATCTCATATTTGTCATAATACTCTTCTATCAGGGCATTCGTATCTGACTCAGAAACAGCACCAACCGCTTCAGCTATCTCATTTACAGGATATGCGTCTACCTCCCAGCCAAATTTAAGCTGAGCCTCCACCTTGTCACCCTCAGTAACTGCCACATTTCTCATATTGTCAGCGACACGCATGACACGGACATGGCTGCTCTCTACGATACCGATAGCTGTACGCATCCAGGAAGCAATTTTCTCCCGAACAGCCTGCGCTGTCCAGTGTCCCACAACAACCTTGCGCTCAATCCCCATTCGTGTCACCATATGACCCCACTCACGGTCACCGTGTGCAGATTGATTCTCATTCATGAAATCCATATCAATGGTATCGTAAGGGATCTCCTGATTGAATTGCGTATGTAAGTGAAGCAGCGGTTTTCTGTATTCCTGCAATCCCAGAATCCATGATTTCGCAGGGGAGAAGGTATGGCACCATACAATGACTCCTGCGCAGTCCTCATCCATATTAGCCTCGTTGAAGGTCTTACGGATTAGTGCATTGGTAATTAAGGTCGGTTTCAGCACTACTTCAAAAGGAAGTATCTCGGACTTGTTCAACTCTTCCACGATGATTCTGGAATGCTCTGCGACATTTTTCAGACATTCATCTCCATATAAATCCTGTGAACCTGTACAGAACCAAAACTTATAATTTCTCTGCAATTTCATGATAACCCTCCTGTGAAATAAATGTACTCTCGGATTCTCTTTGTGTCTGATTTTGCGAAAAGATTTTATGTCAGATGTACACAAATATATGAGGGATATATGGATCCTATATTGATTTCATTTGTGTGTAACGGTCAGCAAATCGGCTACAAAATCAGAAATACAGGAGATTCCAAGGGTACATATCATATAAATTTGATAGCTTTTCAGCTACAAACTTTTGCCTGTTCTTGAAACTTTACTTGTATGGTCTCAATACAAGTTATTTTTTCTAAATTTTTTATAAAGTATGAAAACCAAGAAGAAACTTATCGTCGCTTAAAGTATTTTAATCTTAATCACCACGCTTCCCCATCCGTCAAATATCCTTTTTTCACATTGATGTTGCCGCTATCTTTTTTATTTTACAACTTGTATGGATATAAAGACAAGTAGATTTTGCAAAATAGGGAAAATTGTACAAATTTGAATTTTGATCTGTAAAAAATTTCAACTCTTTGTTATTACTTCAGCAAAAACATTTACGCAAAATCTCTCACCAACAAATCACTTTTCTCCAAAAACTCCTCCACCGTATGAAATCCCAACCGTGTCAACAGCTCTAACACAAATGGATTTTCCAATGGTGTCTTATATTCCGCACGGTCACTGTAGGTGTCCACATTTTTCTTGCCTTCCTCTACTGGGATCATACGCTTCGGTCCACCTACACAACCTCCTTTGCATCCCATTCCTTCAAAAAAGTTTGCCGTTGTCTCCCCTTTCTTTAGCCGCTCAATCATTTCTCTACAGGCTGGTACTCCGTCCGCTTGTTCTGCCTGTACCTCAATCTTACGGTTTGGATGCAGTTGTTTTACCGTTTCCCGTACCGCCTCGCTGACTCCTCCAGTTCTTGCATAGATCCTTCCTGCCCTGGAAGAATGTTCCTTTTCATCTTCTCCTAGCTCTTCTGGATGGATATCTGCTGTCTCAAACATATCCTGCACTTCCTGAAATGTCAATACATAATCCACCGCGTCTGCAATGTCTTTTTCTCTTGCTTCTGCCTTTTTCGCCATACAGGGACCGATAAATACTGTCATTGCCTCTGGGTGAAGCTGTTTTACGACGCGACCTGCTGCAACCATCGGTGAAACCGCTCCTGGCACATGAGGCACCAACTCCTGATAAATTTTTCGAATCATACCAATCCATACAGGGCAGCAACAGCTTGTAAGCTGATAATCTTGTTCTTTTTGAATATTGGCATCAAATTCCAGCGCTTCCTTTAAAGTGAGAATATCTGCAAAAACGGCCACTTCTACCATTCCCTGAAATCCCATTGCTTTAAAAGCAGTACGCAGTCTGCCCACTGTGACCTTTTCTCCAAACTGTCCCAAAAACGCTGGTGCAATCAGCGCATAGACTTCTCGCTTTTTCTCTCGGATCGCCTGCAAAACTGGAACAACGTCTTTATTTTCCGCAAGCCGCTCCAGCTTACAGGCGTCCACACAGGCTCCGCAGCCGATACACTTCTGTGGATTAATGGTGACCTTCCCACTTTCATCCCTCTCAAAAGCGTCAAAAATGCAGCTATTCTCACAAGCACGCTCATAGGCACACTGTTCACATTGTTCCTGAAAAATCACAGGAGCATACTTTTCTGGATGAAGAAGACAATCCAGATGATAGGGATCATATTCTTCCTCCAGGGTACGCCCCTGTCCTGCTTCTTGTTTTAAAATGTCCAGATATAATTGATGGAATGTTTTCATTTTGATGGAACCTCATTTCTGTTTTTGGAATTAGTATTCCCAAAAACAGGCAGAACCATTCATTTCGTCCAGAACATATTTTCAAACACATTCTACTCATTGTATTTTGTTTGTAAATCCGCTATACTACTCTTAAAAATTTATGGACTACTCCAAAGAAAGGAGAACCCAATGTCAAAAAATGTGGCTATTGGTATACAGGATTTCGCCACCCTGATACAAAACGATTATTTTTATATTGACAAGACCAATTTTATTCGAGAGTGGTGGGAAAGCGGTGACAGTGTAACATTGATCACCCGTCCTAGAAGATTTGGTAAGACTTTGAATATGAGTATGGTGGAGCAATTTTTCTCTCTGAAATACTCTGATCATGGAAAACTCTTTGAGGGTTTATCCATTTGGGAACAAGAAGCCTACCAGAATCTACAAGGCTCTTATCCTGTGCTCAGCCTTTCTTTTGCAAATGTAAAAGAACATCAGTACAGCAACGCAAAAATCCAACTTTTCCAAATCATCACGGAATTATACGATCAAAACCATTTTCTGGTGGAGAGCGGACTTCTGACAGACCGAGAAAAGGAATTTTTTCAATCTGTTAGAGAAGACATGGCAGAGACAACAGCTTTCATGTCCATTCGCAAGCTCTGTGATTTTTTATGCCGCTATTACGGAAAGAAAGTGATTGTTCTTTTGGATGAGTATGATACCCCCATGCAGGAAGCCTATGTCAATGGATTTTGGGAAGATCTGGCAAACCTGACTCGAAACCTGTTTCATGCTTCCTTCAAAACCAATCCCTGGCTAGAACGCGCCATTCTGACCGGAATTACACGAATCAGCAAAGAATCTATTTTTTCCGGCCTAAACAACCTCAAAGTGGTAACCACTACCTCCGAAGAATATGCTGTATATTTTGGCTTTACAGAACAGGAAGTATTTCATGCATTAGAAAAACAAGGATTATACCAAAAAAGATCACAAGTAAAAACCTGGTATGACGGCTTTGTGTTTGGAAATCATCATGATATCTACAATCCATGGTCCATCATTAATTTTTTAGATACTGGCAAAACAGACCTCTACTGGGCAAACACCAGCTCCAACAGCTTAGTCGGCAAGGTTATTCGTGAGGGCAGCGTTGAAATCAAATCTAAATTCGAAAAGCTGCTTCATGGAAAAGTTTTGCGCACTCCCATTGATGAACAGATCGTATATGATCAGCTTAATGGCAATGAACAAGCTATCTGGAGCCTGCTGCTGGCAAGCGGTTATTTAAAAGTCTTGGACTATGAAGGGTATGACCTGGAAGGAAATTGGCTGGATGAAGAAAACTACAGAGAACCTTTATATGATTTAACACTGACAAACTATGAAGTTCGCCGAATGTTCCGAAACATGATTCATCAATGGTTTAGCAGTGCAGAATCCGATTATAATGATTTTATCCAAGCTTTGCTGATGGGTAATATAAAGGCAATGAATGGCTATATGAACCGAGTAGCACTGCAAACATTCAGTTATTTTGATACTGGAAAAAAACCATCCTATGATGAACCTGAACGCTTTTACCATGGCTTTGTGCTTGGTCTGATCGTGGAATTAGAAGGAAGATATATCATTACTTCCAACCGTGAAAGCGGCTTTGGACGGTATGATGTGATGATGGAACCGAAACATCCATCTCAAGACGACGCTATTCTGCTAGAATTCAAGGTATTGGATGAATATGAAGAAAAAAGTTTACATGAAACTGCAGAGTCTGCCCTTCGGCAGATTGAAGAAAGACAGTATGAGACAACATTGTTACAAAAAGGCATACCCAAATCAAAAATTCGAAAATATGGCTTTGCGTTTCAAGGAAAGCAAGTTCTAATCAAACCTGCCCCCATGTTGCACCCCCATTAAAAGCAAAAACAACTGGGAGACCTTTGAATGGGATCTCCCAGTTGTTTTATCCTACCTGAGTATTTTATTTAATGTATCAAACAACACTTCCACGTCAATCGGTTTCGCCAAATGTCCATTCATTCCGCTCTTTAATGCCTCCTGGCGATCCTCCTCAAAGGCATTCGCTGTCATAGCAAGAATTGGAATCGATGCTAAGTCTGGATTCTCCAATTTTCGGATCGCTTTTGTGGCCTCATGCCCGTCCAGAACCGGCATACGGATATCCATAAGTACCAATTGAAAATAACCGGGCTCAGAATTTTTCAACATTTCCACCGCAATCTGCCCGTTTCCTGCCACTTCCACAGAAAAACCAGCATCTTCCAAGATCACTGTGGCGATCTCCTGATTCAGTGCGTTATCCTCCGTCAGCAAAATACGACCTGTATGACGCATTCCATTGGAAGTATCCTTGTCTTCCTCGTTCTTCTCAGCTTCCACAATGGAATGCAGGCAGCGACGAAGCTCCGATGAAAACAATGGTTTACTACAAAAAGCAGAGACGCCAGCCTCTTTCGCCTCATCCTCAATATCCAGCCAATCATATGCCGTCAGAAGAATGATGGGCACATCCGCTCCCATTTCTTTTCGTATTTTGCGTGTCACCTCAACGCCGTTCATATCCGGCAGCATCCAATCTATAATATATACCGTATAAACATCACCTCTGGAAACTGCCTGATGAGTACGAAGCAACGCCTCTTTCCCTGACAAGGTCCATTCTGCACGCATTCCAATCTGTCCCAACATTTCGGTTACACTGTCACAGGTATTAAAATCATCATCTATCACAAGCGCTCTGCAATTTTTTAATTTTGGTATCTCCTGTGGTTCTTTTGCCTCTGGATTTAACCGGAAAGTAAAACATACAGTTACCTCGGTGCCCAAACCCTGACGACTTTTGACATTGATCGTGCCGTTCATTATATCCACAATATTTTTGGTAATCGCCATACCAAGGCCTGTGCCCTGAATTCCACTGATCGTACTGCTGGATTCCCTCTCAAATGGTTCAAAAATATGTGCCACAAATTCTTCACTCATACCCATTCCAGTATCTTTGATGATAAACTCATAATTGGCAAAACCAGATGGCGCACCAGCTTTTTCAATAATACGCATACTGATAATGCCACCTGCTCCCGTATATTTTACGGCATTGCTTAGCAGATTTAACAGTACTTGGTTCAGTCGCAGCTTATCACAGTAAATCTCTTCGTTCATAATATCCACAGCATCAATATACAACTCTAATTGCTTGGCATGAATATCCGCCTGTAAAATATTGCGCAGACTGTGAAGAATATCTGGCAGACTACATGGCTTTTCATCTAAATGAATCTTACCACTTTCAATTCGACTCATATCCAGTACATCATTAATCAAGCTTAACAGATGATTTCCAGATGACATGATCTTTTTCAAGTACTCCTCCACCTGTTCTTTATCATCGATATGAGTGACTGCAAGCGCCGTAAATCCTACAATCGCATTCATTGGTGTACGGATATCGTGAGACATATTGGAAAGAAAGACACTCTTAGCCTTACTTGCCCTGTTTGCCTGTTCCAATGCATTCTCAAGCAAAATTTTCTTTTTCATCGCGTTACGTGTCTCCTCGTCCACACTTCGAAGACCTATCACAACTCCATGGCGTTTTCCCCATTTTCCTGTCCGCACCGCTTTCAATTGAAAATATTTCGTCTCACCTTCAAAAACCATGCGATAATTTACATAATACTGTTTCTTGTCCGTCAACTCATTTCTCAATTTTTCTACGGAGGATGCTTCTCGAAATGCCTCTCGATCCTCCTCATACACATATTCTTCTATGTATCGTCCCATACATTCCTCAAAGAAAATTTTTCCAGAAGAATCTGGAGCAAAATCACGTCCCTCCTGTTTATCATTCCGCAATGGAATTCCAACACCCGTATCCAGGTCAAAACAACAGACAATGTTAAAATCTATACTCAATGCCTGGATCAACTCCATCTGCCTCTGCTCATTCTTTTTTTCCTGAAGTTTTTGTGTAGTGCAGTCCAAAAGAAATCTCTGGAATATCAGCTCGCCATCCTCCATTAAGAGCTTGATATTCCCCATGATATGACGTATCTCCCCATTCTTATGCTGCACACGATATTCCACGCTGACACTATCATCTTCTTTTTCCAAAGACTTAATGCATTCCCGGAGCTTGGCTTTATCCTCCTCCACAATACTTTCTGCAACAACGTTAAATCCATCCGCCATCAATTCTTCCTGAGTCTCATATCCAAGAATTTTCAATGCCGCTCTGTTGATACTCAGCACACGCTTTCCATCCATGGAGTGACGTATCACGCCACAGTCTATGGTCGTAAAAATTTTTTCCAAAGTCCGATTTTTTTGAATAATTTCCTGTTCATATATACGTTCCTGTGTTACATCAATGGCAACCCCCACAGTCCCCATAACACTTCCATCCAGATCATACAGTGGAGATTTATAGGTCATAAGCGTCCGTTCTCCTGTCCCTGTCTGAATGATTTCCTCTGAGATAAACGTTTTTTGACGCTCCATAACTTCTCGCTCAGATTCAATACAGGCGGGATCGTCCTGCTCCACATCCCAGATATATGCATGACCGCGTCCCTCCACCTGTTGTTTTGTTTTATTTACAGTCTTGCAAAAACTATTATTAACCTTTTCATGGATACCATTTTTATCCTTGTACCAGATCAGATTTGGAACATGATTGATCGTAGCTTCTAAATAGTGACTGGTCTGCCAGAAATCTTTACGCATCTTACAAGTCTCCTGCCACTTTAAAAAACGAAACCGAATTTCTTCCTCTGTCATTGGCCAAATCCAGATATCTTGTATCTTTGACATATCCCCTAATAAAAAATTCACTTGGCTTTTCTCTGCCAGCAAAATGAGCTCTGCCTCCTCAGTCATTGCCTGAGCAAGCGTTTCTACCGTCTTTTTCGCATCAAAATTCCGTAAATCAGCGAACACCACATCTGCCTTTGCCGCCAACTTCTCTTCTGGTTCGCTGCTTTCCATATAATCATGGGTAAAATGCTCGAAAACGGGCATTTCCTTTATAATGTCAAATACTCCCTCCTGCTGACCCAGCAGATAAAAATGTAAATGGCAATGGTACATACCGTTTCCTCCTTATGATCAATGATATTATCAATCAACACACTTGATAAAATTATACTTCACTCATTCAATAAAAACAAGCCACATAGCCAGAATATTTTCTGATTATGTGGCTTGAGGCCAAATCCTTATTCCTTAATTGAAAAGCATTCCTCATTTTGCTTTCTGTCAATACTCTGGCAGTCGGCGAAGCCAGAAGAATCAACCGGAGCTGTGTCCGTACTTTTTTATGTTCCCCATCTTTTTCATATGATCCTATCCTCTTCACAAAACAGCTTTCACCGGAAATTCTCTGGCGCTGCCTTTTGCTGCCATAACAATTATATCATATATCCCTATTTTTCCGACAGTAAAGTAATTTTTTCGACAAGTATTCATAAATACAATTTGATGCAAGACATCAGACATTATTGCTATTTTGTATCAATGGGTGCACAATCGCATAAAGTATTGTGTCGCTTTATGGCTACGGCTGGCGCACTGTTCAAGCCAATTTTCATTTACCTTGGGCATAAGATGCCAGTTCCTGCTGCTCTACCACTTCAATGTGAGCCCCAATCATCGTTTCGGGTTCGCTCCCCCGCAAATGCTCTGCCTTTAAATACTGTGTTCCCTGTCGGAGACTGGCTGCAATTAGATTTAGGACATAAATATTATCAAAACGACTGTAGATGGACTCGCCTCCAAGTCCCGTAAGACAAATTAGCTGGGTGTTTGTCTTTTTCGCCATGTCCATAAGAGGCTTCAATAGATGCGCTGCGTTGGTCTGGGCAAAAGGATTATCCATCAGGAGCACTTTTCCCTCATTTCGATCTGCAAAAATATCAGAATCATCCTTACGCATAAAACAAAGCAGACTGGACAACACCACAAAGGCTGAGAGAAATCCCTCTCCCCCGGAATTTCTTGCTACCTCCGCCCAGGTTATGGGGTATTCTCGCTGCTCCTCTATCTTATACAATCGAATTTGCACATTTCCAATTCCCACCACCATATCATAAAGATTTCTTGTGGTTAACTGGGTGCCAAAATACTCCTGCGCATTCTCATTTTTCTGAAAAATAGCAAGCCCTCTTTTGGTAACCTCATCTATAAATTCTTGGAGCCTTATACGGTACACTCCCTGATTTTCCTCCCACGAAGGAAGCTGAATCTTCAGCATTTTCACTGGGCGTTCCCGTATGGAGATCGTGGAATTTTGATCAATCTTACCAAGGCCCTGATGCACTTCCAAAAGATAATCTTCCAAAAGTTCCACAATCTTGTCTTTCTCCTTTTCCACCATGGAAATATCCACCCGAAGCTTTTCCATCAGACTTTGATAAGACTGAATTGTCGTTTCCAACTGACTCTGAACTTGGACAGCATCCCCAGAAAGCTCAATCATGGCCTCCAACGGTTTTCGATAAAAATCATCCTGAAAACATTCCATACGCACAACGCGATTCAACAAATTTACAAGACTCTCCCTGGCCTGCTGCTTGTCATTGCAAAACTTGTTATAATCCCGAAGAAAAATCCCCTTATAATTTCGAAGCTCCTTGGAATCCATAGATGAAAAATCTTCCTCCCACACCAAAGGCTCTTTCACTTCCATATCACTATATTCCGCCAGGGCAGTCAAATTTTCATTATAACTTTGCAAACGACTTTGAAGCAAATCCGAAGCTTTTTGCATCTGCTGACAGCGATATTCTAGTTGTGCTTTTCTTGTCTCAAAATCCTCCTTTGGTATCTCCTCTCTCGACAAAGGACTCTCTTTGTGGCATTCATCTTTCATTCGCTGAACACGATCCTCCATCTGTTGATGAAACAATGCTGCCTGCTTTTCTTCCTGATTCCACAATACCTCTTTCCCCTTAATTTTCATCCTGCGGTCCTCAAGTCGGCTCTCCACATCATTTTCCTCTTCGCGGCTGTAGAGAATCTGTTTCCATGCCGATTCTCGCAGATCACGTTTTCTTGCCAGATGGGATAACTCCTCTTTTGCCTGTCGATACCGCTTGCTGCTGCGCTGCTCCTGCTGTTCCAATTCCTGAATCTTCAAAGATACGCTCGCAGTCACCGTTGCAAATCTTGCCTCCAATTCCGATCTTTGTTCCTGAACTTTACTTAGCAACTCTGAGCTATCCCAGGATGGTTTTGCGCCAACATACTCTCCAGGAAACACCGTATTCAACTCTTGTTTTTTTACCCGCATGTAAGACTGATAAAGACCAAGTTGCTCTCGCTGCCGTTCCTGTTGTCGTTCCAATTCTGCCCGTGCAATTTGAATACTTCGCAACTTTTCCTGGAACTTCTGTGTCAAGCTTCGAGAAATCTTCTGCCTCTCCTTAAAACACTCCTCTTCTTTCCTGCATTTGTCTTGCTTTCGACAGTTCTCCAAATATTCCCCATAGGCAGCTAAAAGTTCCTGAAACTCCGTCTGCTTCTGCCGCAGGTACGCAATTTTCTGCTCTCCGCTTCGGATATCCCTATCTAATGCTGCCATCTTTTGTTCACATTGGTCCAGTTCCTGAGAAATAGAACAGATTTCCAGTTCCAAATTTTCAATTTCTTTTGATAGTTCCTGGAGCTGTGTTTGATTTTCCTGATAATTTTCCTGACATACCTTCTGGTTTCTCACCAACTCCTTCCAGGAAAAATATTCTTGATATTCCTGTCTGCGAACCATGATCATTTCCTGTTTTTTCTCGATTTGACGCTGTTTTTCCTCCACTAGCTCTCGAAGTTTTTCCTCGTCTAGCAAATTCTTATTAAAAAGCAAGTAAAAACTAAGCTTTGGAAAATGAAAAACGTTTCCCTCCTCCTGTTCTACCTTTTCTTCCAGATTTTTTCTTGGAATAATAGGAATCGGAAAACCAGTGGAAACGGTTCCGTGAAACTGAGATAGTTTTTCAATTTCTTCTTCTGACAAAATCAACGAATAAGGTAGAAAGGGATTTTTTTGTACCAGCTCCTGATTCTTTTTCTTGGCATATCCATTCTTTTTCAGCCATTCCATCCCATATATCGTATGGATGCCCAGACTTTCAAATTCCTCCAACAATTCCAGCGGCAGATCCAGCACTTTCCCTTCTGTCAATCTCTGATATTCCTTCTGCAACTCATTCTCTTCTTTTTCAAGACTGCGACGGATCGCCTCAATTTCCTTTAACTTATGGTCTGCGGCCTGGAAAATTTTGTCCTCCTGAAATAAGACCGTCTCCTCCAATCCCAGATATTTGAGGATTGCTCTGCGCTGTGTAAGTTCCTGCTCATAGCCGTTTTTTCGGTCAATCTGCTGCTCCTTCCTGGCCAAAGTATGCGCTTTCTCATCC
The DNA here is from genome assembly GCA_910580015.1 of uncultured Lachnospiraceae bacterium. Classification (GTDB taxonomy): domain Bacteria; phylum Bacillota; class Clostridia; order Lachnospirales; family Lachnospiraceae; genus Petralouisia. Next base: position 29,012 of record CAJTVT010000002.1, read on the forward strand.
TTCCTCCCAGCAAGCTTATGCTCCAGATTAATCTTCGTTGTCTTTGTCTGTTCCAGTTCTCTCCCTTGTGCAGTTTTGTGTCTGACTGCTTCCTCCAATGTCTTTTGACAAAGGTCACCAAATACTTCCAGACTTCCAGGTTCATATTCTCCCAAAATATTTCGGGTAAGCTGCTCCTGATATTTTGTGTTAAATCGCTCTTCCCAGCTGTCATAACTTTCGATTCTGCTCTTTAATTCTCCTAAAACTAAGGCATTGCCGCGTAAAGCTTCTTCCAGTTCTGTAAGAGAATCTTGTTCCAAATTTATCTTATTAGAGATTTCAGAACATTCTTTTTCATTTTGTTCCAACTTATCTTTGGTTTCCTTCACCGCCTGCTGATAATATACACGAAGTAAATATCCAAGACCATTCCGCTCTGGCTCCAAATCTCGACTGCGTTCTCTTGCCACCATCAGCCGCTGATGCACCAATTCCCATTCAGATTTTTCCTCATCCACATTTTTTTGCTGTTTTGCACAAGCTAATAGATACAAACGTTTCTGAAGTCCCTCTGCTTCCCGCTCTAAATCCACCTGCTCCATAGCGATTATTTCCCGATTACTGACATGAAATCTTTTCTTGTCTGATAGTTTATAATACTCTTCCGAAAGCTTTTCGTATTCCAGAAGTGCAAGTTCTTGTCGAAGTTCCTTTTGCTTTCTCTGATTTTCCTGTTCTTGCTCCCAAGTGTCCTGATGCAGCTTTTCCATCTCATTTCGAAAACAGGCAATTTTATTTTCCTGACATTCGACTTCCTGGCCAATTTGCAGATAATTCTGGTTTCTTTCCTGTATTCCAACGGCTTCCTGCTCAAATAGACGAATCCTATCACGTCTTTTTATCTTTGACTGGTTGTCCTTGTACTGTCCCACATATTTTCCCAAAATCACCTGAAACTCTTTCATACGGTTTTTATCCTTATTCAGCTTATTTTCCACCGCATCCAAAAACCATTTTTCCACCAATCCTTTTTCATCCCGACAATCAGAAAATAAGTCTGACAATCCAGATTCCTTTAAATTTACCTTCTTAATAATCCCTTCCCATTCTTTATAATTAATCTGATACTCCTGCAATTTATCAAAATACTGGCGGGACTGCGCACTATTTCCCATATCATAATAAGAAAAACGAATCCCTTGTTCCTTTTTTAAACTTTCAAATAACTGGCGACAGGCTCCAAAATTTTTCAGAATAATTTCTTTCTTCCCTTTTTCCACCACGGAAATATGGTGAATATCATGAAGACAGGCACTTTGATATTCACTGATAAAATTCACTATCTCCAAATGTTCTTCTGCGCTTTCCCCGCTATCTGGCGCTCTGTGCACCATCATCCCAGCAAGCACATAACCTGCCCCCCGGTCCAAGGCCCACTCCGTCATAATAAAAGATGGCTTGTTGGTGGTAAAATAACTCTCAAAAGGCCGATCTTTTGCGTCTCGGTAACGCTTATGTACAAAGGGCGCCGTCATCATCTGCACCAGCACAGATTTCCCTCCACCATTGCGCAGAGACATCAGCGTGCTTTCCCCGTTAAAATGGAACGTCTCATCACTGATACGGATAGCGTTGTTATTATAATTAACGTTTATAAGCCTTATGGCATTAATTTTACTCATCTTGGCCTCCCTCAGATTTTGCGGCTTTCCTCAGCACTTTCTGGATTCTTTGGTAATGATTTTGGTTCAGCAAATTCCAATCCATAAAACTGTCCAATTTTCGAGTCGTTTTGATCATCTCATCTTGTTCTACGTATTCAATCAATCCCTGTTTCTGTAAAAACATCAGGATATGATACAGAAATCCCTCCTTGGTGGTCTTGGCACGGGAGCCTTTTTCATCGGAGCGCAATGCTTCATAAGCCTCCATCATATTTGAAAATGCAATACCTGCCTGTTCTTGTTCCTCCGGCGGCACATTCTGTGCTCCCTCCTTCAGTCTTTGAGAAATACAATTTTGCAACTCTCCCACCCGCATATATTCTCTGGATTTGCTGCTGCTCCCCTGACCGTCAAAAAATTCCACCAAAAGAGTCAAAACTGCAAACTGTGATAAATAATAGTCCTTGTCTGTGGCATTCGATTTACACAGGGCAGCCTTCAACTGTGCCTTTGTAAATCCTAGAAAATGATTTTCTTCCTTTGGAATCAGATAAATCACGTTTCCATACCGCTCCACATTACACAGAGCAATCTCTCCCTGGGATTTAACTAGATTTTGCACCTTCTCCTGCTCTGCGTAGGCACGGTACAATAATTGCTCCTGCTCTTCTTGCAGCTCATGATGCTCTAACAGATAATAAAAAATTTCCTGACTCTGCCGAATCTCTTCTGCTTCATAACCCATGACTTACAGTTCCTCCTTCCTAACCTGAATCTGCACATTGGAACACCGGATGGTTTTTCTGTTGCCTCTCTCATCCAAAACCTCTGGAAATGTCACAACCTCCCCATCTTCTACACGGTAAGTCCGAATCACAGCCACATCATGAAACTGAGGATATTCCTCCACCAAATTTAGCAGCATCACATTAAGCTGGAATTCTTGGGACTGTTCCTGTATGTATTCTCGCTGCTCCTTCTTAAGGGCCTGGATGTTAATCTCTCTATTGCGAATTAACTCCACCATAATCTCTTTAAAAATTTCCACATCTGGAATTAGCTCCAAAAGCATGCTCTCGTCTGTTATCTGTTCCGAAAGCTCCTTTAAGGATAGCTCCCCCTGTTGTACCACCTGTTTTAGCAGACATACCAAACTATTTTCATATCTCTTTAATTTATCTCTCCGAAGCCGCTCTTGCTCCTGCTCCCATCCCTCTGCATCAAAATCCAAGCGTTCCTCATTCTCGATCTCCTGTGCTTTCCGAAGAGGCTTTTGAAGTTGAAACGTTTTATTCAAGTTATAAGATTTCTCTGGTTCTTGATAAAATAAAGGCCGCAGGAAATATTCCAGCCGCTCCAGAGCGTCAGGCTGTTCCAAAATCTTGTCATAGAGGCTCGTTCTAAGTGGAAACCGCCGGATCAAAGACATCTGGGACAATGCTTCCAGTTCTTTTGTGTACAGGGCTTTTAAATCAAAATGACTGTTTAATATTTTCTGATGTTCATCGATTGCACGATTTAAATACTGATCAATCACCCTCAAATGAATCAATTTTTCCTCTTCCTTCGGAGTCAATTTGCGCACATTGATATTGGCTTCCTCCAGCTCTCCAACACGATTTTTCACCAATTCTCGGTAATTCTGAAATTTTTCTTTTGTTTCACTGATGGTCTCAAGATTTTCATCTAAAATCTCCTGGTAATCTTTCACAGAATAATTCAGCGCATTTCGGCGAATTTTTCCCATCGCTTCCTGAATTTTCTGGAGTTGAATCCGCAAAAGATGAAAGACATGTTTTATATCATCTGCTGCCTTGTCATAACTTTGTTTTTTCAGATGCATCTGAAAAATCATCTCATGGATCGTCAGCTTCATATTGTTTTCAATTTCCAAAGTGGATAACAAAAGACTGTAACCGTCATCGGTAAGACGATAAGAAGTGCGTTTTACATCCTGATTGCTATAGACTACCCAGTTGGCGACATAGCTGATTGTCATCGTCTGATACACGTTCTGCTCAAAACAAAACCCGTCAAAATTCATAACCTTTCCTTCATTGGAAAGAATCACATTTACAATAAAATCCCCCAAAGCACGACAATCTTCATAGGACATTTTTTTCCGAAAATACTGTGTGTTGACAGCATCCAGATATGCCCCAATGTCATCCATTGTGCACGGTTCCTCCTTCAGGGATTGTTCCATAATATAGAGAAGCACTGTAAAAATAAGATTAAACTGCTCGTCCATCTTCTGAAAATCATACTTTTTCCAAGTATTTTTTTGTAAGCTGTTCTGAGCCAACACCACATACAGCCCTACATTTTTCATTCTCCTGGGAAAATGTTTTAAAAAATCATATTGCATGAATTCCTCCGTTTATTACTCCAATGTACTATCGGATTCTCTTTGAGTACATACTTCAAACATATTGATGCTTGAGAAAGTCTCGGAAATCTCTGAATTATCTCATAAGATTTTTCATATATAAGTCCATAATATACCACACCCACTATCCAAAATCCAAAAGATTCAATATCTCCTGAGGAATATACTGATTCTTTTCGAGAATCTTTTGCATTTGTACCACAATATCACTGGAAAAATGGGAAAAAAATACACCTGTCAGGTTGCGATTTTGCTGCTCCTTTGTCTTTGGCAACTCTTTTGCCGATGCTGCCTTCCTCAACATTCTCTCATAAGCCTCCTGAAAAGGAATTGGTTTTCTTCGTCCCTGGCACTGTTGGATTAAACTTTCATAAATTCCGATTCCTTCATAATCCAAGTCGCCAAAATAAAGAATGTTGTTTTTCTCCGATTGCATATATGGCTCTGCAGAGCTGCCAAACTCCGGAAAGGATTTCACAATTCGCTTTCCTCCCCCATAAATCAACGTCCCAATTTCGATTCCAAAGATCTTGATATTCCCATCCAAAAGGTATCTGCGCATACTAAAAAAAGTATCTTTATTCTCCAAAATCAAAATATTCTGGGGCACCTGCCTGGTATGAGAATAGTATGCAAGGGGTTCCGCTGTCTCATATGTATTGAGATCTTTTGGTTCCATTCCACACCGTTTGAGAATTTTTGCCCCCTGTTCCCTAGTCAGAAATTTCTCCCGATTCCAGATTTCGAAGCTCCGCTCGTTCATCGATTCTGGGTGTTTTAGCAGCTCCTGATTCGATTTCAAATACTCATTGAGCATTCGTACCCATGGTCTATCCTTCTGATATTCCCCCAAATGAGACAGATAATATGCAATAGAAATTCGAGGAACAAGCTGAAATTGTAACTCTTCTTCCAGTTCTTTCTGAGACTTGTCCTCTTCTTCCTGCACCCAATAAGAAAGACACAAGGCTGGCGTTCTGCCATTTGTCCCTGCGCTTTTTACTGGTTTCAATTTTCCTTTTTTAAGCAAACACATAACATATTCATACTGCTGTGTATACGCATAATCAGGATGGCGGCTCATCAGCGTTTCTAGGGAAATCCGTCTCATACCAATGCCTCTCTTTTTCTTCGACTAACTCTCTTCACAGGGAAATACCATGCCCCACTGCCTACGAATGCCATCTAACAGCTTCATCACTCGAAGTGTCTCACTATGTGGCATTTCTGGACATTCCACCTTCTCCTCCTCAATTGCTTTAATACAGGACAGCACTTCATACTCATATCCATTAATCTGCTCTGGAACGTGATAACACGCTGTCATCTTTCTATCCAAATCAAACACCCTAATTTCCTCACAATTATTGATATTCTGGACCTCCAAATATCCTTTATCACCACTGATCACACCCTGCCTATCGGTCTGAGCCAGCATATCACTGTGAAGCACTGCCATTTTGCCATCTTCAAAAATGAATGTCATACTGTTCACCCAGTCCACACCTTTGGGTGACATTACCGCCGCTGCATGAACCTCCTTTACTTCCCCCTGAAAAGCCATCAATGCAAAATTGATCGGATAAACGCCCAGGTCCAACAACGCACCTCCTGCCAGTTCTGGGTTCTGCATACGCTCTACATGGGGCAGAATATACCCTAAATTAGCCGTGAGAGAAGTCACCTTACCCAAGACACCGCTTGCCAAAATCTCATTTATCATATTCCTACTTGGCATATAACGTGTCCAAATTGCTTCCGCCAGCAGCAGATGTTTTTCCCTGGACAACCGAATCAATTCCTCTGCTTGCTGTGCATTTACAGTAAAAGCTTTCTCCACCAGTACATGCTTTCCGTGTTCCAAACATAATTTGGCATGTTCATAGTGATGTGAATGGGGCGATGCCACATAGACAAGCTCCACCTGGGGATCCTCCACCATCGCTTCATACGAACCATATGCTTTCTCAAATCCCCACTTTTCAGCAAAAATATCTGCACGTTCCTGATCTCTTGACGCTACAGCATAGCATTCGATCTTCTCTATCCCGGAAACTGCCTTTGCCATGCTGTTGGCAATTTTGCCAGGCGCTAAAATTGCAAATTTCATAATCAATTACCTCCTAATCGTCTATATGTACGCTCGGATTCTCGCAAAATCAGACTCAAAGACAATCCGAGCGTACATCTATTTCTGGAACTCCTCAATCTGACAGCTATGTGCTCTGGTGTCCTTTTCATAATTCACTCCCACCAGCAGCAGGTTTCCCTGATATTCAGAAAGGCTTTTACCGTATTCTCTTCTCTTTATCTGCTCTATGGCCCCCTCCGCTGTCTTATCCCATTTCAATTCTACCACAAGTGCTGGTTTTTCTGGAAATTTCTTCCGTGGTATAAACACCATATCTGCAAATCCCTTCCCTGTTGGAAATTCTCGATACACCTGGTAGAAATTCCTGGCCGCATACAATGCTAGGGAAATCGTATAGCTTAACGCATTTTCATCATTGTACTGTAAATGTGATGTCTCAAAATGGGCCTGCTGGATCCCCTCCGCTACCTCAGATGGGCGATTCTGCCAGATTGCCTTCAACGTATCGGCTGAATTTTTCAATGCCTTTGACACCTCTCCCCACTCGGAGACTGACACGGCTGTCACATATTCTCCTCGAATTTCGTTGTTGGGTATGCATACTCGTTTGTCCCGGAAATCATATCTCAGATATCCCAAATGTATTAGCAGCGTGAACACATCATCCTTACTGTGAAATGTTGTCATATCATTTGTAAAACTTCGAGTTTCTACCTGCACCCAGCCCCCAGCAATCATACTTAGCACATCATCTTTCAATCCCTCAAAATTCATGTCAATGTACATGCGCAGCGCTTCAAAAGTCTCTGTCTGATTCCAATAGCTATCGCAGATCCCAGAAGACACTGCTTCCACCACTGATTTTGGGCTGTAGATGGAGTCCATTTGTTCAAAATGATACCCATCGTACCACTCTTTTAATTCCATCAGATCCATCTGGTACTTCTCGCAAAGCTCCTCCACCTCAGACTCTGTAAATCCTACATATCTTGTAAGCTGCCTGGGATTCATCATGGAATACTCCCAAAACATATTCAACGCAGAGTGGGTTCCATATTTCTTTATGGGCAAGATCCCTGTCATATATGCAAGATAAATATATCCCTTATCTTTCAGCAGATCCCTAAGAAAATCTAGATACT
>CAJTVT010000002.1:36380-118040 GCA_910580015.1 uncultured Lachnospiraceae bacterium
GCAAGATAAATATATCCCTTATCTTTCAGCAGATCCCTAAGAAAATCTAGATACTCTTCCTGCTCTTCTTTCTTCTCTCGGTATTCCCGAAAAATACAGTCCCATTCATCGATTATTACGATAAACGGACGTTTCGTGTTCTGATATATGTCCTGCATGGTCCTTGTAAGATTGGATGTATCAAAATAACGAAAGTCAGGATATTCCTCAAGCAACTCCCATAAAACACTCTTTTTTAATAAGGAGATCATCCTTTCCATATCCTTGCTCTGACTTAGAAATTCCTGTATATTAAGAAATATCGTGTCGTATTGGTTCAGATGTGTCACAAAACTTTCGTCCTGTGCTATTTCTAACCCAGAAAACAAGTCTTTGGAATCACATCCCCTACTGTAATATGCAGTCAGCATATTCGCCGCCATAGATTTCCCAAATCGACGAGGACGGCTGACACAGACGAATCTCTGCATCGTATTCAATTGTTCATTCGCAAAGGAAATCAATCCTGTCTTATCCACATAAATTTTAGAATTAATGGCCTGGAAAAATTTTTGATTTTCTGGATTAAAATAGATCCCCATGTCGTCCACCTGTCCTTTCCATCCTTACTGTGAAATGTTGTCATATCATTTGTAAAACTTCGAGTCTCTACCTGCACCCAGCCCCCAGCAATCATACTTAGCACATCCTCTTTTAATTCCTCTCTGGATTAAAATAGATTCCCATTTTCCTCACCTATCCTATTCTTCCGTCAAACGTTTTGCAAATGCCCTTGCATCTACGAAATCTTGCTCATTTGGATGGAACAAAGCTTCATCAAAATTTTTCAACATTTGCTTTCGAAACGCTTCCTCTCTGGGATCCTCCCTGGAAATCTCATATTTCTGCCGAACTTTCATCGGCATTTTTCCCTGACAGAGAAACGTTCCCAGATATTCACAATCATCTGGAATCCATACTTTTACCTTCTGTTCAATCTCCCGATAATACGCTGTACCTCGTCCCATACCACAGGTGCCAAACAGCGCAATTTTCTTTCCGTGTAATTCTGACAACACATTAATCACGGACATACCGCATGTACCACGATCCACCCAGAATCCAATAAAAAAGATCTCAGCATCTTTCCCTCTGTATTCTTCTATATTCTGCATATCTTTGGACATTCCAGGCAATGCACTAAAAATCTCAGTGGCAATTTTCTTGGTATTTCCGGTTACACTGGCATACAATACCATATAATCCATTTCTACCTCCCGCGGCACATCCGCATCTTCTCAATCTGCTCCAACCACAATGCAGCGCTGGCATCGCTGGGCATCCGCAAATCCCCCCTAGGCGACACCGCCACTGTCCCCACCTTCGGACCATCTGGCAGACAAGAACGCTTAAACTGCTGGCTGAAAAATCTTCTCACAAAAATCTCAAGCCATTTTAAAATTGTTTCTGGTGAATATATCTCTTCTCCAGACTCCTTACAAAATGCATACTCCGCAAGCCGAAAAATCTTTTTCGGTCCAAATCCAAACCGAAGCATATAGTACAAGAAGAAATCGTGCAATTCATAAGGGCCCACAAGTTCCTCTGTCTTCTGGGAAATTTTTCCGTCCTTTGGAGGTAGTAGTTCAGGACTTACCGGGGTATCTAAAATATCCTGCAAAATTCTTGCAAGCTCCATATCCTCACAAGTATCTGCATAATAACCTACAAGATGACGAACCAACGTCTTTGGAACCGAGGCATTTACTCCATACATAGACATGTGATCTCCATTATAAGTGGCCCAGCCAAGAGCCAATTCTGACATATCTCCGGTGCCGATCACCATACCATTCATTTTATTTGCAATATCCATCAAAATTTGAGTCCGCTCCCTGGCCTGCCCGTTCTCATAAGTCACATCATGCACTTGTTCCTGCTGTCCAATATCAGAAAAATGCACCCGCACTGCCTCCTTGATATCCACCTCCTGAAAACTTGCGCCCAGACATTGAATCAAATGCACTGCATTGTCATATGTCCGATCCGTCGTGCCAAAACCTGGCATGGTAACTGCACAAATTCCTTTTCGTGAAAGCCCCAGCAAATCAAAAGCCCGCACAGTCACCAGTAGCGCAAGGGTAGAATCCAATCCACCAGAAATTCCAACTACCCCACAGGTACAGTTGGTATGCTCCAATCGCTTTTTCAACCCCATAGATTGGATCGCTAAAATTTCTTCACACCGTTTCCTGCGCTCTGAGAGTTCTTCTGGCACAAAAGGCATTGGAGATACAAATCTTGTCAAGGCTGTTTCCTCCTGTTTTAAATGAAAAGAAATCTCTTGATAACCGTCCATTCCCTCCTGGAAGGTAGTCATACGTCTGCGCTGACCATTCAATCTTTGGATGTCAATCTCTCCATAAACGGACTGGTTTTGAAAACGCTCTGCCTCCGCCAACATAATCCCATTTTCTGCAATCATATTGTGACCAGAGAACACCAAATCCTGGGTAGATTCTCCCTCGCCGGCACTGGCGTACACATATCCGCAGATCAGACGCGCAGACTGACCCATCACCAGACTCTTACGGTAAAGGTCCTTACCTGTAGATTCATTGCTGGCGGAAAGATTCACAATCAGATTTGCCCCTGCAAGAGCATGAGAAATACTCGGAGGATTAGGCGCCCAGATGTCTTCACAGATCTCCGCACAAACCTTTAATTCTGGCAAACTGTCCGGCGAAAATATCAGACGCGTACCCATAGGAACATGTACCCCTTCTGTCAGATTAATTTGTACTGGTTCCTCCATCCCTTCTGCAAAATGCCTACCCTCGTAGAACTCATTGTAACTGGGAATGCATTGTTTCGGCACCAGACCTAACACTTTTCCATTTGCCAACGCCGCAGCCGTATTATAGAGTCTTCCCTTATAAGCTATGGGAACTCCCACAAACACCAACATATTTTTTCCTGCTGTGTCCTGGGCAACCTGGATCAGGGCTTGTTTCGCCTCCTGTAATAAAGGCTCCATCAGAAACAAATCACCACAAGTATATCCTGTAATGCATAATTCTGGGAACACTGTCACAACTGCCCGTTTTTTCTCCGCTTCCGTTATCTTCTCCATGATTCTATCTCGATTGTACATAGGATCGGCAACCCTGATTTTGGGCGTCACTGCTGCCACTCTGATAAATCCATCCCTCATTGACTGACTCCTTTCCAGTTACTTTTCTTCCAACAAATTTTTTAACTCCTCTGGGGTAAACACATAATGTTTATCGCAAAACTGACAATTTACCTCAATCGGCTGCTGATCGTCAACCATCTCCTGAAGATCTTTTTTTCCAATGCTGGCAATCGCACGGGTCACACGCTGCTTGGAACAATTACAAGCATACTGTACTGGGATCGTCTCTGTCATCTCGACCCCAAGCCCACTTAGCAGCTTTTCTAATAGTTCCTCTGGGGTGATTCCCTGATCGAGCAATTCCGTAACTGAGCCGATCCTTTCCACCCGCTCTTCCAATGCCTGGACAACTTCTTCTTTGGTGTCTGGCATTAATTGAATGATAAAACCACCAGCCTGTTGCACGGTGTTATCTCGATTCATCAAAACTCCTAGTCCCACTGCTGAAGGCACCTGTTCTGATACCGCAAAATAATAGGTTAAATCTTCCGCAATCTCAGAAGTCTTAAGCTCTACCTGTCCCACATAAGGTTCCTTTAAACCCAAATCTTTAATCACACTCAAAATCCCAAGTCCCAGCGCTCCGCCCACATCCAACTTTCCTTTTTCATTGGGAGGCAACATCACATCTGGCACCTGCGGATAGCCTTTGACGCTTCCCTGGCTATCTGCTGTCACAGTCAGCCCCTTTGCAGGTCCGCCACACTTAATCTGAAGGGTCAAAAGATCCTTCTCCCCTTTCATCATAGTTCCCATCATCACACCGCCAGTCAAAAGTCTGCCAAGAGCCGCCGTAATGACTGGACTGGTATTGTGATAAATCCTCGCCTGCTCCACCAAATCTCTGGAAGTCACTGCAAAAGCACGTACCTGGTTGTCCGCCGCTGTTGCTCTTACCATATAATCCCTGTATGCACTCATAATCTCTTTTTTCCTTTCTCTCCTGCAATTACATAAATCCGTTCGCTGTCCGCTCTCACTGAATTTCTGGTAAAAGCATCATAAGCAACGATAAATTCCATGCCTGCCTGTTGCAGCAATTCTTGAATTCTATCCACTTCATATCCCCGTTGAAAATGTGTCTCCTCATATTTCCGGTACAATTCCGGATTTTGTGGTTCCTGAATAAACAACGTCAGATCGTATTGATTGATCTGTTCCTCTTCTTCATAGAAATTCTCCCAGATAAAGCTACCTTGCTCCCGATTCTCACAAATGGTACTCTCTCCTAAGATTTCCCTGTATTTATAAGTAGTATTCAAATCAAAGATAAATACGCCTCCTGGATCCAGATAATTATTCACTAGACGAAATACCGTAAGGAGTTCCTCCTCTTTTAAAATATAATTCAAAGAATCACAGACACTAACGACTGCCCTTACTGTCCCATATAATTCAAACTCCCGCATGTCCTGAAGAAGATATAAGATATCGGTATTTTGGGGCTCTTCCTTCCATGTGGTTTCTTTTGCAATCTGTAACATTTCTTCAGAATCATCCACACCGATCATGTCATATCCCGCTTGTGCCAGCAGACGGGTCATTTTTCCCGTACCACAGCCCAATTCCAACACCAGCCCCTGGTCCACCTGATATTCCTCCAGAAGACTCCTTAAATATGCACACCATTCCTCATATGGAACATTATCCATAAACAAATCGTATACCTCTGCAAATCCTGTATATGCTTCCATAATCTTCCTGTCCTCCATGTTCTAACATAAATACTATCAACTTTACCCAGAAAAATCAAGATTGTTATGAAATCCCGCTTGTGAAGAATCCAGCATCTATGATAGTATTAAGAAAGAAAAATTTACAAACGTAAAAAGGAGTTCATATGTCGGAACCTTATAAACTTTCTATCTCAAAGCATATCCGCCGGATATACTGTAAAAAAATAATCTTCCCTACGATAACTCTGAGCATCCTGGCATCGCTATGGCTGATATTTCCGCTGTATCATATTATAGTTCCTCAACACCTGGACAACTTTGATGCTATGGAGACTCACAGCGATTCCCGCTCCTCCTACATTGAAACGTCACTGAAAGATCTCTATTTCACTGGATATACCAACACCTTCTTTGGACAGACCACAGGATATTATTACTATACCCCGTGGAACCATCAATGTGTTATTGTACTTCTGTCTCCCCACACCTGCAAAGAAGGGCTTCCCTATATGGAATCTGTGACAATCCGTGGGAAGATACTGGAAGGAAACAACTCTTACTTTGCTTTGTTGGACAATCTCTCTCAAGATTTGAATTGGACAAACGAGGGGATTTCCCAGAAAGTCAACAAATATTTCATCAGTGAACCAGCTTTCATGTTGATAGCAAATAGAGTTCTTATGACTGCCTATTTTTTTTCTGGTGTCTGTGCCATAGTATGGCTATTGTTCGATCTGCTCTGTGTCTTTATTCCTGTTTGCTGTCCTGCATGCAGAAAATTAAGACTTTTTGGAAAATCATCCCTACTATTTCACCAGGCAGAGGAAGAATTGGCGGCGTTGCCACAGTCTACCACAGAAGACATGTTTCTCACAGAACATTTTTTCATCCTCCTTGCAGATCATCAGATTGCCATCGTACCTATCCAGGAAATGATCTGGATTTACAAATACTCTAACCCTCATAAATTTTTATGGCATCCTATGAGCATTTCCTACACATTGCACCTTACCGCTAAGAGACATTTCTATCTTCAATGCCCCAAAAAGGTCAAATCTGATATCGACTACATCATCAAATCTCTGTCAGAAGCCAACCACAAAATCCTAGTGGGCTTTAGCGAGGAGAACCGACAAAAAGCACGGAAATTACAACATTATCGATTAAGCATACAGTTAGCAAAATTGATTGTTTATTTCCAAAAACGAAGATAACGGTATCTGTAAAAAATCAAAAAGGGGATGTTGCAAATCAGAAATTTTCTATAAAATGTAGTTCCAATATTTCCTTCATTGAAACTACATCTTGTAGAATCCCTGTATTTTGCAACATCCCCTATCCCTGACACCTACAAATAATCAGGAAAACAGTCCCTTAAAGAAATCCACAATGGAACGGAAAAAATCAGCGACTTTATCAAAAAAACCACCGGCATCAATCTGAGAAATCTTATCATATAATTCCTTTGCCTGGTCTTTGATGGAATCTAAATCCAAATCAAGATTTCCAATCTTATGTAGCAAATCCACCAACTGCAAAATTTCATCCTCAGATAATTCGATATTGAACTCCTGACAAGCCTTGTTGATGGCCTCTCGGATATCACCCTCAGATTTTAGCCGTTCTCCAATCACTTCCTGCTTCAGATATGCAATTAATTCTTCTGCTTTTTCTGAATCTCCCACTGTTCGAGCAAGCTCTCCGGTTAGTACCAGCTCGTTTAAGGCGGTATCCATGCTTTCCTCAGTGACTTTCTCTCCTGTCATATCGGAGTATGCTTTCATAACCCCCACCAGTGCAGCCGTTCCAGAAATTGGAGAAGGACCAGCAACAATAATGTCTGCATCGGTAATTCCTGCTGTAATCAACGCATTTTTATACATTCCGATGGTACAATAAGAAATATTTTTCGTGGTAATATTAATCCCATTTCCCTTATCCCTTTTTACCACAAGAACAGAAGATAACGAACGGGTGCCAATCTTATCGGCTGCCACATAATCTCCCAGATATTGATGCTCCTCCTCATTGGTGATATAAATTACATCATAATCTGCAAGCTCTGCCGGATTAATTCCCAAAAGACTTAATACAATATTCTGCTGTTCTGGTGTCAAATTGGCTCCCAATGCAAGATATGGTTTATCTTCCTTGGTAATCGGCTCTGTAACCTCGCCTTTTTGTCCAGATGCGTCTACCGCCTCATCGTTATCTTTTGGCACTTCTAGAGCCCCATCCTCATCGGAAGATTCACCATCACCTTCTTCTTCCCCATCGCTGTCTTCCATAGGGTCCTGGTCATCTCCCTCCACAAAATCACTGTTCTCCTCATCTGGCGTAAAATCCTCTTCTTGATCCCTCTGGTCACGAATTTCCTGTAACTGGCTGCTTTCTTCCTCCGAAGCGCCATCCTCCAGAACAGGTTCTGCCGCATAACTGTTGACAGATGAGAGCACCGTAATCATACACACAAGAAACAGCGCTGTCCATTTTTTAATTTGTCTTTTCATACTTTCCTCCATTCTGCACGATTTCGTACTTTAATTATGTTCACAAATGTTTTTGAAGCCATCTGTAAATATCATCGTATACAATCTCTCGGTCTATCTCATTTAAGATCTCGTGGCGGTCAGAAGGATACAATTTGCAGCTTATATCCTGTATGCCTGCTTCTTGGTAAGTTTCATAAGCCTTCCTGACGCCAGTTCCATAATTTCCTACTGGGTCATCCTGCCCAGAAACCAGTAACAATGGCAACTCCTTTGGAATTGCATGTATATTTTTCTTCTGGTTGATCTCATAAATGGTATCAAAGAGATTATAAAATCCATTCAAGGTAAATTTAAATGTACAGCGGGGATCCTTTTGATAAGCTGCTGCAATTTCTATATCTTTCGTAAGCCACGAACCGCCGTCTTTTCCCTGAAATTTTGAATTGTTGCTGGAAAATATCAATTGATCCACCAATTCACTGCGGTAATGCCATCCATGAAACAGCGCCAGAAAACTACACAGAAACTTTCCCGTCTGGACTGCTATATTTGGCTGTGTCCCAGTACCCATAATCACAGCACCTGATAAGCCAGCCCCATAATGCGCCAAATACTTTCGAAGCAGAAATGACCCCATACTGTGCCCTAATATAAAATAAGGTACTTCGGGATATTTTTTCTGAATATGCATGCGAAGCTTCTGAAGATCTTTCACCACAAGATCACTTCCATTTTTGGGCGCAAAATATCCCCAATCATCCTGTGAGATCACAGAGTTCCCATGCCCCAGATGATCATTTCCAACAACAACAAAGCCTTTCTCTGTCAAATATTTTGCAAACGCTTCATAACGTTCCACATGTTCTATCATCCCATGGCTAATTTGCAGAACTCCAGAAATTTCCCCATGATCTGGTTCCCATTTCAATGCATGGATTTTTGTTTTTTTATCTGTGGATAGAAATCCAAATTTGCTCTTTTTCATGCCTTATGTCCTTTCGCTCTGTTATTTTCTTACTGTGTATATCAGTGATAATTTTTCACCACAATCTGAATACTTTCCCTGCCATTATATCGATTAATTTCTGGATAATACACAAAAGAAACCAACATTTCACCACCCTTTGCTGCAAATGCCTGTTCCACCAGCCTGCTTCCATATTTCCCTCTTAAATATTCCACAAACTGTTCCACCTGTCCGAAATACAATGCGGCAAACTGACCTCCACCTGCACTTTGCACCTGCATCCTGCACACATTTTGATTTTTCCCTAAAATCCTCATAGATAAAATTCGAATATTCCGATCCGCAAACACAGGTTTCTCATTAGCTTTTCCAAAAGGCTCCAACAAACTTAATTCTTCAATCAATGATGGATTAAGATAGTCCAGCGGCATTGGTACATCGATTACAATTTTTTCCCTTAAGTCTTTATCGGATAATGTAGTAATTTCGTTTATTTTTCTGCGAAACGGATCCACATTCTCTTCTGGCAACGATAATCCTGCCGCCATTGGATGACCTCCATATTTCATAAATAATTCTTTGCATT
This sequence comes from uncultured Lachnospiraceae bacterium, assembly GCA_910580015.1. Classification (GTDB taxonomy): domain Bacteria; phylum Bacillota; class Clostridia; order Lachnospirales; family Lachnospiraceae; genus Petralouisia. The sequence goes on from CAJTVT010000002.1 coordinate 45,277, forward strand.
TGGACATCTCTTCATACATAGAATACGCTTCAATGGAACGCCCAGATCCCTTGACCCCTTCTTCCGCTTTGGTAAGCACAAACACTGGCCGGTGGTACTGTTCCCGAATGCGCCCAGCAATAATTCCAGCAAGGCTCTCATGGCAGTCTGGCAGATATATAACATATACCTTATCCTCTTTCCATCCCGCATGTTCCACCTGCTCTTTGGCCTGCAAAATCCCCTGTTCCGTCATTTCCTTACGGCTGACATTCAGATCATACAAATCTTTTGCATATTCTGTCGCCTGATACGCATCCTCTGCCAAAAGCATCTTAAGAGCACGCTCCGCTGTGTCCAGACGCCCACTCGCATTGAGGCATGGCCCCAATACGAATCCAATATGATAGGCTTTGACACTGCCCAGTTCAATCTGACTACAGGCCGCAAGCGCACGCATTCCATAATTTTCTGTCTGATTGAGGGCCTTCAACCCTTCCTTGACCAATATCCGGTTTTCCCCTTGGAGTGCCATCACATCTCCTACAGTAGCAAACGCAGCGTTTTCCAAATATACGAAAGACGCGTCCTCTGCAAAACCCAAATCCTGAAATAACACCTGAATCAATTTAAAGGCAACTGCTGCACCACATAGGCTTTTAAAAGGATAAGGACAATCCTGCTGTTTTGGATTTACCACCGCATCTGCTGGAGGGATCTGATAAATCCGCTCTCCCTCCTCCAGCTCCTGGTAAGGAACCTCGTGATGATCTGTGAGAATCACAGTCAAGCCAAGTTCCTTCGCAAGCGCAATTTCCTGAAATGCCGCAATCCCATTATCACAAGTTAAAAGTGTATCTATCCCCTCTGTCGCTGCCTTGCGCACCAATCTCTCATTGACCCCATATCCATCGGACACCCGGTCAGGTATGGCATAATCGACCTGAGCTTTGCATTTCTTCAATGCAGTATACAGAATATAGACAGACTGAATGCCATCTATATCATAATCGCCCAAAATTCGAATTGGCTTATTCTGTTGTATCTTCTCCTGCAGAAGTTTTGATGCCAGCACAATATCTTTCATCAATCTGGGATCATGGAGATCCTTCAAAGTCCCCTGAAGATACGCTTCAATGGCCTGTTCTCCCACCACTTCTCGGTTTCGGATAATCCTTGCTGTCACTTGGTCAATACCATATCTCTCTGCAATCCCCTTAAAATCCGCTCTTTTAGCGGCAACTACCCATTCTTCCATTCTTTTCCTCCATATTCCACACTGCAAAGCGTCAACCCCTTTGCGGGCATGGTAACTCCTGCTTGCGCCCGTATGCCCCCCTCCAATATGCTCAAAACATCCTCTGGTTTTCTCTTTCCTTGTCCAACTTCCACTAAAGTGCCCGTGATAATTCGTACCATATGATGCAGAAATCCATTCCCTGTAATCATAATGGCAATCTCATTTTCCTTTTTTACAATCTGTATCCGATATATGGTTCGTATCGAAGACTTTTTTCTGGAGGAATGAGAACAAAATGCAGAATAATCATGCGTCCCTTCCAAAAATGCTGCTCCCTGGCGCATAGCGACAAGATCAAGTGGTTCTGGGATCCCATACATCCATTTTCTTCCGAATACATTGGGAACGCTGCTATTATAAATCCGGTAACAGTATGTTTTCTTTTCTGCGGAAAGCCTAGCATGAAATCTTGCAGACACCTCCTCTATCCCGATGATTCCAATATCCTCTGGCAGATAATGATTTACATAGTCCATAATCTCCTTTGGGGTCCATTCCACGTTTAAATGCACATTTGCAACTTGTCCGGTAGCATGTACCCCTGCATCTGTCCTACCCGAACCCTGTACTTCCACCTGGCGGTGATCCAACTCTGAAAAAATATAGTTTAATTTTCCCTGAATTGTTACATCTGTGTTCTTCTGACTCTGCCATCCTTTATAACGAGATCCATCGTACTCTATTGTCAGTTTATAATTTTTCTGCACTAATCCAACCCTCTTTTCACATAATATGCCATCCTCTGCAACACTTGCAGGTTGTCACCAGATTTTTCCCTTTCATGCATCATAGCAAAATATGATGACTTTTTCAAGGAAATATGATAAGATGAACCAATCACAACAAAGGGGGACAAATATGAATCCATTTGATTTAACCAAACTTTTAAATCACCATACGGTATATATTCAGACTCATAACTTTCCAGACCCAGATGCCATAGCAAGTGCATACGGCTTACAAGAATTTCTGGCTTGCCATGGCATTGCCGCAAATCTTTGCTATGATGGGAAGATTGACCGACTCAGCGCAAAGAAAATGCTGGAGACATTTGGAATCTCCATGCTTTCCAAAGATGAGGTTCCTCATATGAAAGAACAGGATTACATTGTAATGGTAGATTCCCAAAAAAATAATAGTAATGTAACAGACTTGATCGGCGACGAAGTGGCTTGTATCGATCATCATCCTATCTTTTTTCCATATGATTACGCTTACCAGGACATTCGTCCCGTAGGATCCTGTTCCTGTATCATCGCTTCTTACTACAAAAATACAAATACCCCCATCAGCCCCCAGTGCGCTGCAGCGCTTGCCTATGGAATTAAAATGGACACGGCTGATTTCACACGGGGAACTACTGCGCTTGACGTAGAAATGCTCTCTTTTCTCCATTCTCACGCAGATTGGAAATTAGTGACAAATATGTACAGCAACACAATGGAATTTGATGATCTAAAAGCTTACGGCGCTGCCATACAAAATATACAAATTTTTGACCGAACTGGCTTTGCCTACATCCCATTTAACTGCTCTCAGGCGCTTATTGCAATTATTTCAGATTTCATTCTAGCATTGGATGTCGTGGATGTGGCAGTCATCTATGCCATGATGACAGAAGGCATCCGATTTTCGATTCGAAGTGAACTGGAATCGGTCCATGCCGGAACTCTGATCGCTGAGTCATTGGCTGCTTATGGCAGCGGCGGCGGACATCCCTCCATGGCAGGCGGCATGATCCCAGCTCAAAATCTTTCTCTGTTGGGCGGAGATATCCACAACACCATCCAGAATACCTTCCTGAAAGTTATCGCAAAAATGATATAATTCATAATAACAGAGGCTTTTGCATCCCCAGCACATGTTTAAAAATGCTCTGGAATGCAAAAGCCTCTCTATACGATACTACAATTCACAATTATTTACAGTTCTTGGGAATGGAACCACATCACGGATATTGGTCATACCGGTCAAATACATCACACACCGCTCAAATCCCAGTCCAAAACCGGCATGTCTGGCAGAACCATATTTACGCAGATCCAAATAAAAACCATAATCTTCTTTATTCAATCCAAGTTCATCCATTCGTTGGCACAACTTTTCAAGATCGTCCTCTCTCTGACTGCCTCCAATGATCTCTCCGATTCCAGGCACCAGACAGTCCACAGCGGCAACCGTCTTGCCGTCTGGATTCAGTTTCATATAAAATGCCTTGATCTCCTTGGGATAATCTGTCACAAATACTGGACGCTGAAAGACTTCCTCTGTCAGATACCGTTCATGCTCTGTCTGCAAATCGGCTCCCCAGGACACTTTATATTCAAAATTCTCATTGTTCTTCTCTAAAATCTCAATCGCCTCTGTATATGTCACATGGGCAAATTCAGAATCGGCAACATGCTTCAGACGTTCCAGAAGGCCCTTATCCACAAAATGATTGAAAAATTGCATCTCCTCAGGCGCATTTTCCAGCACATAATTGATGATATATTTCAACATACTCTCTGCCAGCATCATATCATCTTTCAGATCTGCAAAGGCAATTTCTGGTTCAATCATCCAAAACTCTGCCGCATGTCTGGTTGTATTGGAATTTTCTGCTCGGAAGGTTGGACCAAAAGTATAGATATTTTTAAAGGCCATGGCATAAGCCTCTCCATTTAACTGCCCACTCACCGTAAGATTGGTAGGTTTGTTAAAGAAATCCTGTGAAAAATCTACCGTTCCATCCTGATTTTTGGGCACATCCTTCAGATTCAGCGTAGTCACCTGGAACATCTCTCCTGCCCCTTCGCAGTCACTTCCTGTAATCAATGGCGTGTGCACATACACAAAATCCCTCTCCTGGAAAAACTTATGGATTGCATATGCAATCAGGGAACGCACCCGAAACACGGCCTCAAAGGTATTGGTCCTTGGCCTCAAATGGGAGATTGTCCGCAGGTACTCAAAACTGTGGCGTTTCTTCTGCAATGGATAATCTGGTGTGGATTTCCCTTCAATGATCACTTCCTCTGCTTGAATCTCAAAAGGCTGTTTTGCCTGAGGCGTAGGAACCAACTTCCCTGTCACCAGAATCGCCGCCCCGACATTTAACTTCTCCACCTCTGCAAAATTAGACAATGCGTCATGATACACCACCTGAAGAGGCTCAAAAAATGTACCGTCATTTACCACAATAAATCCAAAATTCTTAGAACCTCGGATGCTTCTCACCCATCCGCCGATGCTCACTTCTTTCTCTAAGTATTCTTCTTTGTTCCGATACAAGTCTTTGATGTTTATCAATTCCATAGCTCTTCTCCTTATCTGTCCTTCCTATTTCTATTCTTATTCCTTCTCTTCTTCCTTATCGTTCTCTTCTTCCTTATCGCCCTCTTCTTCCTTCTCTGACTCTGTGCTGTCTGTGGAAGTATCCTTTTCCTCATATGTGATCACTGCATTGTCAATCAGAATATCCAACGTTTTTTCACTGAGAAAAGCATTCTTCAAATATGCTTCTCCAAATTGCTCAACCAGATCTTCCTCATCCTCATAACCATACTGTGAGATGATATCATTCTTATATTCTGTAAATTCCTCATCATCCAATTCAATCTTCTCTTTCTTGGCAATGGCTTCCAATATCATCTGATTTTCCAGACTTTCCTTTACCATCTGTTCCACCTGTTCTTTGAATTCTTCCTCTGTGGTATTGATTGTGGACAGATAATCTTTCAGCTCCACTCCATAATTCGTCTGAATATTTGACGTAAACTGTTCAATGTAATCATCTACCTTTTCTTTTAAGAGATCTTCTGGCACATCCACCTTACAGTTGTTGTGCAATTCTTGAAACAGCATATTTTCGGTCTCTGTCTCTTTGGTGCTCTCATTGCTGGTTTCCAACTGCTCTTTGACTCCCTTTTCCAAATCCTTTACATTTTCATATCCCTGGGAAGAAAAATTAGTGGTCACATCTTTGTCCGTCACCGTATCGTATGTCTTCGTCTTAAGAATCTTATTCACAGTGACATTAAAGATCACTTCTTTCCCGTTTAACTCTGGATTTCCATAATTTTCTGGAAAAGTCAGCTCTAATTTTACTTTCTCTCCCACCTTTTTACCGATCAATCCATCTTCAAATCCATCAATAAAACTATTTGACCCAATGATCAGGTTCGCCCCCTGAGCTGTACCGCCATCAAAGGCAACGCCATCCTTGACCCCTTCATAATCAATGTTGGCAACGTCTCCCTCTTCCACCGTCGTCTTATCTGTCTCCTCATACACTTCATAAGACGTCAACATACTGTTAATACTACTCTTCACATCCTCGTCTGTCACTTTACGGGTTGCAACGGTCAATTTAAGTCCCATATATTCCCCTAAATCCACACATTCATCTAAATCATAACCCAAACTGGACTCATCAAGGGAACCAGAACCCTTGTTATCCTTGCTGTCCTGCGTTTCCTGCTTCTTCTGATTACTGTCTTCCTTCTTTGTCCCACAGCCGCCAACCAGTGATACCACACACAAAGCAGCCAACAATACAATTATTTTCTTCTTCATAAATCGTTTACCTTTCTTCTACAAACAAAATTTCCTTACTTCACAATAATAAAGGATAGCACATTTCTCACCAAATGGAAAGGCTTCCCTGCCACAAATCACAAATAAATCACAATCTTAGCCACGAATAGTTTTAATTTCAGGCGCTTATGTGGTACAATGGCAGCATGAACTTTGAAAGGAGCTTATCCAACTTATGAATACAGAACATTTGACTCTGCTGACAGACCTTTATGAGCTTACCATGATGCAGGGCTATTTTAAAACTGGAAACCAGGACACCGTCGTATTTGACGCTTTTTACCGCGCCAATCCAGATAACGGCGGTTATGCTATCTGTGCTGGACTTGCCCAGATCATACAGTATATCGAACAGCTTCACTTTGATCAATCTGACATTTCCTATCTCAGATCTCTTGGCATGTTCGATGATGATTTCTTATCCTACCTTGAGACATTCCATTTTTCAGGAGATATTTATGCAATCCCAGAGGGAACCGTGATTTTCCCCAGGGAACCCCTGGTGAAAGTGATTGCTCCCATTTTAGAGGCACAATTGATTGAAACTGCCATCTTAAATATCTTAAATCATCAGAGCCTGATCGCCACCAAAGCAGCACGTGTCTGCTATGCAGCTCAGGGGGATAGCGTAATGGAATTTGGACTGCGAAGGGCACAAGGGCCAGACGCTGGGGTATACGGCGCAAGAGCGGCAGTGATCGGCGGCTGTTGTGGAACCTCCAACGTGCTAAGCGGCAAACTCTTTGATATTCCAGTAAAAGGCACCCATGCCCATAGCTGGATCATGAGTTTTCCTGATGAGTACACCGCTTTTTGGACCTACGCCAAATCCTATCCTTCTGCCTGCATCCTGCTGGTAGATACTTACGATACCTTAAAATCTGGTATTCCCAATGCTATCCGAGTCTTTAAAGAAATGCAAAAGCAGGGCATTCCCCTTACCAATTACGGAATTCGCATGGACAGCGGCGATCTTGCGTATCTGTCCAAAAAAGCGCGAAAAATGCTGGATCAGGCAGGTTTTGAAGACGCCGTGATCTCTGCTTCCAATGATTTAGATGAATATCTTATTGAAAATTTAAAAGCACAGGGCGCAACCATCACCTCCTGGGGTGTAGGCACCAACTTGATTACTTCCAAAAATTGTCCCGCTTTTGGCGGTGTGTATAAACTGGCAGCCATTCAAAATAAACAAGGAGAATTTATACCAAAGATAAAGCTTTCCGAAAACACTGAAAAAGTGACAAATCCGGGCAACAAAACGATTTATCGTATTTATGAAAAGGATTCTGGCAAAATCAAAGCCGATCTGATCTGTCTGGAGGGTGAAACCTTTGACTGTAACAAGGATCTTCGGATTTTTGATCCCTTAGAAACTTGGAAATATACCAATCTAAAAGGTGGCGAATATACCATGCGCAAGCTTCCGATCCAGGTTTTTGACAAAGGACGTTGTATCTATCAGACGCCAAAGGTGATGGATATTCAAAAATATTGTGAACAGGAAAAAGATACCTTGTGGAACGAGACGAAACGTTTTGTCAATCCCAACAAAGTATATGTCGATCTCTCCGATAAATTATTTGAAATGAAACGGAACATTTTAAGAGGATTTTCAAAATAAACAACAGGAAAGTATGGGATAGCAGTTATGCCCATACTTTCCTGTTTGTCTTTCATATTTTCGCTTTGCGCTCTTCTCTTTGATTTATTCAACAATATCCAACAATTTTTCTGTAATGTTCGCCATATGAGAGGAAACTTGCTTTGTATCTTGAGAAATCTGAACATTCCCCTCCACAACGCCGGAAATCCGTTCAATCTGACTGACCGCATTTGAGACAATACTGACATTTTGTCTGACCATCTCCGTGATCTCTTTCACATCGTGATCCGTTTTTCTAATATCTTCCACAACGATATCAAAAGCCTCCACCGTCTGATCCGTGATTTCCTGTCCGCTTTCCACAGCCTGAATGGAATTCATAATCAAATCGTTGGTCTCTTTCGCAGCCTGTGCACTTCTGGCTGCCAACTCCCCGACCTGTGTTGCCACAACTGCAAAGCCTTTTCCCAAATCTCCAGCTCTAGCAGCCTCGATGGAGGCGTTCAGCGAAAGCATATTCGTCTGGTGTGCAATGGAATTAATCTCACCAATAATTTTTTCAATCTCTATGGACATCTCACTGATTTTTTGCATGGAGTTTGTCAAAAGCCTCATCCGACTTTGTGTCTCTGCAATTTTATCTGATGTATGTTCTGTCGCAGCTGTCACATTGATTGCCATCGTCACACTGCTGTTCAATTCTTCGGTAAGCTGGCCCATGGTCTGTTTTAATTCGTCCACCGCCTTTTCCTGCTCCCCAGTTCCATGAAAGATATGATCTGCATTCTCAAGGGTTTCCCCTGACACCTGATTTAAATCCCGACAGGCTATTTTCACATTTTGAATCAGACGCTGGTTCTGTTCCATATCTTGTTTCTGCTGTTCGATGAGCTGCTCATTTTGATTGATACTCTGACAAATACTCTCCACCATCTTATTGATGCTGTCAGACAACATTGTAAACTCTGGATTTCCGTGTTCATCGATAACAATTTCAAAGTTTCCTGCTGCAATTTCACTCATAGAATTGGAGATCTGGTTGATTCCTTGTACAATTTTTTCATCTACCATACGATTAATCATCCATAACAGCACTCCAAAAATCAACAGCATACTCAAAGACACCACCAGTGTCTGACTACTGCGCCCTGCATAATATTCGCTGGATGGCAGAAAGGTTCCGATAATCTGCCCATCATACTCCTCTGCTACATAATAACCCTTGACCCCATCGACAACTGCTCTTCCCTTTCCCGTATAATTTGCTGGAAATCCTGCATCTGTTGCCAGCGTGTCAATCAATTCCGCATTTCTATGTGCCAAAATCTGTCCACTTTTCGCGTCAATCGCATAAATATAGCCCTCTGTGCCAAAGTCCATATCTTTTAATACCGTGGAAATCTCTGTCCCTGTAAGCATTTCCTCCAAGACTTCTGGATGCACTCCTACCTGTACAACTCCCTTTGCGTCTGTTCTGGCCACGCCAATATACTGCATGACAATTCCCTTTGAGGCATTCACCTGAGGCTCCTGCACAATCTCAATGGAAGGCTCCTCCACAATTACCATAAATGCATTGGACTGTTCCCCGCTTTTCATATCAAACCCTACATAGTCTTCAAAATTACTGCTAATGATAATCCCATCTTCATCAATCACATGCAATTCATTAACCATCAGACGCTGCGTAATTTTATCCAACTTATCCAAATCACCCACAATGGATGGATCTTGGGCAAGCATATCCGCAAAAGCCCTTGTCTTTGCAAGATTATCTTTGCTAAGATTTTCTGTAAGCCGTTCAATGTTTGACGCATTGCTGGCAAGTTTCTCTTTTACATCTTCCAGCTTATCTCTGCTTGCAGAATCATTACTCTTCTGGCTCACAACCGTTTGCAGAGTAAAAATAGCCGCAATCGTCAGAACAAGCGCAGTGAGCATATAGAAAAAAAGCCGCTTGGTAAATAATTTTTTCATGATTCGTACCTTCCTTCCCTGGTTCTTTTGGATATTTATATGATAGAAAATACAAAAAATTTGTTATTCTCTTGCCATATCACCGTTGATTCAACCTATAAAAAAAGTACAAGGCACTTCAAAATCGAAAAGAGAAAAATACAAAAAAGAAGTAACCTTGTACATCTATTCTATTATACAATGAAAAAATAATAATTGATAGGCTTATTTGTAGAAATTTCTATAAATTGTGAAATTTTGGTAACAACTTGTATCAAAATGTTACACTCTGCCTTTTTAATTTTTACAATTCCAACTTATTTTTCATACAATATAAACAAACATTCACACTTTTTCTACGCAAATTGCTTGCAATAAATTTATAAGAGCCTTACTCCCCTTTCCGGTAATTCACAAATACCTGCCAGATACTACCTGTTATAATTATCAAAAGCACAAACAAAATTACTACTGCCCAATTGGAAGGAGCCCCAATAGGCGCTGACCAGGACAAATAATATGTGGTAGAAGAGCACAAGATACTTAAGATATCCAGAGACAGCCAACCCCATAAATGATATATTGCTCCTGTATCGTATATCAGATCAAACAGCATCTGATAAAGTACCTCATTCATCAACCAGGCCAACGGATAAAAAAGCAATATTCTGACAACTACCGCTGAAATCACACTCCTGCACCTGGAAGAGAACAGTAGCGTAACACAGATATTCACACAGACTGCGGCAAATTTCGCGCCAAATGCCAGGACCGTGTAGTGCCCTACACTCAAATTTGTGCTCCCAAAAAGTGCACGAAAGTCAAACATTCCCGCACTGGCGCCTAACCCATCTGTACCATAGATGGCGATCGTCATCCCAAACAAAAGAAGGGTAAGCGCCAAAAATATAGCTATCCCAACCGTCAGGGATGCCGCTATTTTTGCCCAGATATCTTTCCATTTTCCATGGACAGATGTAAGCAACACATGAATTGTCTTTCTGCCATATTCTTCAGAAAATACTGGCGCCGTCATTAAAACCAGCCAGACATTGAGAGCCAATACCGACCAACTCCAGATACTGTGAAAATATTTCCACCCTTCCGTATATCCAAATTTCATCTTTTTTTCTAGATAACGTTTTCCATACTCTTCCCATCGTCTGCTTTCCAGATAATGTTTTCCATAGGCTTCCCACCGCTCACTTTCTAAATAGGTTGTGCCTTTTTTATTTGTCTGGTAAAAATCGGTCAAATTGTTTGTCACCCATTGGTTGCAGAAATTTCCCTCCCTTTCCCTGGGAAAATCCTGCTCTTCCTGTTGGATAAAATTAGAAAAACCAAACCGTTCCACTATCTGGTTAATCTTATCTATCGTCAAGATCCCTTCATATTCTTTGGCAAGTTTGCGGTCTGCTCGAATGGCATCAATCCCTCGATAGACCGTTCCATCAATTTCCGCTCTGCTCCCTGAGGCGTCGAACCAAAAGGCAAATACCAAAAATGCCAGCAACAGACACAGACCTACATTTAATATTGGACGGCCTAGAATCCTCCTCATCTCCATTTTCCATAACCGCATACCACACGCCTCCTAATCTGCTCCCCTGTTATATCTCTTCTGGGGCCATGCAAAATAAAAAAACATCTTCCAATCCAGGTTCTGCCAATACAGCACTTTCTGTAGGCCGTTCTTCTGAGATCATCCTTACACAGACTTTGTTTTCTCCCATATTTTTCATGCTGCTAACTACAAACTGGAGATTTAACTGTTCCGCAGATTCTGGCGTCTCCACACTTTCCCAGACTTTCCCATTGACCCGTTCACAGAGTTGATGAACCGTCCCGCTTCCCACCTGTTTTCCAGATTTTATTAACAGAATTTCATCTGCAATATACTCTATATCTGACACAATATGAGAAGATATGACAACAATGCGTTCCCTTCCAAGTGCACTGATAAAATTCCGAAATCGGATACGCTCTTTGGGATCCAATCCAGCAGTGGGCTCATCCATCACCAAGATTTCTGGATCATTCAACAATGCTTGCGCAATTCCCACCCGACGCAGCATTCCACCAGACAGATTTTTCATCCGTTCTTTTTTTACCTGTATCAGCCCCACCTGCACCAAAAGCTCTTCTATCCGTTCCTCCGCAAGTTCTGGAGGCACTGCTTTCAATTCTGCCAGATATCTCATATAACGAAGCACCGTAAAATGGGGATAGTACCCAAATTCCTGCGGCAGATATCCCAGCATTCTCCGATACTCGCCACCCATACGGAAAATTTCCTGCTGCCCGCACATAATTCTGCCGGAATCAGGACGCAGCACCCCCACCAGCATACGAATCAATGTGGTCTTTCCAGCTCCATTCGCTCCAAGCAATCCATAAACTCCCTGATGGAATGTGTATTCCAGCTCCTTTACCACTGGCACTCCCTTATAACATTTTTTGATATTTTCCAATCGTAATTGCGGCATCCTCTCGCTCCTTTCGGATCTCCCATAAATTTTTTTCTTTTCACTTCGTATATCATAATTCTATCAAACACAATTCTTCTCCTGTGGAAATCATACGATACAGCAAGACAATCTCCACTGCCAAAAGCCCTATCCCCAAAAGCAGTGCCACTCCCCAAAAGCCCAGGCAAGCAAAGGTATAAAGTTTCGGCATATCCAACGGCAGCAAGAAAAGAAAACTGACAAAAATGGCCACACTCATTTGCAGATACTCCCGTTTTCCTCTACGAAACGCAGTAAAGATCAAAAGTTGCAGCCCACTGGAGACGACAAAAGGCACCAGCAGATACAATGCCACTGGAAAGAGTCCACACGATACGTTCCTTGAGATCCCTCCAATTAAGACTGTTAAAAGGACTACGTCCAGACATCCAAAAATCAACAACTTTACGCACCAGAGCTGTTTTATGTTTAAATAGCAGCTCTGTTCCAGTTCCAACATATGATGAGACGTGCTGCGACACAATTCCACCATCAAAAATACGCCCAAACAGGAGGCAAACACGGAACCTGTTCCCAACCAAACCATCATTTTCGCCTGACTGCCTTCCAAATATGCACAGACGCCAAAAATCAACAATAAACAGGCCAATTGCCCTCCAAGCGCAGAGAGCGAGAGATATTTCATCTGTCCAAGTATCACACGCATCACAGATGGATAGTAGCGAATCTCTTTTTCTTCCACGACATCCGCAAGCTGCCTAAGTGCAATTTCTTTTTGCGTCGGATCTATCTGAACTTGTTCCAATTGAATTCCTTTCTTCTTCACAAAATTCCTCCTTTATTACTATCTTTTTCAGCTTTTGAGTTGCCTGCCGAACTCTGGATTTCGCTGTTGCAATTCCGGTTCCAGTCATATGAGCAATCTCCCGATATTTAAAACCATAGCCATAATATAAAATCACCGCTTCCCGCTGCATAGGTGGCAGTTGTCGACTTAGTTCCTCCACACTGATAATCAATTCCTCTTGGCTGGTCCGAAAGCTCAGAAGTTGTGGCTTGGACTCTTCTGGAAAAGAGGTCAATTCTATTTCCTGTTGATTTTTACGTTGATTTTTCCGAAAATAGTCGATGCATACATTTCTTGCGATTGTCAAAAGATATCCTTTTAAATTCTTATAATGATACTGATCGACGTAACGAATAAAATGAAGAAATGTCTCCTGCGCCAGATCCCATGCCTCTTGCCGACTGCCCACCTGATAACAGCAGAAACGGTAAACATCATCATAATATTTCTCTGCGATGGTATTTAGATATTCTTTTTTCCCTCTATGGATCTCACGGATCATCTCTTTGTCATCCAAGGGTTTTTTCATCTACTACGCCTCCTGTGCTTCCCCGTTTCAAATACAAATTTTCATGCTGGGATATGCCCTTTCCCCGCTGAAAATTATCGTCATATATATAACGTCCCATTAGTAGAAAAGGTTTTAATTTCTAAAATATTTATTTCTAAATATATCATCACACATTCTGTTCCTCTCTAATACATAAAATTAGGGCGTAAAAACCATATGGTTCTTACGCCCTGCCATATTACTACTATTTGATATCCACATACCCAATTTTCAATGCATCATCACTGAACTCGGTACCACCGCTGGTATTCAAGCTTAAATAAAGTTTTCCAAGATCTTCTTCTTTTACAACCCATGCCATATGCACGGTAACTGTTTCTCCTGGCTGGATGCTTGGAATATAGTTATTTCCACGCTCGCCTCCATGAACATCGTAGTACAGCATTTCCCAGCTATGGGATAAACCGTGGTTGACTGCATGCTCCCACTCGTCTCCTTCTGCTGGCTTTTCCTCCAACTGGATTTGCATCTGTCCATCTGCTTCACTCATCGGAATCATCTCACCAAAAAACAACACATCTGACATCTCTTCTGTACTTGTATTCGTGTATTCCACAGTGGCATATACCAGCTTCTGAGCTGCTTCTCTAGACTTCACTTCCTGACTCAAAGAATCCAGGTCTCCATCTTTGAGATATTGGATCACCGCCGGACGCAGCTTTCCATTCTCATCCAACTCATGATTCAAGTCCTCATCTACGAAGGATGCATCTAACGCGCTAAAGTCATCCAGTACCTTCACATCCGCAACCTTCGCGGTAAGTCCCTGATTATCCAAGGCAAAGCTGTCGCCGATCTTATGGGTATTTTTCATCTCCTCTTTCGTCGCAGAAGTCTTTACCACATATCCATCTTCCACTAAGGATGCATTCAGGCTCTCCTGGTATTCACTCCAATTCTCGGCAACTACAAACTCTTCATCTTTCGTATCTTCCGTAGGTATCAGTTTGACATTTTCTGCAATTTTCAGCGCTTCTTCTTTGGTTACATCTGACGCTACATACATCTCCATCACATAATGTACATCTGTAAATGCCAGATAAATCCGCTGATTAAATGTAATTTCATCCTCCGAAAGCTTGGGATATTCCAGATAAACTCCCTCATGTCCACCTGCGGAAAACTCCTCGCTTAAGAGAACATCCTCATGCTGAAGCGAAAATTTATCATCCCCTGTATCCATACGGAAAAATGTCATAGAAACGCCGCCTTTTTGAAGTGCATTCTCATAACTGTATTTCCCCTGCTCGGTCCTGACCATACCTTCTGGAATGTAACCAACTTCCATTTTTACATTGGGAATGGACACAACCGCTGTCGTCTCTATCTGTTCCTGTGTTTCGTCCTTTTCAATCTTTACATTTACTCCATGTTTGCCAACCTTCTCCTGCTGCATCGTGTAAATTCCCACCCCAGCAAATACTGTGGTTCCACACAACAACACTGCTGCAAGGGACGCCGCAATGGTTCTTCCCGCTGTTCTCTTGTTTCTTCCAAATTTTGGCTGCTCTGTCTTTACTTGTTTTTCTACTTCTCTTTCTATCATACTTCTCATCTCCTCTGGCATTTTGGGAAAATCATATTTTATATTCTCTAATCTCATAATTTATCCTCCATTCCTGAATAAAATCCAACCTCAACGAAATGCAACCTCTGTTATGTCATTGCCTGTTCTAGTTCACTGCGCATCATGGTCCTTGCCCTGGCAAGGCGATTTTTCACTGCGCTTTCCGTAACACCAAGCAACTTTGCTGTCTCCTTCACGCTGTACCCTTCCAGATAATAGAGAGTGACACAGATCCGAACCTTCTGTGGAAGATGCCTAATTGCCTCATATAGATCGGAATAATCCTCACCCTCCACGGTTGTCTCTTGGCATTGATATTCTTCCAGTGATCTCACCCGTTTTTCCCTGCGCATGATAGCATAACATTCATTGATGCATATCCGTACAAGCCAGGTCTTTGCGTAGGAATCCTGCCGCAGGGTGTGCAGGTTTGTAAATGCTTTTACAATGGTTTCCTGAATCGCGTCTGCACAATCCGCATCACGATATAACAATGTTTTTGCTACATGATACAATGTGTCCTCAGATGCGATAATAAGTTGTCCTAACTGTTCTTTTTTCATATCTATCCTTTCTGCTGGCCAGCTTTTTTGTATTTACACTAATTAGATGTTTGAGCCCAGAAAATGGTCTCAAAAAAAGCATCTGGAATTTTCTTCCAAATGCTTTTTCGTTCTATGTACGCCGTTTCAGGCGAAAATGGCACCACAACGCGACAAATGCGCTGACAATCAGCACCATGTAAAAATTCAATCCACGGGTAATACACATGGAGGCTGTCAGACTGGCTCCTGGAAAAATCTGGGAATACGCCGTCTTATACATCAACTCCGTGATTCCCTGTGCCCCTGGAAGAGGCAGCATATCCACTGCAATATAGATGGACGCTTGTAGACTCATCACAGTAAAAGCGGAAACACCGTCTAAAGAAAGTCCTCGATAAATCAGCCAGGTTAGAAAGAACACACTGCATCTTTGTACCACGGTAAATGCGATCACTGCACCAATTTTCCCTTTATTTCTAAGGAAAAACAGCACCGCCTCATGATATTGGTCCGCCATATCAATGAGCTTTTCTGTTCTATGCTTAGAATGCTTCAGGATTCGTAATTTTTTGAGGAGCTTCTCCCCTCCCACTACAATTCCTTTAAAACATTTGGGACTTATCATAATAAACAATAGTACGACTACCAACGCCGTATTTAAGAATAAGCCCAGGTAGTACAGATAGAGATAACCCTGTAAATATTGTGCCAAGGGCTGATAGCAAAAAATCAAAATTCCAATTCCCATCACAACCAAGACAAACTTATAGATCACAGCCACTGTCATCAATACCACGGTACTGTCAGAAACCTTGTGTCCCTCTTTATTCATATAATAAAGCTGCATGGGCTGACCTCCAGTGGCGGAAGGGGTAATACCAGAAAAAAAGAAACCTACAAACGAATATTTGACACAGGCTGCTACACTTGTCTTATAATTCAAAGAGCGAAGCAGATAACAAATCATAAATCCCTCCGCTGAGACAAAGAAAAATGCGGTCGCCATTGCCGCAATCAAATAGATAGGATGCAGTTTATTCATCGCGGCAAATACTGCACCCATATCATTCCCCTTGAAGATTGCACTAAAGGTCAAAGCCGCCAAAAGAATAAAAATAATGGCGCTGATAATGTTTTTCCGATTCATAAAAAGACTCCATTCATAGCATATGATAACTTCCGCCACATTTGACGAAACATACCGATTCGCTCTGCTGGATAACAGCCATTCATTCTATTAAATTTATGTAAAGTTCCCTCATAAATCACCTGGGTCTGTTCCAGCTCATAAAAATCTCTGGGGGTTACCAGTGAAAAATGTTTTTCAAATAACTCTATCCCATTCTCATTGAGAAGATTTGCCGTAAAGGAAGAGCAGGTATAATGATTTTTCTGATAAAACGGTATATTCAATAATATCATAGGAAGTCCTAAGACACAATAATGATATTGAAATCTTTTTTCATAACATTCCTGAAGCTGTCTTGCAATCCGCGCTTTCTGTTCGCGCGTGCAGTCCAGACTTACAATTTTATATCGGGCCGTGGGAAACTGCCGCTCAATCTTCTCGGTATCTTCCTTCTCAAATCCTGCCAATATGGGAATCGCTGGATTGCGTCGCCCCACACTGTACGCTTCTTGCAATTCCTCATCCATGGATAGAACCACATGAATATAATTGATACCCGTCACCCGGCGGATAATCGAAGCAAAAAACCCTGGTGTATCTACTAAAGCAAAATAAATCTGTTCCATTCTGTCAACCTCTCTTTTGTCTCTCAGACCATGTTTTCTTACTGAACTGTTCCTCTTAATTGAACTGATACAGCTTCCGCGCTGCTTTATACCCTGCAATGGTAAGTGCTGCCCCAGTACGCCCAGGCAAATACGTAAAACCGCTTACCGTTTTCCGTTTCAAGGTATGATACAGCCTTCGGTCATGGTTTTTCACATAATTCCAGAGCATTTCCCGTTTTTTCCACGCTTCCGGCGTTCCAATCAGTAATAAATGGATGGAAGATATCGCCATCATAATCGATATATTACGTGTCAAATAATCTGCTAGCTTCGGATTCTTAATTCTTAGCTTCTCCAAATCTGTGCACACAGAGACCAGTTTGGTTACTCGTATCTGCTGATCAATCCGCTGCATCAGAACCTTTTCGTTCACGGACTGATCTTCCCTGCCAAGAAAATAGTGGTACAGATCTAAATTCAGGTAACATAAACTCTTCACAAAGGGAAGCGGCTGATTTGCAAAGATATTATCCACATAAAAGGTATGTCTTGGCAATTTAACACCAGACTCTCTCAACACCTCTGTCCGATAAAACAAAGAATGCATAACCAGATATTGAGATGGACGGAAATGCCCGATATCCCCCCATCCACACACCTGATTTTCCGGCAATACATTTTTATATCCCATCCGTTTGATTTTATTTTCATAGAAATGATCATACAGATAATTACAGATCACCAGATCTACCGTAATGTTTTTCTTTTCCCATTGTTTCAATTTATTCAGCAGTTTTTTCAATTCCGCTGGATCCAGCCAGTCATCCGAATCTACCACTTTAAAATATTTTCCAGTTGCCTGTGCAAGTCCTGCGTTGACCCCAGCTCCGTGTCCACCATTTTCCTGATGGATAACCTGTACAATTTCCGGATAATTCCTAGCATAATTATCGGCAATCTCTCCCGTGCGATCTGTGGAGCCATCATCCACAATAATAATTTCCACCTGCTCATCGGCTGTCAGTAAAGTATCAATACACCGTTCCATATAATCCTCAGAATTGTAACATGGAACAGTAAAAGTAATTTCTCTCATATGTTCACTATCTCCCGCTGTTTTTTTATCCTATTAGATTAAACGAAAATATTCTTGCGTTTTCTTCATAAAAATTCTTAAGATTTCCTTAATCCTTTTTTCTTTTGTTTTATGATAACAGATTAACTTATTTTTCTTAAATCTGCCCTGTGTTTATCTTACAATTATCTTACATTTCCGTAAGATTAAGAATTTCTGTAAAAATAAGAGATTGTTCTATTTGACTCCATACCAAATTTCATACTTCCATCAAATTATTTTCCTAATATTAACAATTAGAAGGAGAGAGGACTTATGATGAAAAAGATGAAAACCTTATATTTACACATTGGAACCCCAAAAACTGCAACCACTGCATTACAATTCTTCTGTGCAGAGAATGAAAAAGTATTAAACACTTATGGATATACCTATCCAAATTTTGGAATCCGATATAAATCCATTGGTCGATGTCGCAACGGCCACTTTCTGATCGGAGGAGGGCACGGTGAAAGCGGCAAAGAAACTTTAGAAAAAAAAGATAACACCATTGCCCATTGTTTTGAACAAATCTATGAACTTTTTAATCAGTATGACAACGTCATTCTTTCGGATGAAGGTCTATGGCGAAGAGGAATTTGGCACGAAGGGCGCATCTGGAAAAAACTTCGAGAAGAAATGGATAAGAATATATTTTCTCTCAAAGTAATCGTCTATCTGCGCAGACAGGACGAGTTTCTATATTCACGCTGGAATCAACGGATCAAAGCTGCTGTCGGTTTGGCTTCTCCTGATTATGTCACAACATGGCAAGAACTGATGAATCATCCACCACAATCTATTCTGAATTATTATGAGATGCTCAATAAAATTGCAGATTACATTGGCAAAGAATCCATCATTGTACGACGCTTTGACAAAAATCATTTTCTATATGGACAGACGATCTACGAAGATTTTTTACACGCGATTGGCCTGGAATACTCTGAAAAATTTCATGTCCATGAGAATGTACGAAATATAAGCCTGACAAAAAATAATACAGAAATCAAACGAATCCTGAATGGCCTGCCCAGCATTGATGAATCCTGCAATAAAATTTTTCGTATTTGTCTTTCGCAGAATTCCAGTCATTCCACAGAAGCAGCCTGCAACATGCTATCCAAGCAGGAATTGCGCAAATTCCTGTCTCACTATCAGGAAGGAAACCGTAAGATTGCACAAGAATATCTCAACATGAAAGAAAATCTATTTCCGTTTTCGTACCAGTCTGCTGAAAAATGGACCCCACAGAACAAAGCTATGACAGAAGATTTGATAAGATTCATCGGCAACCTGGCCATTTACCTGTTAAAAGAAAGAGAACGGCAGAAACGCCTATTAAAAAAACATGCACATGCCATAGCAGTATTAGAGAAAAAAATATGCAAATAAAAGTCTAACATAGAAATGCTGCCACACCCCTCCCAATTTTACTGTATTTTTCGGTGTGGCAGCAAAATAATTCTTCCATCCATTCTTAAATGAAGATCAAAAATCTAAGACGTCTAAACTAGTGTAGTGACCGTATTATATTTAGTTAAACCTATTTATTCATTTTTCAGCTATTTTTACTGATTATAGAAAATTGAATTAGGCTAAATATGGACAGGTCAATACACTAGTGTATTGACACGTTTATATTTGGTGAAACTACGCAGAATTTTCATTCTTCTGCAAGGCAGATTTTCAACGGTGTAGCGGTGGCTACAGCTAGAAAATCTAACGCAGCAGATGGATGAAAAGGCAAGTAGGTTTGCCTAATTATAAATGTGTCAGCACACTAGTGTATTCCCCCTTCAATTAGAGGCCAAAATAGGCATCCAACCCGTCGGCAATCCCTGTTGCCATCTTCTGCTGATAACTGCTATCCGCCATATTTGCATCCTCTGTGGGGTTGGTCATAAAACCCATTTCCACAATGGTCACTGGAACCGTACACCAATTGATCCCACTCATACCGTCCGTCTCCCAGATATATTGCTTATTGGCCCCAGTAGCATTCACTGCACCATCCAACACACATTCCGATAAACTCCTACATGCACTGTAGAGATTTCCCATATAAGGATTGGCTGATGTTGGGCAGATCGTAAGTATTCCATTTTGCCCGCTGTCATCGGAACCATTTGCATGAACACGGACAAACGCATCTGCCCCCGCATTGTTGGCGACTGCTGCCCGCTCACTGTTGCTGATATTCACATCATGGCTGGTACGCACCATCAAGACCTGATAACCCCTTGCTTCTAGCTCTGCTTGAAGTTTTAATGATACCTGCAAAGTTAGCTCGTATTCATTCAGTCCAGTGACACAACCAGATGTCCCGCTGGCAACCTTGGCCTTTGTCTCAGAAGCGCCTGGACCAATCGGTTCCTGATCATGATTCCCTTGAGCCTGATGTCCCGCATCAATGACAACCAAATAGCCATGATCTGTCGCCTCAGATGCCAGTTGCAGAAACTCCGAAGAAATATAATACTCCTCCTCTCCCACAATCACCGCACTCCAAGTTCCATCATCCGCGGTTCTGACAAATGCACTTCTTTTGGGTACTGTTTGTATCACCTCACTGTCTGTGGAAGGAGCTTTACGGACATTTACGGAAGAAGTAGTCACTACTTCCTCCTGGGCATAAACCACTGTATCTGGATTTAGGACAGGAACCAGAGATTCCTCTTCTTTTGGAGCTTTGGGCTCTTTGGGAGACTCTTCATCGGGGTCTGGTAAATTCTCTTGCCCCAGATCGGAATCTTCTTTCTTTTCCTGCTGTGGCTCCTGTTCTTTCCCCTCTTGTCCTTTTGTTTCTTCCTGTTTTACAATCTCTGGCTCTTCATTTGTAACAGATTCCTGCTGTCTTACCTGAGAATCCTTACCTGTGCATCCACACAAAACGAATGCCAGAATGAATAGTACCGCTAACACTCTGCCGTATTTTCTCATTTTTACTACTCCAACTCTAGAAATCTTTGTCAACTATTGCAGCTTACAATCCCTTTTTCACTGTCTAAATTCACATAAGCACCTGTTTTCAAAATACTTGTGGCATGTTCTGCCTCTGTAAGAACAGGAATATCCAGGCTCAGACCTGCAATCACTGCATGGGAATTGGCTCCGCCTTCTTCAATCACCAGACCAGAGGCTTTGCGGATCTGCTCCATCATCTCATTGCTGGTTTCTTTTGCCACAATAATATCCCCTTGCTTGAAATTCCGTCTCAATTCCTCCGCATTTTTGCAGACACAGATATTTGCAGAAACCTTTCTATCGTTAATTCCCTTTCCAGTAACCAGAATATGGCCTGCAACATGCACTTTTAAGATATTCGTTGTACCAGAAACTCCCAATGGGACTCCTGCTGTGATTACGGTAATATCACCCATAGACACAAGACCAGCTTTTTCTGCAACATTTACCGCATGTTCAAACAACTCGTCTGCATCATCCTTCCGCTGTACCACCAAGGGGGTAACGCCCCAAGAAAGATTTAGCTGACGACATACTTTCTGATGCATACTGCCTCCAATAATATTACAGGTTGGACGATATTTCGAAATCATCCTGGCTGTCTCCCCAGATTCTGTCACTGTGATGATAGCTGCTGCATTCAAATCAATTGCTGTGGTGCAGGTAGCATGAGAGATGGCATTGGTAATATCTGGATTACTCATCGTTTCCCGCATTTTAAACCGTGCTGTATAATTAATATCTTGCTCTGTGCGAATGGCAATTTTGACCATCGTCTTAAGCGCTTCCACTGGATACATACCAGCAGCAGTCTCGCCGGAAAGCATAATGGCGCTTGTCCCATCATAAATAGCATTTGCCACGTCGGTTGATTCTGCTCTGGTCGGCCTTGGATTTTTCATCATGGAATCCAACATCTGTGTGGCTGTAATTACCTGCTTGCCAGCCTCGATCACCTTCTTGATTATCATTTTCTGAATGACAGGCACATCCTCCAGAGGAATCTCTACTCCCATGTCTCCTCTCGCCACCATAATTCCGTCAGAAACCCGAATGATCTCATCGATATTGTTCACACCCTGCATATTCTCAATCTTAGCGATAATATTGATATTATGACAATTTTTTTCCTCGAATATTTTCCGTATCTGAAGGATATCGTCTGCGGTGCGCACAAATGACGCTGCTACAAAATCAAAATCATTTTCTATTCCAAATACAATATCTTCATAATCTTTGTCACTGATATATGGCATGGATAAATCCACATTGGGCACATTGACCCCTTTCTTATTCGAGATCATTCCTCCATTGACCACATGGCAAAAAATCTCTGTATCTGTGACTTCCTCCACTCCCAGCTCAATCAATCCATCATCAATAAGAATCCGTGAACCTGCCTGCACATCCTTCACCAAATCCTTGTAAGTGATAGATACCTTGTTCTCATCCCCCAGGATTTCCTCTGTAGTAAGGATAAATTTCTGCCCTGCGTTCAGCATCGCTTTTCCATTCTTCAGTTCACGTAGACGAATCTCTGGCCCCTTTGTGTCTAACAGGGTAGCTATGGGAAGATCTATTTCCTCCCGAAGCATCTTTACTCGCCTCAAACGCTCTCCCTGCTCTTCATGAGTTCCATGGGAGAAATTAAATCTGGCAACATTCATCCCTTCCAGCATCAACTGCTTTAAAACATCATCTTTGTCAGTCGATGGTCCAAGGGTACAGATAATTTTGGTTTTTCTCATGTCTTTCATCGCACATTCTCCTATACTCTAATTCTTATTTATGAATCACAGTGCCTGTGGTTTCCACACTGTCCTCTCTGGATGGATCCAATTTGGTAATTAACACACTGCGAACCGCAGAATTTCCAATAAATTCAATGGCTGCCTGAATCTTGGGAAGCATTGTCCCCTCCTCAAACTGTCCCTCCTCGATATACTGGATTGCCTGAGACACTGTCATCTCCTCTATCGTCTGTTCATTTTCCTTTCCAAAATTAAGACAAACCTTCTCCACTCCGGTTAGAATCACAAAACGATCCGCATCCACCAGCTCTGCAAGCCTGCCCGCCGCAGAATCCTTCTCAATCACCGCACTGGCCCCTTTTAATTTATTGCCCTGTGCCAGAACTGGAATCCCGCCGCCACCACAAGCAATCACAATCTGGTCTGCATCCAGCAGCGCTCGGACCGCATCAATTTCCACAATATCTACCGGACTTGGAGCCGCCAAAATTCGGCGCCAGCCCACTTTCGTCTTTTTTACATGGTTGCCCTTTTTTTCTTCTGCTTCTGCTTCCTCTTCTGTCATCACACGCCCAATCACCTTTGTTGGGTTGTAAAAAGCATCATCATAGGGATCCACCGTTACCTGTGTCAAAATAGTGGAAACGGGCTTATAGATCCCTCGGTTAAGCAGCTCTGTCCGAATGGCATTCTGAAGATCATAACCGATATATCCCTGACTCATAGCAGAACAGACAGACATGGGTGTGGCCGTATACTCTGGATAAATACGGCAAAATTCTGACATAGCCGTATGGATCATCCCAACCTGGGGACCATTGCTATGGGAAATCACCACCTGATAATCGTCTTTGATAAAATCAGCCACTGCCTTTGCTGTCTTTTGGGTGGCGTTCTTTTGTTCGGGCAAAGTAGTTCCCAAAGCATCATGTCCCAGGGCAATTACGATTTTCTTTTTCCTCATAAAAAATCCCTCCATATACACAGAACGCCAATCCAGACTTTACCCGGATTGGCGTCTCAATTTATCTGTATTCTACCATATACGAAGGTATTTTAAAAGAAAAAATTAATTATTCTTCCTGCCAAGTGTGACTGTCGTTTTCTGCTCTACCCATTCCCCATTTTGGTTCACCTGAAGAGTTACCTCCACCTCAGTGCCTGCTGCATAATACTGCATAATATCTTCCAGTCCTTCCATGGATTTCACGACTCTTCCGTCAAGTTCTGTGAGTACATCCCCTTTCTTGATTCCTGCCTGTTCTGCTGCACTATTTTCTACTACCCTGGTAATATATAAGCCCTCTGGCATACCGAAACTTTCCCCAATCTCCGATGTCACATCCTGTCCGGAAACTCCCAAAAATGAAGATTGAGATTCATCCACCACTTCCCTGGTAATCAGGTCATTGATAATCGGTTCTGCTGCTGAGATCGGAATGGCATAACCCATACCTTCCACCTGAGTATCTGTATATTTTGCAGAGTTGATACCAATTACTTCACCATTCATATTCAGCAGTGCACCACCGCTATTTCCTGGATTGATGGCAGCGTCTGTTTGGAGCAGATCATTTGTGATTGTCTCTCCAGTCGTCTCGTCTTGCAGTGTCACTTCTCGATCCAAGGCACTGACTACTCCCGTGGTCACCGCCTGACCATAACCCAGAGCATTTCCAATTGCCACCACAGATTGTCCCACCTTAACATCATCGGAATTTCCCAGTGTTGCGACTTTAATATTGGACATGGTTTCACTTGGGATATCCTTTACTTTCACTGCCAATACCGCAAGATCCGTACTGGGATCTGTTCCTTTAATTTCTGCTGTCACTTGCTGATCGTCCACAAAATTTACAGTGAGCTTTTCCGAGTTGGACACTACGTGATTATTCGTGGCAACATAAATTTCTTCCTCGGTCTGCCCAATGACAATGCCGCTGCCAGCGCTTGGGGGAACTTCCTGCACAAAAGTACGTCCAAAGAAATCCGAGGATTCAATTGCCTGCCCCATATTGGTAATCGACACAATAGATGGCATCACATTTTCCACAATATCTGAGACATCTGTCACAGTTGTAGCTGTGCTCACATTTGTGGCTGACAGATTTCCATTATTCACAGTAACTTTATCTTTGTTCCCATTGGTTGAACTTCCCACACTCATGGGGGTTCTCCCTATAGTATACTCAAATGCAAGACCCGTCCCATAAAACACTGTGCTGGACACCAGCCCAAACACCACAGCAATCGCAGCACATTTTATCATTGTCATACCAAATCCATGCTGTTTTTTCATTCCAGATGCTTTTTTCTTCGCTTTGTTTGTAGAAGCACTCTGAGCATCAAAGTTTGGTTTCCTGTCTGTATTGTCCTGCGCTTTATACTGTCCATATCCAGTCTCCTCATTTGATACTTGCTGCTGTGTATATTGCGCATTTGCCGGATTTTGTGTATGGCTCTGATTGTTATAATTCTCCTGCTCTGCGCCGCTTGACAGTTCCCTATTTTCCTGAACAATAAAATCCGTAGAATGTTCTGTAGGGTTCTGCATGCCAGTATATCCGAATGGCTCTGTACTGCTCTGTGCACCATCGTGCATCTGGTTTTGTGTATATCCCGGAATACTGTTATGGGACAAATCCGCTGTCTGACTAGACTTCTCCTGGCTATCTTGCTGCGCTTGCGTCTCAACCTGTGTAGCGTCATAATTTCCTGTGGTATACACTCTCTGAACATTGCCCCCAGTGCCTTCAGAATAATGGGGGGAACTCTCCTGAATCCTGTTATCGCTGTTGTTATCAAAATTATTATTATATTCGTTGAATTTGTTTTCCATAGTAAAGTCTCCTTCCTGTGTTCCTTTTGTTTTTTCTTCGTTTCTATTAAGCAGTTTACGGAATATTTGTGATGAATTTGTGTCTAATATTTTAAAAAAAAGTGTTTTTGCCCTACAGAACATTCAAAATTTATAAAATAGTCGCACGAATAAATTCACTTGCTCAAAAGGTCTTGTGGCTTATGCGGCAAAGACAAAATGCACAAGAATCACTCTGGTCTAGCCTTCCAAGATGATTCTTGTGCATTTTATTTGTATGACTTTGCAATGTAAACCTTTTGAACAAATCTATGTCTTGTAATTGATGTTCGTGCGACAGCTTCCTCTATTTCTACTCCACCGTCACAGATTTTGCCAGATTCCGCGGTTTATCCACATCACACCCCTTTCCCAGAGATACGTAATAACTGAAAAGCTGTAATGGAATGATCGCTAATGAATTGGTAAACCAGCGATTTGTCTGAGGAATATAGATGACATAATCTGCTGCTTTCTCTATCTCCGTATTGCCAGTATTTGTCACCGCCAGCACAAATGCTCCTCGACTGGTAAGCTCCACAATATTGCTGATCGTCTTCTTATACAATGCTTCCTGGGTCAACACTGCCGCCACCAAAGTTCCCTCCTCAATCAGAGAAATCGTTCCGTGTTTGAGCTCCCCAGCCGCATATGCTTCCGAATGAATATAGGAAATTTCTTTCAATTTCAAGGAACCTTCCATTGAAATTGCATAATCAATGCCCCGCCCCACAAAAAATACATCCTTGGCAGAAATGTATCGGTTGGCAAAATGCTGGATTTTTTCTTTATTGCTCAAAAGCATTTCGATCTGCTCTGGAAGCTTATGGAGATCTTTTAAGTATGATGTTGTCTCCTCCTTGGTAAGTTCTCCTCTTACCTGGGCAAATTTGATAGCAAGAAGATATTCCGCAATTAACTGAGCGCTGTAAGCCTTTGTGGTTGCCACAGCGATCTCTGGCCCTGCCCAGGTATACATCACCCGATCGGCCTCCCTTGCAATGGAGCTGCCCACCACATTGACAATCCCCAGTGTCTGGACACCCCGATTTTTCGCCTCTCGAAGCGCTGCCAAAGAATCCGCCGTCTCTCCTGACTGGCTGATAATTATGACCAAATCATGTTCTTGCAAGATCGGATTGCGATAACGAAATTCAGATGCCAAATCCACATCCACTGGAATACGTGCCATCCCCTCAAACACATATTTTGCAGTAAACCCTGCATGATATGCAGAACCACAGGCAACAATATGAATCTTTTGTATGCTTCGGATTTCCTCATCTGTCATTCCAAGCTCTTCAATATCCACATTGTACTCTTTAATTCTTGGATTTAAAGTATCTCGCACAGTCTGAGGCTGTTCATACATTTCTTTTAACATGAAATGTTCATATCCGCCTTTTTCCGCTGCGTTCATATCCCAGTCAATCGCTGTGGATTCCTTCTGAATCTCTTCTCCATCCACATTATAAAAACAAATATCCTCTCCTGATAAGATGGAGATTTCTTCATTTTCAATAAAATACACATTTCGAGTGTATTTCAAAACAGCAGGCACATCTGATGCAATAAGATTGCCATCTTTGCTGCGCCCCACAATCAATGGGCTGTCTTTGCGCACCGCATAGAGCAAGCCTGGATGTGCCTGAAACAGAATACCAAGGGCATAAGAACCCTCCACTCGGTGCATCATCCTGGTAATCGCCTCTATGGGATCTCCCTTATAATAATAGTCCAAAAGATGGGCCACTACCTCGGTATCTGTATCGGAGGTAAATTGATATCCTTTGCCTTCCAGATACTTTTTCAGCTTTAGATAATTCTCAATAATTCCATTGTGTACCACCGCAATTGTTTCTTCTCGGTTAAAATGAGGATGCGCATTGCTATTGGACGGTGCGCCATGGGTTGCCCAGCGAGTATGACCAATCCCAGCCACCCCTGGCATGGTAGCTCCATCGTGTGTCAGTTCACTCAATACCTTTAAACGTCCTGTTGCCTTCTGCAACTGAATTTTGTCCCCGTCATATACCGCAAGCCCGGCCGAATCATACCCCCGGTATTCCAGCTTTGACAGCCCATCCAGCAAAATAGGCGCTGCCTGTGACACTCCAATATAACCAACAATTCCACACATATGAAAACCTCCTGCTATTCGCTTTAACCCTCGTTTACTCCTGTCTGGTACACAATCTCATCACTGATCCCTTGAACGCTCTCCGTAACAGTATAATCTGTGGTTCCATACAAAAAATCATGAAGCTGCTTCACATTTGCTGCTAGATTTACTGGCACCACACAATCCGCACCAGACTGCTGATATGAGATACTCACAACCTTATTTTCCCTGTCAAAAGGAAATCCTGCATTTTCTCCCATCTTATAATGAAATGCATCAACGGCCATTGCTGCGATCTCCGACTTGCCAAGACTGGTCTGAATTTTGGGGAAAACTGTATCAATCAGCTTATTGATCGTTCCAAGATCGGATGCAAGGGCTTTCTCTACCATTTTATTCACCACCAGCCGTTGACGTTCCGTCCGCTTAAAATCGTCTCCTGCTGTGTAACGAATTCTTCCATAAGAAACGGCCTGCACCCCATTCAACGTATAAGTTCCAGCTCCGGGAAGAGGATCGTAGCTTTTGCCTGTCACTTCAGCAGTCTCAATACAATAATTGTTCAGATGAACACTTTCCTCCTCTGTAACATCAATCTCTACACCGCCTAAAATATCCACTGCTTCTGCCACTGCTGCAAAGTCAAAGGACACATATTCCTGAATGTCCAAATCCAGATTGGTATTCAACATGCGCACTGCCTGTTGTGCACCTCCAATCGCATACGCTGCATTTGCCTTACTATATGCATCCGTCTTTTCCAAATCCGCCATTTTCAAATATGTATCACGATACACAGACACGAGACGGACTTCCTTGGTCTCTTTATCGATTCTTGCCACCATAATCACGTCGGAATTTCCTCTGCTGAAAGAACTGCTGTCTCGATTATCCAGACCAAACAGTGCAATGGTCGTGTATTCTCCTAATACATCCTTTGTCTCTTTGCTCAATTCCTCATTCTCAACATCTTTGGCCTGAAAAGTCTCATCTGTGGTAATCTTGTCCATCTTTGCATTGACCCAAAGCCAGCCGAGAACACCTGCCAAAATCAGCAGTTCCATACAAAACAAAATCAGCTTTCGCTTTCTGCGTTTCGCTCTCATCGCTTTCTTCTTAGACCTGCTTCTCCCTTGACTACCATTTCTCTTTGCCATACCTTCACCTTACCCATTTCTTTCGGTTTTTGTTACATTTCTTTTTCATTTATTACACACTTATGACTAATATTATAATATTTCTTGTTATTTATCAACTGTCTTTTTGCGGAATCAAAACAAAGTGCACACTCTTTTTCTATAAATACAAAACACTCTTTTCCAAAAAAAGAAAAAAAATACCAGGCGGTTTCGAAGCATTTTCCCTATCCCATAATGGGTCATGGCAGACTGATTTTCTTCATGCCTGCGGTATAATAACAACGGCTCCTTTAGAAAACAAGATTTTCCGACAAAATAGTCCCCCAGGATTCCAATCCACTGATCATGCATTTCAATCTGATTCGGAATTGGACAGACTATTTCCAAAAGTTCCCTTCGAAACGCCATACAACAACCAATGTAAGTATTTTTTATCATATTTTTTAATACTCCTGCACCTGCACCCCGAAACGCAAAAAAGGATCCCATGAGCGTTGTGGAGCAATCTTCCCCAGAGCACACCTGTGCGTCATGGATCACGATAGATACCTGCTGATTCTGAAATTCCTGAAGTACCCGCTTTAATTTTTCTGGAAGCCAGATATCATCTTGATCCGATAGAAAAATATAGCGCCCTCTGACATTCTGTAACACATGCTGTACATTTTTCTTCACACCCTGTCTTGGCCCCTGCAAAATCCGTATTTTCGCTTCCCTATCTTGATATTCTTGCAGGATAGAACAGGTGCCATCCTTAGAACCGTCATCAGAGATCACCAGCTCATCCTGTTCCCCAAGCTGCGGCAAAATAGAATCCAACTGTTGTCTCAGATAGGAGGCGCCGTTATAAGTGACCATTGCCACCGACACTCTTATGGTGCATGTTTCATTTACCACAGCTTCCACCCCCACTTTCTAAAATAGCGCCACATAGATTGGATATGCAGTTTCAGAAGCTTTTTATCCTTGTGGGAACCACGTTCCCATCTGTGAATCACGAAAGTATCTGGACAGTACCAAAGGCTGCTTACCTGATTCACCCGTCTACACAGATCTGCATCCTCCATATACATAAAATACCGAGGATCAAATCCCCTCAATTTTTGAAATAACTCTGTGCGGATCACGAGAAAACTGCCCTGCGCAAAAGGAACTAAAAAAGGTTTCCCATAATCCATTTCCTGCATGGTATGATACTGCTGACGCTTCTTGAAATGTCCAGATAAAAACATGCGAATACCCATATCTGCCACGGTCAGTTCTCGGCGATACACAGCTTGAAGCCTGCCCTCCTCATCTGTAATTCTTGGAACCGCCATGCCCGCACTTGTCTCCTGCAAAAAGCTCAAAAGTATAGCAAAGCTGTCCTCCTTAAGAAGAATATCAGGATTGACAATGGCATGATACCTGGAATCCAATTGATCCAAAACGTAATTATGACCACCGCCAAAGCCCAGGTTCCTTCCTGGAGTTACATAAACCACATCTTGATATTTTTCTGCAAGGGAGGACAGCTTCGTTTCCTCTGTGCTGTTATCCACAATATATATAATTTTTGAGATTGATGCAGCAGTATTTTCCACAATTGAATCTACTGCGTTTCTTACATCTTCTTCATTATGATACGCAACAATCGTAATCGAAATATCTGTCATGACGAACCTTTTCCTGTCAGCACCACCCATACTGTACGAAATAAAATCCGAATATCCATAGAAAGAGACCAATTGGAAATATACTGAGTATCGAGTGCTACAATTTCTTCAAAATCTTTAATATCACTTCTGCCGCTAACCTGCCACATCCCCGTTAAACCTGGACGAATCCCAAGTCGTGCCCTGTGATGGAGCTCATATTGTTCAAATTCATCCTCTGTGGGGGGCCTTGTCCCAACCAAACTCATATCGCCCTTTAGCACATTCCAGAATTGCGGTAGTTCATCAATGGAGTATTTTCTCATAAATTTCCCAATCGGGAATATTCTGGGATCCTCCTCCATCTTAAACATCAGGCCATCCATCTCGTTTTGCTCCATCAGTTCCTTTTTCATATCATCGGCTCCCACCACCATCGTGCGGAACTTATAAAATGTAAAACGCCTCCCATTCTTCCCAATGCGGGTCTGAGCATAGAAAACTGGGCCCGGAGACTGGAGCTTAACAATTGGTGCAAAGACAATAAAAGCAATCCCTGTAAGCAACAGTCCCACTAGGCTGCCCACAATATCCATACAACGCTTGATAAATACCTGACGGTTGGTGGCAATTTTCATACTTGTGGTCAGAACAAGATATTTTCCACAGTGCTCCACCAATTTATTTGGCATGAGACGAGACTCCCGCACCAGATTAAAATGCACCGTCAATCCCAACTCCAACAGTTCATTTGCCAACGCTTCACTGCTCTCTCTGGTATTTCCATTGATAAATACCTCATCCACCACATTGCACCGGACGTACTCCAAAAACCCGTCCGCTGAAGCTACCACAGGCACGCCGCAGATCTCCTCTCCGGTCTGGTCCACATCCACAATCACCACTCCGGTCACCTCAAACTCCTTATATCGATTGTGCTGGAAATCAGAAATACACTCTTTTGCATAGCGTTCTTCTGTTACCACAACAAGCTTTGTAAACCGTTCTCCCCGAATCATCCGCTGGCGAATGTATATTTTCCACAGACATCTAGAAAAATATTCTACCACAATGGAAGCTCCCCAAAATACCAAAATAACCTGTCTTGAATAAATTTCTGCCTGTTTTGTGGCCCACACATACACCGTAATCGCTGCAAATATCGTACTACAGTGGACAATTACAGCCTTTAATTCTTGTATTTTATTTCTCCGTAGGATCCCTGTATAAGCCTCCGAAATAAAAATCACGCAGACATCTGTCAACAGCAGCACAATTGCCAATCGGTTATAATATTCATTAATCCCAGATCCATCGCGAAGACTGCCCAGTCTGATCAGACAGGACAAATAAAATGTAACTTCCAGACAAAGCACATCCAGGATCAGAAAATCTAAGTGCTTCACCCAGCTCTTTTTCTGTTTTTTATACATAGTATTCTTCCCCGAAAACTAATGGTTAAAAATGCAGTCTTATCTTACAATATCTTTTTTCATAGAAACAACGGTAAAATATTAAACTTTCCTTAATTCTTCTGATAAATTTACACCGTTTCTGCAAGTTCCTTATCATTGTTCCCGAAATTATGGTTTAAGATTCATTGGAAGTATGGTTTCGTATGTAAAGCCAACTGTCAGAATAATCCTTTCTCTGCTGTTCATCCATCTCCACATATTTTGCAAAGGTAAGTTTGGAAGGAATCATCTGTGTTCCTCCACATTTATGACAGAAAACCTCTTTTCTTCTGGACACAGTGGTAATACTTCCACATTTGGGGCATATAAATACTTTCATCATATGTCTGTTCTCACATCCAACTCTGTATATTTTTCATTGCTTACTCCGACG
The DNA here is from genome assembly GCA_910580015.1 of uncultured Lachnospiraceae bacterium. Lineage (GTDB taxonomy): Bacteria > Bacillota > Clostridia > Lachnospirales > Lachnospiraceae > Petralouisia. The sequence continues at coordinate 77,863 of CAJTVT010000002.1, forward strand.
GAGTAATCTCTATTGTAGCATTGAATCCAAAAAAGGGCAAGTTCTAATGAACCTGCTCCTTCGAATCCTTGTATTCTCTGTTATTTCAACTGACTTTTTTCTGTCTATTTCTGGGGTTTCAATGCATAATTGCACCTTTTTAAAGAAAAATTGGGATTATAGTACGGATCCCCCTCTTTCAGTACCTCTATCCATCGAGTGCGGATAAACTCGATTTCTTGTTCAAAACGCCGAACTTTCTCTTTCGTGTCTTCTTTCCCTCTGGATTTGGATTCGTAGTGATACGCCTCCACAAAAGGATCGTAGACGACTAGATACCCCTCTTTGCCCACTCGCAGGCAAAAATCTACATCATTAAATGCCACTGCCAATTTTTCTTCCATCCCACCCACCTGTTGATAGATCTCTGTTGGCACCATCAGGCATGCCGCAGTGACTGCACTATAATTGAGTTGGATCGCCGCTTTGTGGAAATATCCTTCCTGGCCTCGACGAAGCCCAGGAAACATATTTGCCGCAATCCCATCAATCCCCATCACAATCCCTGCATGTTGAACCGTATTGTCTGGGTAATAAAGCCTTGCACCTGCAATGCCGACTTCTGGCCTCTGGCAGTTTCCTAGCAGTTCTTCCAGCCAGTCTGTAGTAAGTATTTCGATATCATTATTCAGCAGAACCAAATATTCACCCTTTGCAAAGGACGCGCCAAAATTATTGATAGCAGAATAATTAAATCCGTCTTCCCAGACCACAACCATAACTGGCTGCCCGCCTGCTAGATTTCCTCTCGCATAAATCGCCCCTTCTTGCTGTTCTCGACAAAGTTCCTTATAATATTGAAAGGTCTCTGGTTCATTGCTGTTATTTTCCACAATGATTACTTCATAATTACTCCAGGAGGCTCGTTCCAAAGACTGAATACAGCGGCGCAACGTATCAGATTGATCTTTATTGGGGATTAAAATGGACACCAGCGGATTTCCAGACACCGGATATTTTACCCGATAGAACCCAAAATGAACCAACTGGCTCACAGTTCCTGGCTGCCCAACCCGCTTTAAGTGTTCTTCCAATGCCCGCTGCCCAGCTTCGTAGGCGTACCGCTTACTCATAGGATTGTCCGACGTAGATCCACTGTGAACTCTCCAATGGTACAATATTTTAGGCACATGCCCAATCTCTGTGGCCACCTCCGTACAACGCAGGATAAAATCATAATCCTGTGCTCCGTCAAATTCTGTCTGAAGCCCTCCCACCTGTTCTAAAACTCTGCGATTGACACAGAAAAAATGGGTAATATAATTGTTGGATCGCAGGAGATCCAGGCTAAAATCTGGCTTAAAATGGGGATTTGTATGTTCCAACACTCCTCGCCTCGCCTCCACCTGATCCTCATCGGAATAAATTACCTGTACCTCTGGCTTACGATTTAGCAACGCTACGATCTCATACAATGCCTCTGGCGCCAATAAATCATCATGATCCAACAAACCAATCCATTCACCCTCTGCCAGAGCGATCCCTGCATTGGTATTTGCCGCAATCCCTTGATTTTCTTCTAAATGGCAATATTTGATTCTGGATTCCTCCCATTTGGAGCAATATGCCTCCACCAACTTTTGGACCACCTTTGAGGGTGTAGCGTCTGCCAGGCAAAGCTGCCAATGGCTGTAAGACTGCTGCCGGACAGAATCTAGCATTTCCATCAAATATCGCTCTGGTGTACAGTAGCAAGGAACCACAATGCTGATCAATGGGCGATTGGACAAGGTTTTCTCCCGCTTTGACTGCGCGTTCAGGTCCTGAACGCCTGCCTTATGCTGCTCAAACCAGGGACCATAAGGCACCTCCTCTGGCTCAAGCTTATCCAATAGACGATTCCAAAATGCTCTGGGTCCATAATGTCTCAGATAACAGATTCCTTTTTTGATTCGATAGGGTGTAATTTTCATTCTTTTTCTACCTTTTTATTGTGCCTCCACACACCATTCGTCCGAATATGCGGAATAGCACACTTTCCCATTTATCTTTCTCCAGGTACGGATTTTATAATAATAAACATTGCCTTTCACTAATCCTTTGTCTGTATAGCTTACTGTGCCTGCACCAGAGAGATTGCTTATCATCTGATATTTTCCGTTCTTGCCTGTTTTCCGATAAACCTTATAACCCTGAGCATCCGATACCTTGTTCCACTTGAGAGACGCTTGCCCTGTAGTTGAACGAGATATTTTCGTAAATTTTGTCCCAGTCAATTCTGGCTGAGCGCTTGTCACCGCAGACCAGGAAGAATATTTCGTGTTTTTCCCAACTGTTTTATACGCCCTCACCTTATAGTAATAGGTTTTTCCAAGTGTAACATTTTTATCCATAAAGGCCACGGTAGAATTTTCCGTGACCTTTTTTACAGATTTATAATTTCCATTGTAGGAATCTGAGCGGTAAACTTGATAGCCAGACGCGTCTGCACTCTTTTTCCAAGTCAATTTCACTCCGTTGTAGGATGCTGTGACATTGGTAACTGTGGGTTTATCAATCTTAGTCTCCACCATCATAGCCTTCGAATAACCAGAGTTTTTCTTTCCTTCGGAAGTCTCCACATAGGAACGTATCTTATAATAGTAGGTCTGTCCTGAAGCAATACCACTGTCCGTCCAATTTAGGGTACTGTTACTCTTAATCGTCTTCACTTTTTTATAGCCGCCAGTAATTGTATTTGAGCGGTATACATAGCAACCAGTCGCCTTGGAATCCTTCTTCCAGGTCAGCTTCGCTTTTGTTGTGCCAGAAACGGTGATACTGCTTAATTCTGGCGCCTGCATCTTAATTTCTTTCTTCTTTACACTGGTGTAACTGGAATAATAATTCTTGCCATCCACCTTCTTAAAACTGCGGATTCGATAAGAATAAGTATGTCCTGGAATCACCGTTTTGTCCTGATATGTTAAAGTATCAATATCTCTTATACTCTGAATTTTTGTATATTTGCCAGAATCAGTTTTCCGGTAAATCAAATATCCGTCCACATCTGCTTTCGTCCAACCCAGCGTGATTGTCGCATAATTTTTCAAAGAAAATTTCTGCCAAGAAACAGGAGAAATCTGATAATCCACCGTCTTTTCACTGGAACATTTGGAGTAAAAATTTCCAGCGTTTAATTTTAAAAATGCCCGAACTTTATACGTATAAGTCTTCCCTGGCGTAATCTTTTTATCTTTATAAGAAGTATCTGACAAACTTCTCAGTGTCTTAATCTTCTCATATTTTCCGTCTGCTCCTTCCTTACGGTACACTTGATATCCTTGAGCACCGCCAACCTCTCCCCAGGAAAGTTTGGTATAGGAATAGTCTTTTTTCGTTGCCTTCAGGGTCGGTTTACTTAAAGTGTCTCCTGGAAGAGGGCAAAGTGAGGAAGGCATATCATTGTACACAGGTACCTTAAATACAAAACTGTTGTCTAACGCTCCCATGGATGTATAACTGTTGCGAATATTTTTGCTCTCATTATCAGCCGCCAGAAGATTCTGCATGTATTGATGCCAATACAGTCCATGATAGGAATCATCCACATCGAATTTCTGCAGATAGAACGTATCTTGCCCTTTGGAAATATAATTTTCAGCTGTCTTTTTTGCTCCGCCGTACAGGGCCGCATATCGGGTCGTCCATCCGGCATTTTTGGCCTCTGTCAAACCACTGATAATCACCTGCTCGCCGATCCCAGTGGCAGAAATATTAAAGTAATTATAATATCCCTCAAACCCAGGATAAGTTCCTGAAATCAATTTTGAAGTTCCATTGACTCCTTGTTCCTGGCGAACACGGCTTGCCAAAAAATAAGGGCTAACCTTCAGATCTTTTCCAATCTTCATAAACGCTTTTGCGTAAGTAATCCCACCGCCAGAACCATCCTCCAGTTTTTTATTTGCCATAAAGGTGCCACTTAAAATTTTTTCCACACCAGACTCTGTGTGACAGGCGCTGTTATAGGTCAACTGCTCAAACTGAAACACAGAATTCTCATTAATAAAATTTCGAGGATCCAGATAATATTTTACAATTGATTCGGACGCCTGCACCCAGGTCGTCCCATTCTTAATAATCCACTCCCCAGTAGCCATATTATAATCCTCAGGCGCCGTAGATTTCCACGTAACCGGATGATTGATATCCACAAGGTTTCTGGAGTTTACCATCTCATTTTTTACAACCTCAGCCCAACTCAACCCTGTGTTCATTGGTACAAAGGTCCAATTTGGATGGATCTGAATTAATTTCTCAATAAAAGTACGATAGCTTGCTGGAAAAGCAGATAAATCTGTGCTTCCCTTTGGATTTACACTGTTTAAACCCGCTGTCCGATCCTTTTCTGCCTTCTGACATTCCTCTTTCCACTGTGCCAGTCTGGGATCACCTGTTACCACAGAATCAGATGGAACAAATCCTGTATATTCCACATCTTTCACACCATAGGCTACCTGAAACCATACCTCTCCCTCCTGGAAAGTTACCCCTAAAAATCGCACCTGGGAACCACTGGGAAGTGTATGTGTGACAGGTGCATCCTGGGAAGGATCTTGGAAAATAGAAATCTGCGCTGCATTGGTCAAGACACCATACATATCATACTCTCGGAGCATTTCCCCAAAAGCCTGTTCCTGAAGACGTTCATAGTTATCTTCCTGAGTCTTATGCTCCTCTTCTTGCACGGTTTCCTCTTCCAAATTACGTCCCTGTTTGGGCTCTTTGTCCTGCTGTGATTCCTCCTTGGATGGCGCTTGACCCTCCTGCACAGTGTCTTCCCGCTGCAAATCCCTTTCTTCTGCGTTCGTATCTTCTGAAAAATTCTCCTCCTGTGGCAAATGTTCTTCTTGCACAGGATTCCTATCTTTGCTGTCCTCTGTTTCTTCTGTTTCTAATTTCTCATCTTTCTCCTTTGTAATGCTGCTTTCTTCCTGATCTCCCGTCAGAACTGACGCTGCATATACTGGAACGCTGTTTCCAGAAATATCTGCCGCAAGAACGGCTGCCGCAAGCAGCCAGGCCGCGATCCTGGTTTTATTTCCTAATTTCATTGATTCCTTCCCTTCCCTATTTGATTATCTTTTTTTGCTCTTTACTGCACTGGCTTCTATTTCTGACACTGGGCCATAACTTCCATATCCTACGTATTTCCCCTTGTTGACAGCACGGATTCGGTAATAATATGTGGTTCCAGCCGTCACACCTGTATCTGTATAACTCGTAGCATCGGCGCTTTCTATGGAAGCGATCTCAGCAAAACCACTGCTCTTTTTTGTACTTCTCATTACCTGGTAACAATTCGACCCTGCTGCCTTTTCCCAATTCAATGTGATACCGTTTGCCCCAGCCTCTATAAAACTAATTTCTACCTTCGGCACATTCACTGCACTTTTCGGACTGGATGCACTGCTGTAACCTCGAACGCCATTTTTGTCTGTAATACATTCTACGGTATAATAATAACGCTTTCCTCCAGAGACCTTTTTATCCTCATACTTTGTAATATCGCAATCCCGGATTTCTGCAATCTTTGTATAGACGCCGTTTTTCTTGGTGCTGCGTTTGATGCCATACGCATAGACGGAAGGATCTTTTTTCCACTTTATCTCCATGGCTCCTGTACTCTTGGATTTCACATAGGTCATTGTGGTTCCAGTTATCGTCTTTCCTCCCATAGGGCTGCAATACTGGCTGTAACCAGATTTCCCATTCACATTATTGAAAACACGAACTTTATAATAATAAGTCTTTTTCTCTTTTAAATTCGTATCAATATAGGAGGTTTGTCCATTTTTCACCACTGCAAGATCCTTATAAGTCCCATTTTTCTTCGTGCTTCTCTGGATTTTATAAGAGTCCGCATTGGGAACCTCTTTCCACTGAATCAACAATGAGGTATTGTCCTGGGAACTGACGCTTATCATAGCAGTCTTTTTTACCACCCAGCCAGAAACAACACTGGAATAACTGCTATATCCCTTCTTTTCTGCCCCATCTACTGCACGAATTTTATAGAAGTAATCCTTATGTTTCTGTATATTTTTGTCATAATATGTCCTGTCTGCCCCTGCTGAGATCACAGCAATTTTGCTAAAGGTTCCATTTGCTGCCTCACTGCGCAACAGTTCATATTCTTTCGCTCCCTCCACTGCTTTCCACTGGATTTTCATTTTCCCATTTTTCGCTGATACATTTGTAAGTTCTGCCTTTGACAGAATGCTAGCTGAACGCACCTTTGAACATTTCGTTTTCGACCCATCCGATAATACGGCGCGCACTTTATAATAATAAGTAATTCCTGGTTTTGCTTTCTTATCATCATACACATTGTTCTCTATCTGCGCCATCTTTGTAAATTTGCCATCTTTAGCGGTGCTCCGATAAACCTGATAGCCAGCAGCACCATACACTGGATCCCATTTTACTCGCAGACACTTACTGTTCTTGGACTGCAACCACTTAATCTCTGGCTTTCCTGCTCCCTGTCCCAGACCATAATATCCCACAATTGCCTGTGCATCGGCAACTCCAAGATTCTTTAGCTTCGCATCTGAATTTAAGAAATTATTTGCATCCCCTGCATTGCTCAAAAATGCATGTTCTATCAAAACAGCCGGAATTCCTGCCTCTTTGCTTCTGCGTATTACCCCCAAATAATCTGCCAGGGAACCGTCTGGATACAATGTATTGTCCTCAGAATTTCGTATCAGTATCCCTCCAGCCCAGGTAGAAAGTCCCAATGCGCTAAGTTTCTTATAAATCTCTGTGGCAAGTCCCTTTCCTTCTGCACCAATATTTGGCCGGTAATTGCTATTGGGATAGTACACGCCCACCCCAGACGGAACGGAACTGACATTTGAATTTAAATGAAAACTGACATACACATTTGCTTTTTTCTTAACGGCCAACTCCACCCTTTTTGCATTACAGTCAGAAGAGGTAACCAGATAACCACCATTTGGACATGCATTGGTATCTCTAGTCATATAGACGGTGACCCCTGCATATTTCTGAAGCTCTGCCTTACAATACTGTGCAATCTTCAGAACTGCTTCCTCTTCCTTGATGCCATTTCCTCTTGCACCTGCATGGGTACTGTCATGCCCTGGATCCAACATAATAATCTTGCTGCCAGATGCTGAAGGACTTGCTGCTCTTCCAGAATTCTTGGATTCTGCCTTCGCCTCTTCCAACACATCTTGAAGTGAATTTTCTGACAGTGTTCTTCCATTCTCATCCAATGTCACCACATTGGCTTCCACGTCTTTGAGAACTTCATCTCCAATGAGCATCTCGTCTGGCTCTGTGTCAATTTCCTGATTTACACCAAACTTTACTTCCATATCAAGCTCTGCAAAACGGATTTGATATGTCTCGCCGTTCGCCTGATATGTAATGCTTACAAGTTCATAGATCCCTGTCTGCGCCTCTTCGGTAAACGCCATCGTAAATTTCGCCATGTTATCTGCGATTGCTGAAGCCTCTGTTGTTAATTCCTGTCCATTCTGATCTTGATAACAGAGTTGCGCTTCTTCTATTGTCATATTCTCCTGTCCCAGGCTTACCGCAATATTTTGTTCCCCTGGAATTGAAATATAAGAATTTTCCTGCATAATAAAGTTCAGCTTTCCTACCTGGACCGCCTGCTGATTGGTATGCTCTGTTTCGTGTACTTCCTGTTTCTGTTCTGTCCCGGTCTCCTCCTTTTGCGTACTTTCATCCTGAACTTCCTCTTCTCTTTGTAGCTGATGTTCCTCTTCTGCAATACTCTGTGCCTGCACATTAATCCCAATGGATGATATCATCATACACACTGACAACAGTATTGCCGTCCATCTCTTAGACACTTTCATCTCTCACACTCCATTTCTACATACTTTTTCATAATCCGTCTCCTATGGTATCACAATTTTTTCAGATTCACAACCTTGGAAAATACATCTTACAAATTTTTTACATTCTTTCGGAAAGCCTTGTATTTCCTGGGTTTAAAAAAGTGTACGGCTATTTTTACCGTACACTTCCAAAATTTACCACGCTCTCTATGACTAATTTCCTACTCTATTTTCGATATGTTTGCCAAAAACAATAATTTCGCGTGCTCTGAAATGTCTTTTTTCCAATTTTTTTATTGGCTGCTACCATAAAATAGTATTGTTTCCCAGACTTCAGGTTAGAACTTCCACACTTCTTTACCACCATTGAAGTCTTGGTTGTGCTCGCCACCTTGGTATAACCAGATTTTCGTTTATTTGATACATATACCGTATAATTGTCTGCACCATCGACCTTGTCCCAGGTCACCTTCATTCCGCTCTTTGTACTTTTCAATTCCACATCAGGCTGTCTAGAAAAATAAATCCAATCGGACCAGGTTCCTTGCTTCACGCTTCCATTGATTTCAACAAGTCCTTGTACCCTTAACTTTAGAAACCGGTTTCCTTTTAACTTTTCACTGGAAAAATATGTATTGTCTGAGTCCCCACTCTTCTTTCCACTGATCAGGGCTTTTTTCCCATTCTCTGTGTAAATCTGATATTTGTATCCATCCGCGCATTCAGATTTTTTCCAGTGTATCTCCAGGTAGTTAGAGGTAGGGCTCCATAAAAATGCGCGGACCTCCTTCACCTTTGTGGGGAGTACTGGGCAGTCCGAAATCGCTGTGTTAAAATTACTCAATGCCTGATATCCACTGGCACTCTTGTTCACGGGGCATATTTTAAAATCATATTTTGTATTCTTACTTAGTTTTTTGATGGTACAAGATTTTACATTTCCAAGATTAATGGTACGTTTCCCATTATTTCCGCTTCCTTTTTTTCCATAAGTCAATTGATATGCATTGGCTCCAGAATATTTTTTCCATGATAAAGTAACACTAGTCTCTGTGGCACCAGTCTGTCTCAAATTCTGGATCTTATTGCCAATGGGCGCTGTCACCACCTCCAACACTTTGGAGGGGGTGCCCCAGGTACATTGATAATCAGGATAACCTGAATTGGTAAATGGTGTCACTCTGACATAATATTTCTTTCCAGCAGTCAGTCCATAAAAACTTCCATTGGGTGCAGTTGACCCCATATTATTGGCGCCAAGATTATCCTTCACTCCACTGACAAACTTCTTATTAGCACACAATTCCATTTTATATTGAATTTGATTACCTATCACTGCATCCCAACTGATGTCAACTCGATTTGTACCTGCTCCTGTCTGCTTCAGCCCGCCGGCCGTTCCAATGGTTGCTGCTTCCGATTTCATACTGACTCCCAAAAATAAAACCCATACCACCATTATGGTACATAATTTTATAAATCTCTTTCTTTTCTCCATAACTTTCATCTCCTGCCTACAGAACCACTCCTACTTCCATTAATAACCTGTATTGGTATGAATTGTCTCACTTAACTCCTTCACCGTCTGGGATGGAGTATATGTCTCATTGGCATACAAAAATTGATGAAGCTTGATCACATTGCTTTCCAGATCGATTGGTATTACCATATCTCCCATGCTTCCCACATCATGAGATTCCTTGTCAAATGGAAATCCTGTATTTTCTCCCATATGATATTTTCCCACATCACTGGCCAGACTTAATAATTCTGTGGGACTTAAGCTGGTGGAAACCTGAGGCAATAATTTGTCCATAAGGCTGTTAAGTGTTAACAGATCGCACTGTTGGGCTTTTTCAAACATTTTGGTGATCACGTTCCTCTGTCGCTCTGTTCTTGCATAATCAAGTCCCACATAACGGATTCTTGCATAGGCGGTCGCCTGCACACCATCCAAGTGCACATTCTGCCCAGATGAAACATTTTCACTATTATGTCCTGTTACCCGATTTGTCTCCACAAGATAGCCATTCAGCCACTCCGCTTCCTCTGGTGATAACGTATCAATTTCAATTCCCCCCAACAAATCAATCGCATCTACCAATGCGTTGAAATCCACGCTTACATAGTCCGTAATATCCAAATCCAGATTTTTATTTAACATCTCAATGGCCTGTTTCGGACCTCCGTTGGCATATGCGGCATTTGCCTTGCGGAATTTATTTTGGTCAATATCCAGGTACGTATCACGATACACGGAAACCATCTTGATTTCTCCAGTTTCTTTATTGATACTTACCACAATGATCGTGTCGCTGTTTCCATTTTCATAGCTGCCCATGGAACGGTTGTCCAATCCAAACACCGCAATATTTTCATACCCTTCCAGAGTCTTCTTTGTCTCTGGTTCCAGCTTATTAATCTTAACATCTTTATCCTTAATGACTGTCTTTCCCATTTTTTCATATTTACTCCAGGAAAATGCGACAGGAATTAAGAGTATTGCTAATAAAACAACGATTACCATAAAAACAATTTTTATCACCTGTCTCTTTTTTCTGCTGGTTTTCTTCTTACCGCTGCTGCGGCTTTTTTGTGCATCTCTTGCCATTTGCGTTTCCTCCTGATTGATCTTTCCTAATACTTATCATTTTTCATAACGCATGATCCACCTGTACAATCTTTTTCGTCTCCCGCTTATACTTGCCATATTTCATAATGTAAAAGATTATAGCACAAAATCAAACTATTTACCAGATTGTTTCTATCGTTTCGCTCTAACTTTGAAAATCACATGCATGATTGCAAGCTTCTAGACAAACACAACCACTCCCAATATATCGCTTTTCTGCTCCTTCACCAAATTAAATTCTTGAAAAATCTCCTCATGTCTGGAAATTCCCTTCTGTTCCACAAATAAAATATGGCCCGTCTCGATCCCTTCCTTAAGTGAGTCTGCGTCATATAATATATTTGCTCCAACTTTTACCTTAATATTCTGTGCCAAAAGTTCCGTTTTTAATTGTTCTAGAAGTCCTTTATCGGCTTTCTCATAGGCACTTCCAGTAAGATAAATACTGTCAATTCCTTGATTTCTACAGGAAAGCGCCGTATTTGTGGCAATCATTTTGATCTGTTGGTCTGCTGTGAGCTTGCGTTTTCCTTTGTTTTTCAAACTCAGGATCAGTTTATCAATCACAGATAGGAATCGTTTTTTCTGATTAGATAACGTAATCTCTCCTATCAGCCGCACTTTATACATACTATAAATTTCCTCTGCACTTTGCAGTTTTTTGGTAAAAATCATGCTTCCGGCGATCCAGGCACATGTGAGAAACGCCCCAACAAACGCCCCCAATATCATATATTTTATGCGAATTTTTGGTTCCTTAATCTCCTCGCTCTCTCCCCGTCTGTCATTCATTTCCAACTGAAACAAACGAAGCTGTTGTGCTGACATGTCTTTCTTTAAATTATTGATAATATTTGTAAGTGAATTAATACTATTAAAAACCGTATTTTTCTTTTCTACCAGTGCAGAATCCACCACCACATTCTGAGATTCATTCATGAGTTCCAAATCATGAGGCCCTATCTCCTGTAGCTCCTCCTTTTTCTGTTGCAACGCAGACTTTAATGTCTGAGCAATCGTTTCTAGCTTCCCTGCGTCTGCATATCCCACAGAAATAACGATGGTGTTTTCCTCTCTTGATACTGACAATAGCTCTCGGAACTCAGACTGGCTTACGGATAAGCCAGCATCCTGCACTACCTTTTTCGCCATCTCTCCACCATTGATATAATTATAGTACATAGAGGAAAGACTCTGTGTATAATCCCGTTTACTATCCTTGGTATAATTTATGATATAATCTGATTTTACATAATATTGCATCTCCAGCACAGGCTTGGCATAAGGATCCAACTGCAAGAGCGGCGAATTTTCCCGATATGCTTCAAACTCATCCAAACGCACCTGTGTATTCACTGCACGATTCAGCGCCTCCAAATCATCCTGTTTTAATTTCTCTTTTTCTTTTTCAATATCCACATTCTGTGATGCATGATAAGACCGGACATCCAGCAAATACCGCATTCCTGTCAGTAATACCGCAAAGAGAATTCCAATGCAAATAATCTGTCTCCATCCCAGCAGCACTTTCCAAAACAATTCTATTAGATCTATTTCACGTTCTGTTCTTTCCTGTGTTTCCATTTAAAATTCCTCCATAACAAATTTAACTCATGTGGCGTCTCTGTACATTAACGCTCCTATTGTACCAAAAATAAATGAAAAAGTAAAATGCCCCGCGATAAACTTGCGTGGCATTTTGATTAAGACTTTAATCCCGCCCGAACAGATCTCTCGTATATACCTTCTCTTGGCAATCCTCTAATGCTCTGTCATAACGGTTCGCAATGATCACGGTTGACCGTTGCTTAAACTCTTCCAGGTCATTTACAACCTTACTTCCAAAAAATGTTGCTCCATCCTGCAGTGCTGGTTCATAGATAATAACTTCCGCTCCCTTCGCTTTCACCCGTTTCATGATTCCCTGCACAGAAGATTGACGAAAATTGTCGGAATTTGACTTCATGGTCAGTCGATATACGCCGATCACCACTGTTTTTTCCAGAGAACTATCATACAAATTATCCTCTCTGTAACCATAGTAGCCTGCCATACGAAGCACAGAATCTGCAATAAAATCCTTTCTTGTCCTGTTTGACTCCACAATAGCGCTCATCATATTTTGGGGCACATCTTCGTAGTTAGCCAAAAGCTGTTTGGTATCTTTGGGAAGACAATATCCTCCATAGCCAAAGGACGGATTGTTATAATGCGTTCCAATCCGAGGATCCAGACAGACACCATCTATGATCGCCTGGGAATCTAGCCCTTTGATGACAGCATAAGTGTCAAGTTCATTGAAATAAGACACCCTGAGAGCTAGATAAGTATTTGCAAACAATTTAACAGCTTCCGCTTCGGTAAACCCCATAATCAACGTGTCAATATTTTCCTTTATAGCGCCCTCCTTCAACAATTTTGCAAAGATTTGAGCTGCCTGAATCATCTGCTCATCCTTCATATCCGTTCCTACGATAATCCTGGAGGGATAAAGATTATCATACAATGCTTTTGACTCTCTCAAAAATTCTGGGCTAAAAAGAATATTTTTACATTGATACTTCTTCCGGACCGAGGCAGTAAAACCTACAGGAATCGTGGACTTAACGACAAGGATTGCATCTGGGTTCCATTCAAGTACCGACTTGATCACCGATTCCACCGCAGAAGTATCGAAGAAATTTTTTCTGGAATCGTAATTTGTTGGAGCTGCAATTACTACAAAGTCTGCATTCTCATAAGCCATCCTTGCATCCAAAGTAGCTTTCAAATCCAACGTATGGTCTGCAAAATATTTTTCTATATATTCATCCTGAATGGGAGATTTTCTCTGATTGATCAGCTCCACTTTCTCTGGCACAATATCCACCGCCCATACTTGGTGATTCTGTGCCAATAGAACAGCGATCGATAAGCCGACATATCCGGTCCCCGCCACTGCAACAGTGTATCTCTTCATGATAAAGACCTCCCATCAAACTCTTTCTGCGCACTTTGTTCCAAAATGTCTGCTATTCTCTTACTAGCATGACCATCGCCATAGGGATTATTCGCCTTTGCCATTGCATCATAAGCCTGCTTATTTTCCAGAAGTTCCTTGAAATTTTGATAGATTGTATGTTCCTCTGTTCCTGCTAATTTTAATGTCCCAGCTTGTATTCCTTCTGGCCGTTCTGTTGTATTTCTCATTACCAGAACGGGTTTCCCCAATGAGGGGGCTTCCTCCTGAATCCCTCCTGAATCTGTCAAAATTAAATAGGCTCTTGCCATCAGATTATGACACTCAATCACGTTAATTGGTTCTATGATATGCATTCTATCACAATCCTCAAGTTCCTTCTTTGCAGCCTCACGAACAGCCGGATTCATATGAATAGGATATAGAGCCTTAACCTGTGGATGTTCCTCCAACACGCGTCGAATTGCGCGAAACATATGATACATAGGCTGCCCCAGGTTTTCTCTGCGATGTGCTGTGATGAAAATCAATTTACTCCCTTTGGCCCATTCAAGTTCTGGATGTACATAATCTTTCCGAACAGTTGTCCTAAGTGAATCTATCACTGTGTTGCCAGTCACCCAGATTTTTGATGGCTCCTTGCCCTCTTTTAGAAGATTATCCCTTGCCTGCATAGTTGGCGCAAAGTGATACTGTGTAACAATGGAAACTGCCTGTCTGTTAAACTCTTCTGGATATGGACTATGCATATCATAGGTGCGAAGTCCCGCCTCCACGTGTCCCACCGGAATCTGCAAATAAAAACAAGCCAAAGCTGCTGCAAATGCCGTTGAGGTATCTCCATGAACTAAAACAACATCTGGACTTTCTTTTTGAAGTACCTCTTTCATTTTACCCAATATACCAACTGTGATGTCAAACAAATCTTGCTGTTTCTTCATCACAGATAAATTATAATCTGGCACCACATGAAATGCCTCTAACACCTGCTCTAGCATCTCCCGATGTTGTCCAGTAACACATACCACTGTCTGAAACATTTTTCTCGCTTTCAATTCTTTAACTAATGGGCACATTTTTATCGCTTCGGGCCTTGTGCCAAAAACCAACATTATTTTTCTCAATGGCATACTCTGTCTTACTATTTCTTCACGCTTCATATCTGCCCTCCAAAAGAGCGTTTCTTTCCATAATTTCTATCCTTCGCGTCATCCATAACAACTTTGCAATCCAATTTTGTGCCCATTTTTTACTTACCAACTTGTCTTCTTCACTGGAATAATTGATTTTTTCTTCAAAACGAAATTCCTTTAAAAACATCTCCTGAAGCTCCCTGCGGCTGAAATCCAAACTGCTTACATATGGATAACCATATTTCTTTTGCAACGGCCCGTTAATCAAAGAGATCCGAAATCTATCAAAAACAGAATAATAGGTTTCATAGGTACGGTATACTGGAGCCAAATCAAATCCAGTGATATCACCATAATAATCCTGCTCTCCATGTAAAGTTGTATTCAGCAGCGTATCAGACCATGAAATAGAAAATTTTTCACAAAGTATTTGAAGCGTTTCTTTCGGTTTAAGTTTTAAATCTTCAAACTTTAGAATGAATCTTTCCCAATTTGGATATTCCTTTTTTTCTTCTTCTGGAAGATCAAGCGCAGTCGCAAGCATCCCCATTGTAAATGGGGTATGTTCCTTTTCATATGTTTTCAACATCGAACCTGAACGGATGTAACAGCTTCGCACCAGGTTGAGAATACATCCAGATTCCGCCACTGAATTCAACCAGACTGCATAATCTTCACATTGATTCACAGATACACAGTGGGGCTCCCAATAAATGGTCATCGCTGAGAGATCTTTCACTTCTCGATTCCACATTTTCGCATGGGCAATATGAATCATCACAAACAATTCCTGAGAGGTAAACCGCTCTTTGAGTAACAACATCTCTCCCATATAACCGATAAATGCAATCTTCTGGGCTTCCTCCCATAGATCTCCCTGTTCAGTCCAAAATCCAAGATCATAAAATTTCCACAACAATGATAAGATATTTTCGCTCTTTTCTGACGCAAGCCGAACGCAAATAGAAAACAAATTGTTATTTAAAGGGCCATATTCCAACATTAAAATATCTGGATGATTGTCCAAAAGCCCTCTGATAAAAATATTACCACTATAAGGGGCAATGGCACCAATTACAATTTTCCCAACCTTGAAATCCGTCTGTTCCGATTGTTGAAAGAAGGAGAGCTCTTTCAGAACCATTGTATTACAGATCGGATAACTTATCACATTGCAAATCCCTCTTTCCCTTATCTTCGCCAAAATCTTCACCTTTTTGTCAATCTGCCAATAATAAATCTGCTTCGGATTCCAATGATAATATGGAGGAACCAAAATCAGACAGAGATCTTCTTTTTGAATCTCTTCCTCATGGATCTGTGTGATTTGTGAATATTCTTCCTCATATTCCCCTAAAATATCACAATACACGATCCTGCCTGACAGACTGGCGTTTTTTCTCTCCAAAATCCGCTTCAACGTGAGGCAAAACCAGAAATCTCCAACCAGCACCAATTTCGTGGCAGATTTTTTGAGCACATCCTCCAACAAATAAGAAAAGCCGTTATCTGGAAGCTCCATATAATCTTTCCACAAAAACAGCCTTTCATTCCTTTTTAAACCATAATAATAAAAGTCAAAATCAACTGGGCCAGATCCCCATGCGCTATATTTTGACTCCGATTCTATAAAAACAATTTGTTCTTCACGTTCCATGGCCTCTGCCATACTTAAAATTTCTTTTCCAAACAAAAATTTTCCTTGTTCTTCGGGCTTGTCTGACACAAAACAGACAATATCCAGATCCATCTTCCGCAAACCATCATATACATCTAAGGAATCCTCATCCATATTAAGAAGGCCAATTGGCCTATTCTGCAACATCTCTAGTAAATCCTCGAAGTCACCCTTCGCATCTGTTATGATCCCTTTACAGATATTCGCCTCATAGATTTGATCAATGCACTCAAACTCTACGGAAACACTACAGCGCTGCCGTAAACTTTCTGGTTTTTGCCCAATACCCTCCGCATACACACTATAGTTCTTATATTCCAACACCTCCACATCACTGCCGTTCATTTCCTTCCATGCACTGCACTTCTCCCACAGGGGATCGAGCGCATTTACGGCAATTCCTGCCTGTTTTAAGTACAGGATAAAATAATATGCCAGTTCATTGCAGCCATAAACCGTTACAGAATCATATTCCGCATATACATCCTGAAATCCCAATGCATTTTCACATTCTATCAGTTCATCCAGCATCCTTAATTCACGATTTGCCTCATCATCCTGCCACGCAAAACAAATTAAATGACGATCTTCATCCACAACTGGAAGAACGATCGGCTCACCCAGCCCCCATGGAACACGTTTAAAATATTCTCGTCCTTCCTCCCATAATTTTGCGCCTAGGATGGCATAATCTCGATTCATAGAATTCATCAATGCCTGAGCCAGCATTGAAAATGTGACATCCATATTTATCTGCCCAATCTCCCGCATCGCTTGTTGAACAAATATATTATATGTAATGTAGCCAATATACCGTTCTTCCTCATCTAAAATACACACCATCTTATCAGGATTTTGATTTAAAAAGGTGATAAGAACATTGTAATCCAATTCCTTTTCTTTGAAACAATATACTTCCCTGTCACAAAACCGAATCATGTATTATTCCTCCATCTTGGCCTTTCTTTTGTCGTTATACTTCTATGGCTATACCTTTGCATTATATCAGACATGGTGCTTGTGGACAAGGCAAAGCTTTGGAAAACTGCCGTTGACTGTGTGTTTTTCAACTAAATTGTAATAACATCGTATTCTATACAATAACTACATGAACATATTTCCCTGACAATGAAATCTCCAAAATAATACCTGAACATGTTTTCATCAATATTTACAGCTAAGCACCACATCACAGATACGATCAACCTCTTCCATCGGCAAATCCGCATACAAGGGCAACGTCAACACCCGTTTACTGATATGTAAAGCGATCGGTGTTTCCATTACATCGAACTGGCCATGAAATGCGGCGAAAGTATTGGTCAGTGGATAAAAATATTTTCTTGCCCCAATTCCATGTTCTGCTAACTTGTCAAACACTTCTGCTCTTGTTGCTCCAAACAATTTTTCTTCAAACACAACCGGAAAATAAGAATAATTCGATTTCACTTCTGGCTGAACGATATTGAGCTGTATGCCGTCCACACCTTGCAAACGACTTCTATAATGTTCCACAATGATTCTGCGCTTTGCAATCTCCTCCTCAATATGCTTTAAATTACACAAACCCATAGCCGCACAAAATTCATTCAGTTTCGCATTTGCGCCCACTGCCGAAACTTCCTCTGGCCCATGAATCCCAAAATTCTTAAGTTCATACAATTTTTCACCCAAACGTTTCTCTTGAAAACACACAGCTCCACCTTCTATCGTATGAAATACTTTGGTGGCGTGAAAACTAAAACAAGAAGCATCCCCGAATGTACCGAGTCCCTTCCCTTTGTAAGTCTCCCCAAATGTATGCGCTGCGTCATAAATCACTTTCAGTTCATATTTATGTGCCAATCGTTCAATTTCCTCTACTTTACAAATATTTCCATAAACATGAACTGGCATGATGGCACAGGTTCGATCGGTAATCAAACATTCTAACTTTTCTGTATCCATTGTATACGTGAACGGATCAATATCACAAAATACAGGTTTCAGTCCATTTCGGACAATCGCATGGGTTGTGGACGCAAATGTAAATGGTGTGGTTATCACTTCCCCCTGAAGATTCATCGCCTGCAATGTCATCTCCAATGCCATATGCCCGTTTGCCATAAGTTCAATATATTGTACCCCCAAATATTTGCATAGCTCAGCCTGAAGCTTCTCATGTTTGGGTCCCATATTTGTAAGCCAATGACTATCCCACATCCCTCTGATTTCATCCATGTATTCTTCTAGTTCAGGCATGGATGAACGGGTAACAAATACTTGATTCATCAACACATTTCCTCCAGTTTTTTTATCATATAAACAGAATGTCCTGAGGCAGAAGATGATTTCTGGAATCCCATTTTCCCATAAAATTCTATCGCTGTATAGTTGTTATTATCAACCTCCAGTTTCATGAAATCCATACCAAGATGATATGCCCCTTTTTCAACTTCTTTTAACAATTTCGCTCCATATCCTTTTCTATTTATTGATTCAGAAACAGCAAGAAATGTCAAATATG
Organism: uncultured Lachnospiraceae bacterium; assembly: GCA_910580015.1. Taxonomy (GTDB): domain Bacteria; phylum Bacillota; class Clostridia; order Lachnospirales; family Lachnospiraceae; genus Petralouisia. Next base: position 96,630 of record CAJTVT010000002.1, read on the forward strand.
CTGTTTTCCTTTCTTTATCATTTGCATAAAATGCTGCTATTCCATATATACCAGCATGATCTGTAAGATACATCACATTTCCAAATTTCATGATCTTTTCTGCGTATAATTCTATGTCTACCCTATGATCCAATGGCGGCACGATTCTTTTCCCCAGTCTGTTAAGTGTATCTAGAAGTGTATGTCGTCGTTCTTTTTGATTTTTTCCCATTGTTGCATCCCAAAATATAGACAGCGAATCCCGATACATCTCACAGTTTCCCACTGTTTTAACCTTAGGCGGTTCGATAATAAAATGGCTGTTAAATGCCATGGTATAAGCCCCAGCATTTTTAAACTCCAACAGATCCTCGACCTTCAGCTCTGACGTATGAACCAGTTCTCCCAAGCGATCATTTTCCATACAAGTACATCCACATAAAATCTGTCGTTCCACATCCTCTCTGTTCTCATCTCCCATGTTTGTAACTTCAAATGGCTGTTTCCTTGGATGCATAAATGGATTTATATGCAGTAACGTTCCGTCCAACGTGACAATATCCACATTCCTAATTTTCCTAATATTGATTACTTTTGTGATATAGGACACACAGGTCGCCAACACACAAGCTCCTGGCTCAAGAATCAGCGTTGTTGTTCCAGGATTCACTTTTCGTTTTAAAATATCACATATTTCCTTCGCATATTCTTTCATGAGAGGCTTTCCCGCCACAATCTGTCCTCCAAAAAAACCTCCTCCAATGTCTATATAGGGAACTTCCATCTCATACTTCTCAATCAAATCAACTGCTTGGTTTGCCAATGCCCGAAATACTGCTAAACTTCTGGTCTTTGTGCTTGTATGCATGTGCAATCCAATCTTTTTTAAGCCATATTGGTTCAGCAATTCAACCACATACCTAAAATCACTCGATTCACCATCAATTCCAAATCTACTTACACTGTTGCCTGCCGTGGTCTCTCCAGGACAAACACTCTCTAAATCAAAATTAACCCGCAGGCCAACTCTTTCAATTCCCCTAAGATCTACATTTTTGCATAATTCCTCTGCTTCCTCCAAATGGTCTAAATTAATATATGCCCCTTTCTCAAATGCATACCTGAGCAATCTTCCTTTGCAGGGACCATTAAATATTATTTTTGATGGATCTACTTTTGCTTCCATGCAATAGTGATATTCATCTGGACTCACCACTTCCCCATACCATCCCATTTTTTGATAAGCATATTCCAGCAACCCCTGGTACGAATTTGTTTTCACTGAATAACCAAAAATAAGATTATCTCCCCATTGCCGTTTAAAAGCCTGCATTAAATCGATACAGTTATCTTTAAATAGATTATAATTTACTAAATAATATGGTGTTTCCTGCATACATCAATATCCTCCGTGCTGTCCAAGCAACATATCAATGATCTGAATGTCTTTTTGCATGATATGGTCATAATGCTTAACTATTAATTCATCCGATATCGGTTCCTCTAACACCCAGTGAATGATAGCTTTTGGCAAATCCACACCTGCACAATGGCTAAAAGGATAGCCACCTCCAAAACGCGCATTTAAATCTAATACATAAATACTGTCGCCAGAAGTGAATACATCCATATCTAGATTTCCAATATGGCCCAATGCATTTCCAAGTCTTGTTCCAATCTGTTCTAATTCCAGATGTTTCACTACCATTGCACTATCTGTCTCTCCTGAGCGCATTGCAATCTTTTTTCTTACAATAGTATTTACATGATTCCCAGACAAATCGTGGATCACATCCAATCCATACTCTTCTCCTTGTATTTTTTCCTGAAAAATCACACAATCGTCAACATCTTCTGCTGATTCATATTTTAAATAAGTAGCAAAAATTTCTTTCCTAGTTTTTGCTGCGAAAAACCATAATTCTTTTTCATTACAAGCCTCATAAACGGCAATGGATCCCATTCCCCATCTTGGCTTTACAATAATTGGGAAACTGATCCTTTTGCTCTCTATCTCTGCTAGCACCTCTTTTTCGGATTGGTATGTCTTCGGGCATAAAAAACCATTCCTGCTGCAAAACTGAAACGTTTCCCATTTATCATTACATATATTAATTACCGTCTCCTCTGATACAATAAGAACAATGCCATGATGTGCAAATAGGTCTTTTTTCTTGGATAAAATTTTTAAGTCAATATCAAACAGCGGAATAATTGCCTTTATTGCATTTTTTTTACAATAATCAAGCAAAAAAGGAATATAATTCTCATCGTAAATAAGCGGAGTAACAACACTTTTATCTGCATAATAAAAAGCAGGCGCACCTGGAGCACTGTTTCCTGCATGTACAAGACCTCTTCCATTCAATGCCTTCTTAAAATAATTGACAAGATACCCCCGCCTGCCTGACGATGTCAGTAATATATTTATATGCTTTTTTTTCATCCTCTAACTAATATGAATCATCATATTTTCCCTTCTACAATTTTTGGTATATACAATACCTACCGTTTTTATGCATTTTTCTGTTCTTTCAGCTTCCCTATTCTCTGTCTTAGAATGTTTTTCAAATACTCATATGCTTCAATATGAAATAATTTTGATAAAAGGATATAGATTGCAACGCCGACTGGCACCTGAATCAATACTTGTATAACATCTGGCAAATGAAATAGTGAAATACACCACACCATGGACCCCATCAAAATTGCTATGGAAATAGCTGGCAGTATGTCCTTGATTTGCTGTAAATATCCATAATGCAACAATGATTTGTTGGGCCAAGAATTAATAAGCTGACATAACACACTGCTTATTAACAGACTGTATGCCATAGCCATGACACCAAACCACATACTAGAGAGTAGCAAAACCAAATCGACCGCCTTTTTTTGAATTTCCAATTTTAAAAAAATATCGCTGCGCCCCAATGCCCGAATCGCATTTAAATTTGCAGTATGAACTGGATAAAACATATAGGTGATACAAAATATTCTTAAAAAGGACACACATGAGAGCCATTTATCTGTTAAGATCAATCTCACCAAAGATGGTGCTAAAAAAGCAATTCCCATCATACATGGCGCCATAATATATGTACTGATTTTTATGGCTCGCCTTGTCATACTTCCTACTTTTACAACATCATCCTGCACATTTGACATTGCAGGCAAAAGAACACTGTCTATGGATGTATTGATATTCATGACTACTAAATTTGGTATTTTTTGTCCCTGATTATAATAGGCAAGATCTTGTGAACTATATTTCTTTCCTATTATTAACTGTCTCAATTCTCGGTAAAATGTATCTAAAACAGAAGATACCAGTAATTTCCAGCCAAAAGAGAACAATCCTTTCAACCTCTCAAGTGAAAAGATTTTCTTTGGCCTCCACTTTACAGTAAACCACAAAATGATTGCATCGACCGTTACATTAAAAAGCTGCTGGATAACAAGAGCCCACACGCCAAATCCATACAAAGCCATCATAATTCCTACGAATGCTGCCCCTATGGTGCCCCCAAGGGTTGCAAAAAAAAATCTTCGAAACATCATATTTCTACTGACATATGCCTGCTGAACATTTTTCAGACCGGAAATAATCAACGTCAAGCTAAGTACCCTAATAATTAAGACTAATTCAGGTTTATTATAAAAAACTGCTATATAAGGTGCAAAGAAAAACATTACCATGTACAAAACAGAGCACATAAAAAGATTAAAATAAAACACAGATGAAAAATCACAATCATCTGCATCCCTCTTTTGTATCAGTGCATTACCCAGGCCACAATCCACAAATACATTGAGAATTGCTGTAAACACTCCAATCAACGCAATCGTTCCGTAATCCTCTGGAACAAGAATGCGTGCTAATACAATCGAAACAAAAAAAGCCACTCCCTGAGCACCACTGCGTTCTGCAAAACGCCAAACAAACCCAGAGAAAATATTTTTTCTGTTAAAACTTTCTGCCATTCACTGCTCCTCTCCACAGAGTATTCAGCTTTTTTACCAAAATTTTTAAATCATACTGAACAACTCTCACTTTATTGGGCGTATGGAATAAAGTATAGATTAATATTTTTATATTTTTTAAGCATGGTTTTTGGAACCATTGGATCCAGGCAGCATTGACATTTCCCGCATACACTGGTGAAAAATCGGGAAACACATGAAAATATTCCGCCAACTGCTCCAACTGTAAGCACCCTTTCAAAATCTGTCTGCACTGATTCTTCCCTCTCATTCTAGCCGTATAGCTGTCATTTATAACAGATTTTCTATGATGTGCATATTTACCAGACATACATCTAACCTTTCCCAGACAATAACACAACAATGACAATTTTAAATCCTCATTTGCCTCATTACTTAAAATATATTGATTTTTAAAATCCTTGGGCAAGTTATTCCAAAAATTTCGATACATTCTGGTACACGTCTGCCCATACATTGCCTGACGTCCTAATTCTTCTAACGTATAATCGTGATCGATCATATCTGTATAAGTCTCAAAATATTTTGAATACAGAGGTGAATCTTTTGTCATGAAACGATTATCATCTTCTACTAATATCACATTGTGTCCACAAGCGACATATTTTGGATTTTTTTCTAAAAAATCATATTGCCTCTGCAACTTTAATGGGTCTGTCCAATAATCATCCCCCTCACAGTACGCAATATATTTACCATTGACTTTGGGCAAAATATATTCAAACAAAAATGGAATGCCTTGTGAATACTGATTTTTAGTTTGGCAAATTGGTATGATGGTATCAGGATATTGCGCAGCATATTCCATTATGATCGCTGCTGTTTCATCCGTTGACGCATCATCATGGACAATCACCTCATAGCGAAAATTTGTTTTCTGTATAAAAATACCATTCAACGTATCTCGTATATATTTCTCATGATTGTAAGATATGCAGATAACACTTACCTGCACTTCTTTTTCACTCATTTCCATTTTAGATGTCATCGAATTAATTCCTTCGCTATATAATCATACTTCAATTCCCGTTTCGGTTGAAAAACTCTCTGATCTTTCATGATCTCCAATATTTTTTGCTTGATACTAACTGTATTATTTTTACATAAATAAAAACGATGAAAGCCTTTCAGATATTCAACCATCTCATTCATATTTTCCCCATCTAGCACAACCAAAATCTTTTTATTTGTACCTGCCAAATGATAAAGTTTACCCGGAATCTGAGTACCAGAAGTATTCATCACACATACACAAAGATCTGCTATTTTCTTATGTTCTTCAACCATGCCTCGTGGAAATACATGGATATGCTCTGTAGATGATAATTTTAGATCCGAATCACCATAAATTCCCACATCCACATTCTCCTCCAATGCTTTACATGCCTCATAAAAAGGCAGCAGATTTCTCACTTTACTAGTATAATCTCCATAATAACCTATCACAAATCTGTCGTTTGATGTCTGGGGAAAATTTTCTTCCTCCATATACGCAATCGGCACAAACTTCATTCTGTCTTTGTATTTTGGAAATAGTCTCTGCTGTTCCTTCAAAGTAAAAGGAGAAACGTATACAATTTTATCAGCCCCACACAGCAATTTCTTTTCTATATGCTTCAAAATAAACTTTGGCCATATGGTCTTTTGTGTAATGTCTATGGCCAAGGGATCTCCCCAATACTGAATCCATTTTCCATATGACAGTCCCTGCCGTTTCAAGGTCTTTACCACAATATGGCTGCTCTTGGGATCCGAAGAAGAAATTACGATATCGTAATGACGGACCGGCAGTTTATGAATACTTATCTTTTTTGCAATCATATATGTGTTGTCATAGACAAATGTACTATGCCATATTTTTCGGAAAATATTTCGCAAAATTACCTTACCTATATTTTTTTGATTGCCTTGATCCACTGCCACTCGGTCATACACAGCATTTGAGTCTGTTCTAATTACATTTATATTTTGTAAAAACTCATTTTCTTTCGTCTGGCTTAGCAAAATATTATATGGAATCACCATGCAGTCTATCTTAGCACCTGACTCCTGCAACCCTCTGGCCAGCGCCAGCGTCCGAATCATGGATGACGTATTCGCTTCAATCGGTGACAGGCTGATAAGTAGTATATTCATTTCTCTCTCCATTCCATAAAAATCCATACCATAACATTTTTAAATCGGCACTTCTTTATCAAAAAAGCTTTAAAAGGACATAAAATGCCGCTGCAATGCCAATCAATAACAGGACATATACAGCATATTTTTTTCTTGTCCTGTATCCAGTAATCTCTATCTGCTGCGCCAGAATACATGCTGCAAAGGGATATACCATAATAAAATGACGAAATGTAAATGTTGTGAGTATAATAGGCCCATACATTCCAAGAAACTTTATCGCTGGATAATCCATTCTTTTCACACCTTTATATAAATAAGGGAGTAAAAATATTTGAAAAATTGTCCCAAAGCAAGTGGATGCAATAACCAAACTATAGATTGGCTCATCAAAATAATTCAGTGACAACAATGCTGCTGGAAACGGTGTAACGAATCCATAGGCGAATCGCAGAAAAATTCCAAAAGGAAGCAATGATTTCGAAAAAATCATTCCTGACAAACCTCCTGCTTGATCACTTAGATAGGAAGAATAGCCCTCATTCATTTCTGATAAAAGTTCTATCCCACCTGTAAATTGAAGCAGAATCACTCCTGCTATTGTTGCTGCAACTATCACAATCACCCTGGAACTGCGCTGCGGCTTTAATTTCTCTTGGAAAAGTGAAAGCAAAAAGATAATTGCAACCACATACAACATCTGCTGCCTGGAATAATACAATCCATAGAGACAAAATAAAACGATTGGAATTCTGACAAATGTTATACCATTAAAAATTCCCTTTTTAAAACCCTCTGTCAACTTCTCAAAATTGTATATACTAACCACAATTAAAAAGATAATAAACACATCCCGGTAAACAAAGGATGCAATGTATAATGCATTTGGAAATAAGGCCAACAATGCAAACGTTTTTCTCACTATCTTCTTGTCTGCAACAATTTCGCCCATCTTTTTTGACATCAACACAGCAACTGAAATCCATAGATACAGATTTAACACCCTTGGCGAAATAGTGGAATATTCCCCCAAAAACGAACCAATTTTGTGTATCCAAGCAATTATAATCAAATAACCTTTGGCATAAAACATCCCCTCAATATATGGGATATCCTTAAATTTAAAAATATTTTTCTGGAATAACAAATTGCCATAATATTCATATCTCACATCATCACTGGCATAGTATGGTTCTCCAAACTTTTCAATTAAACCCATATACAAAAGTAACATAAACAGAATCGCAATGGTAATGACAGCTATCAAATCCTTATATTTCACATTCTCCAAATCGCGACAACAAAAATAAAGAATGAGAATACCAATCATTCCAACCGCTGTAATCGAAAAATTCTGAAATATTACTGATATTACCAGCAGAAGAAACACATTATAAATCCAAAAAAATACTTTCATGAAAACATTCTCCTGACTTCCCAGAACTTATCATTATATTTATATATGATAAACCTCTGGCAGCTCAATAAAATTATGACAGTCTAAAACAACCTTCCCCTCCAATTTGAATACATTTTCTTTTATCTCATTATGTTTCACCATAATAACAATAAAATCAATCTCTGAGAGAAACTTATCCAGATCATGATACTGATTTTTAACAACATCTTTGTGGATAAACGGATCATATACTTTCAGCTCTGTTGCAAGGTGATGGCGCTGGGTTTCCAAAAGTTGAAGTGTTGGAGATTCCCTCATATCATCAATATTTTCCTTATAGGTCAATCCATATAAACCTACCTTACCTGTGTCTGTCATTCCTTTTTCTTTCATAATTTCATAAATCCGATTCAAAACAAAAGCGGGCATTCCGTCATTTGTAGTCATAGACTCATCAATCACCTTTGCCAGAGATGGATAATCTCCCACCAAAAACCATGGATCAACAGAAATACAATGCCCCCCAACCCCAGGACCTGGCTGAAGGATATTTACACGTGGATGCAGATTGCAAATTTTAATTATCTCATAGACATCCATATTATCATGCCGGCAAATCTTCGCCAATTCATTGGCAAAAGCAATATTTACCGCACGAAAGGTATTTTCCACAACTTTTGTCATCTCTGCCGTTCGAATATCAGTAACCATGATTTGTCCCTGGCAAAAATGGGAATATAAGGATTTTACTTTTCCTCCAATGTCAACACTGTCTGCACCAACCGTGCGATTATTATGTTGCAACTCATAAATCATATTTCCTGGGATAATTCGCTCTGGAGCATGCACCAAATGTATATCTTGACCGACTACAAGTTTGTTTTCCTCCATCAGTGGACGAAGAACCTTGTCTACTGTACCAGGAGAAATTGTGGATTCAATAATGATAACAGCACCTCTTATACATACTTCAAGGACTGATTGAACTGCCGAAGCAACATAACTGGCATCCACTTTTTTAGAAAATTTGTCATAGGGTGTCGGGACTGCAATAATATAAGTATCTGTAGCTTGATACTCTGTGCTAAATGTAATTCCTGCCTTTACAGCATCATGGAATAAATTCTCCAATCCATCTTCTTTAAATGTTATATGTCCTTCCTTTAAAGAAGTGACCAATTGCTCATTATAATCGGTTCCTATCACTTCTAATCCATGAGATGCCATCATCAGCGCTGTCGGCAGTCCAATATATCCAAGACCGATTACATTTATCATCCTTTTTCTCCTTTACCCATTAAATATTCTGTCATTTATAAATATCAAAATTAATAACTTGTCCAATAAAGTATACCTTTTTGGATTTTATATTTCCCCAAAAATATCAACTATATTTTATCATATGCCCATAATTTTGCAAGGAAAAATTAGCAGATTGTCCAAAGAGAGCTAATTATCAAGCATTTCCAAAAAGGTATACTTTATAGAATTATCATTTTAATACAGGAATGCCACAACTTAAGGAGGAAAGAATAACCAAATGCTATTTTCCATCATAGTCCCAGTATATAACGTTGCTTCCTGCCTGGACAGATGTATCACCAGCTTACGTGAACAGACGTACAGAGATATTGAAATTATCCTGGTTGATGACGGAAGCACAGACTCCTCTTCCGAATTATGCGACCATTATGCTAAGGCAGACAACCGAATTAGAGTAATTCACAAAGAAAATGGAGGACTATCCGACGCTCGGAATAAAGGAATGGAACTGGCAACAGGCAAATATATCCTTTTTGTAGACTCTGACGACTATATTAATCAAGATGCCTGTGAAAAGCTTTCCAAATATACCACTCAAAACTGTGATATTCTGGTAGCGGACGCTGTCTGTGAAGGACGTAACATGGATTTAAGCCACATCCAACAGACAGGCCAGGTATTCACAGGAACGGAATATCTTTTGATGGCACACCAAGCTGGAAAAGCTTCCATGGCAGTGTGGCTCAATATATATCGCAGGAAATTTCTGCTTGAACATGCACTTATATTTAAATTCGGAATTCTCCATGAAGATGAACAGTTCACTCCCAGGGCATTTCTGAAAGCCAACACTGTTCTATGTACCGGAATTATGTTTTACCATTACGTTATCCGAGATGGTTCTATTACAACAAACAAGGATCAGCGTAAAAATGCATCTGACCTATATGGTAGCTGCTGTGAACTGGAAGCGTTATATCAAAAACTGAACGAACCAAAGCTTCGAAAATATCTTTTGGATTCACTTTCACGCATGTGCCTGAATGTCTTCCAGATAGGGCGGCTCTATCAATATGGAGACGCCTTTCTTTACAAAGCTTTTGTTCTGAGAAATGCGAAACTGCCTAGAACCAGACTGAAGGCTGCTCTATATGTTGTGAGCCCAAGGTTGTATTACTCCATTAACAAAAGATATAAGAAAGGACTTTCCCATGTTTGAAACATATCTCGTATACATCATACTTCTTATCTTTTGCTTTGGAACTGCGGCAATTGCATCAAAGAAAAATAAAAAAATATATATTTGGGGAATTATTTTCGCCCTTACCTTCGTGTCAGGCTTTCGTTCCTATTCCGTGGGGTTGGATACGGAAAGATACGTAGAATTCTTCCAGCTTATTGCAGAAGGTCGTTCGGAGTATGCCTACGGCCTGGAGGAAAGTTTCAAAATGGTATGCGCCATATTATACAAAATCGTAGAGCATCCCACTTTTTTACTTCTTGTTTTTGCTGGAATTACAAATACATTTATCATCCTAAGGCTATGGGATTTCAGACGAATTTCTTCATTTGCCTGGATGACAGCCGTTTATTATGTTTCTTTTTATTTTTATTCATTCAATATCATGAGACAAATGTGCGCGGTTGCAATTATATTTTTTGCCACAAGATACCTTACCAAGCGAAGGTATCTGATATTTTTGATTTACCTTACTATTGCTTTTATTTTTCATAAATCCTCTCTTCTTGGCACCGGATTTTTTTTCATAGAAATTCTCCAGTGGAACCTTCTTACCAAGAAGCAAAAGAAATTTATGATATGCATGTTGGTCTTAGTTCCTTTTTGTTTTGTTTTTGTTCTGATGATGCTTGGAAGATACCAGGAATATTTCGAAAACACTTCGTTCCAACCGGGAATTATGCTTGTGATAAAACTGGGCCTGTTTCTGTTAAGCACCTTCGGATTAAGAAAACGCATCCGTCCGATTTATGAGGAATCTGAGAGAAATCTTGCAGTTTATGAACTTGGAATGATCCGATTTAGCTATCTCATTGGCATAGCTGCCACTGGCATTGGCTATTTCTTTTCCTATATGGATCGTATTGGCTTGATGTACTATATATTTGAATGTGTTTACTTTGGCATGATCGTTAAAATAACCAAAAACAAAAATGAATACAAAATAATTGTGGGATTACTTTTATGTTATGTGTTCTTGATGTCTCTCATGGGAGGCGGTCAGGGACAAGTCCCTTATAGCTTTATCTGGCAATCGAAATAATTTATGAATCAGGAGAAAACCATGATCCCGAAAAAAATCCACTACTGCTGGTTTGGTGGCGCTCCGCTTCCAGATTTAGTGCAAAAATGCATTGCAAGTTGGCAAGAACACTGCCCAGAATATGAGATCATCCGATGGGACGAGTCCAACTTTGATCTCAACTGCTGTGACTATGTAAAGGAAGCATATCAAGCTCAAAAATGGGCATTTGTTTCTGATGTCGCCCGCCTTTATGCCCTTGTCACATATGGTGGCATCTATATGGATACAGATATGGAATTGTTAAAGCCATTGGATGATATCCTACAATATGAGGCTATTTCTGGATTTGAATCGAATTGTCGAATTTCTGCGGGCCTTTTATCCTGCCATGCTAAGCATCCATTTTTTCAGGAACTGTTGCATCAATATGATACGATACACTTTATTCAAAAAGATGGTTCCTATGATCTGACGACTATTGTTGCACGGATTACAAACTCCTGTCTGGATTTTGGAGTAAAGTTAAATGATACAGTACAAACGATAAATGGCCTCACTCTGTTTCCCAAAGATTATTTCTATCCCAAAGATTTTGAGACGGGGATCTTAAATATGACAAACCACACATATGCCATTCATCATTTTGACGGCTCTTGGCTGTCTTTGGAGGATAAGATTTTTCTGGAATACAAGAAAAAATACCAGAGATTCCTGCCTATGCGTCTTGCTGGTTATTGGGCAAAATTTAAAGCTGCTTCCAGATGCCGGGGATTGCGTTCTGCGATTCATGATACGATGCAGTGGATAAAGAAGCCGTAATCTGTGCACCAACTTAACACATTTTATACTTATACAGGAGAATCTCTCATTGTGAAATTAAGCATCATCATTCCCGTATATAATTCTGAAAAGTTCATTAGCCGCTGTATCAGAAGTATTATAGAACAAAATTACAAAAATTACGAAATCCTGCTGGTGGAAGACCATTCCACAGACGATTCTTTGAAAATCTGTCAAGAATTAAGTCTGAAATACCCAGAGATCGTCTTGCTGCAAACCTCAGGAAAAGGTGTATCTGCCGCAAGAAATACCGGACTTGCTCATGCCTCTGGAGATATCATAGGATTTTGCGATGCAGATGATTATTTTGAACCAAATGCATTGTGTCAAGTGATGAATCTGTTTGCCAGCCAAAGGAACTTAGATCTGATTGTGACTGGATTCTATGAAGTTTCCAACGATTTGCACTCTCAAAGGGCTTTTTGCCTGAAGAAAAAACGATACTGTAACTTTGCAGAGCTGATGCCATTCGTACTAAATGAACCGTGTGTCTTGGGAAGCGTGTGGAACAAATTTTTCAGAAGAGAGCTGACAACAGATGTCCGATTTGATGTGAATCTGTCTTACTGTGAAGATACACATTTTGTTATGAATGTTCTCTCAAAAAATCCGCACGCCTCTTGCCTGATTCTAAATCAAGCTTTCTATCATTATGTTATGAACGAAAACAGTACAACCCATAACTGCAACCAGCTATTTGATAAAGATGGCCAACTGAAATATATCAATGCCATCTATGCTGTTATCAGAGACTGTGATTTAAGCCCTAAATTACGCAGTGAAGCGGGATATGCTATTGTATGTCTCTCCATTGACACCATCGCACGCTTTCATCCACAGGGCGTGAACAGAAAGTCTCTTAGAAAAGAGATACGAAAACATGGATTTGATTATTGCAGAAACATGTTAAAATACAACATAAAAGCCAATATAAAAAGGCTTATGATCCTTATAAAGGAGGAATTAAAATGTATACTGTTTGTTATGTACTGACGGACAATCCAAAATTATTATTTTATCACCAACTTCTGATTTCCATCCGTTCCTTAAGAAAATATTCAGCGACCCAACCAATTACTGTCTTAATGGACAAAACGACTGAACTTATTTTAACAAAACAAAATCGAACAGAATTGAACTCTGATGAATCTATCAAAATGCTAACTGTCGAGATTCCTGATTGCTACAACCAAAAAGAAAAATCTCGATATCTGAAACTTAAGACCAGAAAATTACTAACTGGAACTTTTTTATTTGTTGATACAGATACTGTCTTTTCGGACAAACTTCCAGAAATCTTGTCCGATTCACAACTGGCTCTCGCATATGATCTAAATATAAAAATCAAAGACAGAATTGACCGAAAACAGCTTGAAGATATGAACAGAAGTTATGGATATCCTATTAATGAGAAAAAGTATGAATATTACAACAGTGGCGTCATTTGGTGCCAAGATACGGATTTGTGTCACTCTTTTTATTCCGACTGGTTTCAATGCTGGGAGGTCAACCGTTCAAAGGGTCAAGTTTTAGATCAGCCTTCACTTAATTATGTAAACCGAAGGAGAAACGGTGTAATTTCAACCTTACAATCAATCTACAATGTTCAAATTTCTGCATCCCCCTGTCCGATTCAATATCTCAGCCGCGCTGTGATCATACATTATTTTAATATTATTGAAAATAGCCCTTATTTACTCAGTAATTACAATATTTTTAACTCTCATTTATCTGATAAAGAAATCAATCAGATTTTGGAAAACCCAAAAAGCGCGTTTGCTCCATGTATTTTGTTAAGAAGGAACAGCGAGACAGACCACATCCTGCACTCACATAATTATCAAGCATTAACGATCTTATATCGAAAGTTCCCTCGTCTTTTTCAATTTATCAATAAAATTCTTTCCCATATTATCGGTTAGTGCAGAGGAGTAAGATATGAAGTTAGATGTAGTTGGAAATGCAAAGAAAAATTTAATATTTGGAGCAATTAATAAGGGAATCATTCTGATTCTTCCTTTTATAGTAAGAGCTGTCATTAATACAAAATTAAGCAGTGAATATTTAGGGTTAAACAGCTTATTCTCATCCATATTAACCGTATTAAACTTATCAGAATTAGGATTTAGTTCCGCAATTGTTTATCATATGTACCAGCCAGCCGCTGAAAATGACACATATAGAATCTGCGCACTGCTGAATTTATACCGGAAAATTTATGCCATAGTTGGCACAATCGTTTTGGCTCTGGGTTTAGCTATGATTCCACTCCTTCCTTATTTCGTAAATGGACCCTATCCAAAGGAAATTAATTTAACTGGAATCTATCTGATTTTTTTAGCTGATACTGTGATAAGTTATTTCATGTACGCCTATTTATCCTCGTTAATTACAGTATATCAAAGAAATGATCGAAACAGCATGATTAATACTGTGATTTCTGTGGCCTTAAACTGTGCAAAAATTATAGTGATTCTGTTATTCAGGGATTATTATCTTTGCATCCTATTACAACCGCTTTTTACCATCTTAAATAATCTATGGATCGCCCTGGTAGTCAGAAAGTTGTTTCCTCAATATCGATGTTATGGAACTGTGCCAAGAGAAACCTTATCATCTATAAAAGTGTTGGTCACTGGTGCATTTATTCAAAAGGTGTGTACTGTTACCAGGAACTCCTTGGACAGTATCTGTATTTCATCTTTTTTAGGATTAGCTTTAACTGGGATCTACAATAATTATTATACCATTTCCGCTTCAATTTCCTCTTTTTTAGGATTGTTCTATAGTTCTTTTATCGGCGGTGTGGGAAATCATATTGCCATAAAAAATAAATCTGATAACTTTGACGAGATGAAAAAACTGGATTTTATGTACCTTTGGTTATCTGGCTGGTGTACCATCTGTCTGCTGTGTCTGTTTCAGCCATTTATGACGTTGTGGATGGGCGAGTCCATGTTGTTAGATATGAAATCTGTAACTTTATTCTGTATCTATTTTTATTTACTAAAATTAGGCGATGTTCGCTATATCTACACGGAAGCACGTGGACTATGGTGGGAACATCGATATCGTTCTGTCGTAGAAGCAATTGGAAACTTCCTGCTAAATGTCGTATTTGGCCGTTTATGGGGAATCTATGGCATATTAACTGCAACCATACTAACCATATTTTTTATAAATTACTTGTGGGGAAGTCAGATTACCTTTTGGTCATATTTTGGAATAGAAAAACGAAAAGAATATTTCAGATATCAATTGGAATATACAATCGTTAACCTTGTGATTTGCATTGTTACTTTTTTATTGGCATCCTTCATTGACATGGAGTCTGTATGGACAGTTTTACTACTGAGAATGTGTCTTTGCGCTTTGTTTCCAAATATTCTATACCTTATTGTTTATCATAGGAAAGCAGAATTTCGGGATGTTTTGGCGTTGCTAAAGCGAATTTAATGCCTCGGCTTCATAAATCAAATATCCAGATGCAGAGCAGCGGAGTATTTGTGTGTCCACGTCACCATTGATACACTCTGGTGGCTATGTCCCATGATATTACACGCTTATATCGGTAGAAGGACGAAGTTTACGAGTCCGCTATGTACCCGTAAGTATTTGTGCCGGAGATAGTATTCATCAGAGAAATATGGTATACTATTACTAATTTAAAATTTGATTGGAGGTATTCTTATGACAGCAGAAAAAGCATGGGATTATGCGATTGGTATGATTAAGGTAGATGGGCTTGAGCCGACGGAAGATTTTAAGAAATATATTGAGCTGGAGAAATCTGGTCAGGCTACTACGGAAGAACTAAAAAAATATTTAGATAAAAAGTATAAGGTGAAAGAAGATGCTTGATCCATATGTATATCCTGGCACGGATGTCTTAAAGAATATTTTAGAGATTCAAGATAGGGAAAGGCTGAACGAAGCAGAAGCAGATTACGTCTCACTTCGTCTCCGGGAGCTTGCAGAAAACCCGTTGGCGGGAGATTATGATTTTGCCCATATTGCCAATATGCACAGGTATATGTTTCAGGATATCTTTGCATGGGCGGGGGAAGTTCGCACAATCAACATAGAGAAAGAAGAACCAGCATTAGGCGGACTGTCCATAGAATATTCTGATAAAGGCAGGATCAGGGATGACTTATCCCAAGCTTTGACAAAAATGACTTCACGTTCTTGGGCAGAGTTATGTCTAGGCGACAGGGTTAAGTATTTTTCTGAAGATTTGGCGGCGGTTTGGAAAGTGCATGGTTTCCGTGAAGGGAATACGCGGCTGGCAATCACTTTTTGCTGCCAGTTCATTGAAGCACAGGAGATTGCGATTGACCGGAGCATTTTTGAGAAACACAGCGCATATGTCCGGACTGCGCTTGTCGCATTCTGTGCGGTATTCCACGATTTAGGGGACTTGTCTAAAAAGGAGTACTTGGAAAGAATAATCAAGGATGCCTTAGGTGGCGCATTGGTTCCTGGTAAAGGATAAAAGCACGCATAGCAAAATCCTGCAGAAATCTCCGCAGGATTAATGTTAATAAGTTGCTCGCAGTCAGTCTGCATCTTTATAAGGTGCTTTCTTTAATGGTTTTTTTGACATAATCACTGGGATTTCTGTCATGCCCGTCTTCCGGCGGGCTTCTCTCAATTTCTTCCTCATACTTTCCATCGAATTCTCGCAACACTTATTAAATAAAGAAATTAGTATTTACACATACATAAAAGGATTCTCCTAAAACCACCCGTCATATCCTTTCAATTCATCAAACCCTTTCATTCCCCGATTCATCTGCTTTAACATCTCGCGAAATGATATCTCACTGATATTCCTGCATCGGAACAGAAAATACCATTTTACCAAATGTTTCATCTTTGGGAATGCACAATGAAAAAGTGCTCCCTTATCATAAAAATATTTCTTATTATATCCATGAAACCATGTGGAAGAATCGGTCGCAATTTCTGCAATCACTACATCAGATGTATAGAGATTACAGCCATTCTTTAATAAATCTAAAATAAATATTGAATCTTCACCACTTCCATATATACACCCTCCACCAAATAATTCTGAAAAGTGAAGATTATATTTTAAAACACTTTCTCGTTTCACCGCTAGAGCTGCCGTCCCATATTGAAGTGCATTGTATATATGCAGTCGTTTATTTTGATTTTTTTTAATATAATAAATTCGCCCATCTTTTGTAAACTCTACACTAAAAATAATTCCATCCGCATCTGGCCTTAGCTGAAATTCCCGCAATACTTCTTTGCAATACCCATCACAATACGTCATATCGTCATCAGAAAAAAGCAAGATATCAGCATCTGCATCCAAAAGAGCTATATTGCGATTCTTCCCCACTCCCCTTGTATCTGTAGTTCTCATCACTGCCTTACAGCCTTTGATTTCTTGTCTCTCAAATTGATTTGTGAAATCCTGGTTTGCAAATACTGCATCACATTGTATATTCATTTTTTTAAAAAGTGAAAAATCCTTCTGGCGCATTGTGGCAACAAGCACTTGTAATTTCATATTCTCTTCTCCCAATTTAATTCATGCTTTTGCTTTGGTATCAACAGAATAATTTCCTTAAATCTTCAGATATCTCCCCATTTTATCAAACTCCCTTTGTGGCTCATACACATTGTACCCCCCACCTGGCGTAAATGTTAATTCCGAAAAATAAATCTGATCCTGTGCCAAGAAAAAATCCACCCTGACAAAAAGAAAATCGCTTGCCAACTCCTCTGCAAGACTTTTCATCTCGTCTAATTTATCACTTAAGGAAAATGATGTACATTTATAACACGTCCTCTGAAAAGGTGCCTCTGTATCATCAGCTAAATAATGCCTCATGTACGCTGTACGATCCTCCAAAAGTCCAGATGAAACATAATAAAATCTAACTTTTCCATTCATACAAAAAAATTTGTAATCAACCAGATCATTTCCTAAATGTTTCTCACATATTATTTTTCTTTTTATAGCATGATACTGTGGTTCTGAATTGTAGAGACTAAAATCTTCTCTCATCCATTGATTCAGTCTCTTTTTTATAGTATCAATCTCTAGTTTTTTCTTGTTGTCAACAGGAATATTATATGCACATCCATGATTACATTTTAAGATAAATTTTTGTGGAAGTGTTTCAAAGTTAATGTCATTTGCGTTCTCCCAATACCCAATCAGTGGAACCAAATATTCCTTTCCTATCTTTTTCTTTACATATCTTCGCACCCTATATTTATCCGATGCCTGAATCACTAACGGATTTGTAGGGTAATGATATAATTTCAGCCAGCATATCTTTTCATTCAATGTTTGAGGCCTGTGTAAATTGCAATATTTATGTGTAATAATCCTATAATACACCTGATTCATATTTTTATATCCAAACAACTTTGTTGCCATAACTTGGCACTTCCGCCTGATTTTATAAACGAAGGAATTTCTATCCATAATCAATGTTTCCTCTTCAACGTGTACTCTTTGCCTTTTCCCACACAGGCTTCGATCGGCCTGTAAGACTATTGATAACGCCTTTCCACTGTGCTAAGATTGTCATACTATAATACGTCATCATATTTAAAAATTTATTTCTTCTCTGAGCAAAATGGTTGACTATTGCCACCACATAAAATATACTCTGTCCATACAATGATATTTTGTAAAACAAAGATTTTTTTGCTTTACATAGCGAAATGATAAATACAACCGCATGGGCCAGCCATAACAGATAACGACAGGTTCTGTGTCCAAAATAAAAATAAGAAAACCACCCATATTTCCTTACATCTAAAACTTTTATGCCATCCCTCACCGACTGAAGAATGGTTCGGTTCATCCTTACTTTCCTCTTGTACTCATCTTCTGTAGTTTCTCCAGCTTTCTCATAGGCAACTGCATCTGGATTATAAATTGCCCGCATTCCATTCTTTGCAAAATAATATGGCATGCTTAAATCATGGCATTCTATCGGTTCAAAATCATAATAACAAGAATTCCTGCAAGCATAGATTGCACCATTCCCTGCTGTTATTGTACAGATATTACTCTCAATTTCCCGTTGAGCCAAATCCCTCTCCCAATAGCTGGACTCAGAATATGCAGTAGAATTTGTGTCTGCATTTTTGTAAACTAACTTACCAGTGACATAAGCAACATCTTCCTCTGTAAAACAAGACACCAATTCAGAAATTGCCGCTTTATCAAACATGGAATTTGCATCTGTCATCACCAAGATTTCTCCTGAAGCTAGTTTTCGAGCTTCATTTTGAGCATTTGTCTTACCTTTATGTTCTTTTGATTTGTATAGTATCATGCGTTCTTCTGGGTGTTCTTCTATGAATTCAGTTACAATCTGATTTGTCCTATCTGTACAAAAATCAGACGCTATAATATATTCTACCAATTCCTTAGGATAATCATGTTCTAAAACATTATTAAGTTTATCTAAAATAACGTTTTCTTCATTGTGGGCCACAATTAAAACAGATACTTTGGGAAAGTAAGATCTATTTTTTTTCAATTTTCGATTTTTATAGATCTTTCCCAACACTTTTAAGGAAGCAGAATAACCGCCCATTGCCCATATTATTACAAATGCAGAAATCCAAAATAAACATGAACTTACCATAACTTACTCCTTCTATCAATTACATTTTATAACTAACTATCTTATATTCAATACCTATGAAACCTGCCATGAATCTTGATCTAGCAGCAAAGTAACGTAATACCTTGTAGAACTCATTTACATTAAGTAGCAAATCTTTCCTGCCCCTTAAGATAAATTATCCTCTATACTGTGGAAAATACTCATAATTCATCTCTACACCCTTCATTTTTTGCCTAAGTTCCGTTAAATTTCGATACACCTCCGGATTATAAACACGTTTACCCACATAAAAACTACTTCCCTCATATCGGTTGAAGGCTTTCTTAAATTGATAGAGACTATCCTCCTGTGCCCCAACACCACCTCCTAAATGCAATTTTTCATATCCATTCTCACATCCCCATAATGCTGCTTCATAAAGGAGTAAATTTGTAGGAGCAAGGTTTTGTAGCTCCTTTTTGGAAGCTGACAAATGATAATGCATACTTTTATTGGCGTACAAAAAAATAGAAATAGACGCAATTTCATTATCCAGTTTTGTATAAAACCACATAGCACGATATTTTAAATCATTAAGAATACTTTCATAAAATTCTTGTTTAAAATAATAATAATCAGATGCATGATCCCTTTTCATAGTTTCATGATATAATTCCATAAAAGATTCAATCAAAGAATTCTCTCTTCCCCAATATGCTTTTAACCCCGCTTTTTGAGCTTTACGAATCATATTTCTATTTTTACTCGTAATATTATGCCAAATAGCTTCCTCATTGCTTATATCCATATGCACTGTTTTTCCACAATATTGTACCTTATAGAATTCCTCTAGTCCACTCCAATTTTGCAACAATGGATGAAACCGGACAAATTCTGCAATAATTCCAGATTCCATACAAAACTCTTCATATGCCTGGCATACTTTATGGATATGATCTCCTTCAACAAGAAATCCTCCATAACCATATGGTGTAACAATATCAAAATATTCTTTAGATTGGACGCTTTCTCCTAGATATGGAATTGTTGCAATATCTCTTTTCATAAAAACATTAATAGCTTTTGTTGTTTCATCCATATAATAAAACAAGTATGCCTTGCCATCCCCATTTATCTCAAATGCTTTCACATATCCACTCAGATAATAAATATCATATGTAGAAAATGAACAAACAATTGCATCCCATTCTTCACATTGACTTGTATCAAATACTTTGTAACCCATATTAAATTTCCTTACCATTTCTAAGTTCTGCTAAATTGCCTTCTACTTTATCTGTATCAACAGCAATATCCTTTTGTCTTATAATTGAAAAGATCGTTTCTTTTATTATTTTACAATCCATTAAAAAACTCACGTTTTCTACATACTGAACATCTAACTCCAATCGTTTAGGCCAAGGCAAAAAATTCCTCCCATTTACCTGTGCCAATCCTGTTAGGCCCCCTCTAATCATATGTCTTTTTCTTTCCCTCTCAGAATAAACTGGCAAATATTCCACTAACAAGGGCCTTGGCCCCACAATACTCATATCTCCTTTCACAATATTAAATAATTCTGGTAATTCATCTAAACTGGTGCTTCTAAGTTTTTTGCCAAATGAGGTAAGTCTTTCTTCATCGGACAATAAATTTCCTTTTGCATCTTTTTGATCTGTCATGGTTCGAAATTTGTACATACAAAATATTTTTTCACCTTTTCCTGGTCTTTTCTGCTTAAAAATCACTGGACTCCCTAATTTTATTTTCACCAATACCGCAATTATAAGAAACAGAGGACTTAAGACTATAACTGCTGTTAATGCCAATGTAACATCCAGCAAACGTTTTACAAACTTTCTATACATATGCCATTCTCACCAAACACTCTTTCCGATAAAAACAAATACCATAAGCCAAAATATTCTCATACCCTTCC
>CAJTVT010000003.1 GCA_910580015.1 uncultured Lachnospiraceae bacterium
CATGCAAAAGACCGCCAGATTGAATTTCCCAGCACCTTAAAAGAACTAACAGGTGCATTGGATAGCAATTTTGTGCGTTGTCATCGGGCATTTTTGGTAAACAAAAATAATATAATAGAAGCTGACACTAAAAATCGAATCATCCATTTTGCCAACGGAGAGACTTGCTTGATGTCCACACGCATGATGAAAGGGCTTTAAAGAAATTTTCAATACTGTTATCTTGACATTAAAATTGCATTGTTTGATGAAAATAAGGGTGAGGTTTTCCCCACTCTTGTCTTTTACATTTGAATAATTTCCTCGTTCACAATCTCCCTCCCACAAGCTCTTATGTTGCTGAGCTGTCCTGTCCATTCTAGGGCGTTTTCTTCTTTTAAGTGTTGTTTCCTATGCCCTGTGCTTGCTTCATGCCCTCTATGAGCCGTTCAAAGCGTTCCTGCGCCTGCCTATCAATATCGGCAAGATAAGCGTCAAGTTTGCCGCTTGTGGGGGGAACCCGTAGGCATTCCGTTTTCTAATGTAGGGGCAATTTTTTAGATATACTACTGTAGTAGTATTGACAAAGTTATAAGACTGTGGTAGTGTATTTGTAGTAGATACTACTACAGTCTTATAGATGAAGCACAAACAGAGGAACGAATCAACAAATTTCTAAAAATGTTATGGAAGAAAGGATGATTGCGACTATGAAGATTAAGAAAACAACAGTATTTTCACTTACTTTGACAGGGTTGATTCTTGTGGGATCTATCACAGCATTTGCAACTTCTGCGAATGCGCGGCCACAGCAGGCGGAATCTGTGGAGCAGGACAGTAAAATTGAAACTATTTCCAAGCAGAATTTTATCCCGCAAATTGATAACAATGCTGGTATTTTTTATAAAGAAGATGGTAAATTAGTTAAAGTTGATTCAGATAATGTTGAGACGGCTATACTTGTAGAAAAAGAAGACTTTCATGGTGTATCTGTGAAAAAAAACAGTGCATCAATGGAAAAGCTGTGTACAAAGAATGTAGTTTATTTTGATACAGAAGCAGAACGTGAGGAACATTTTCGCGCGTTGGAAGCTAATGTAGAGAAAGGTTTGGAACGTTATGCGGGATTTGAGGATATGTATGCAAATATCGATATCTCTGCACCTGTGACATATATTGTGAAATAAAAATTCACATCATGAAGCTTAATGATAAAAATTTTAAATCAGGTAAATGTGTGATAGATAGGAAGGAAATGTGGAATAAGATATGGAATTAATATTATACAAAGGACGCCCAGAACATATGGAGGGGCGTTTGGAAAAAGAAAAAAGAGTTTATGATTTGTTAGATCAATTATCCATGGAATATGAACGGTTAGATCATGAGGCAGCAATGACGATGGAGGCGTGCAAGGATATTGACGATGCACTTGGGGCAACGATCTGTAAAAATTTGTTTTTATGTAATCGTCAGAAAACACAGTTTTATTTGTTGCTGATTCCAGGAGATAAAACATTTCATACAAAGGAATTGTCGTCACAGATTGGCAGCGCGAGATTATCTTTTGCAGACGCGGAATTTATGGAAAAATTTTTGGATAT
The DNA here is from genome assembly GCA_910580015.1 of uncultured Lachnospiraceae bacterium. Lineage (GTDB taxonomy): Bacteria > Bacillota > Clostridia > Lachnospirales > Lachnospiraceae > Petralouisia. The sequence continues at coordinate 1,584 of CAJTVT010000003.1, forward strand.
TACACCAGGTGCTGTCAGTATTATGGGCCTGATGAATGATGTGGAATGCAATGTTCGTCTGTTGGTGGATGAGGATGTGCTTAAGGGCGAATACTTAGGATGTCATCCTTGTGTGAACACTTCCAGTCTCAAGCTGCGCACGCAGGAAGTGTTTGATAAGTTTTTGAAAGCGGTAAATCATGATATGACAGTTGTTCATCTGGGCAGTGTGTAAATATGAGAAATTTATCAGGCAGAAAGATATTCTGTTTGTGCTTTAGAGTGAGTCTGAAAGTGCATCTGACGGAAAGCTATTTTCAGACTCGCTCTAACAATTCACTATTTTTACGCTTTTTTCACAGGAAAATAAACTTCGGTCTCCCAGTCCTCCATAGGCAGATTGTCAAAACCAGTTTTTACATAGATATCATAAGGAGCACCATTTTCTTCGTACCCATTCTGCTGAATCCAGGACACTAATGCCCCATATGCATCTGACAGAGAAGAGTAACCTCCTTTATGGAGCGTTACAGCACATAGAGCGCTGTCCATAATTTTATCTGCTTTGTCCTGTTCTCGGATGCCGACGATCAGTTCAATGTCTGAACAATCACGATTAAATTCCTCGTCATAATACACTGCACCTGTGATGCCGTTGGGTGTTACTTTTTCTTTGGGAACTCTTTCATATATGGAACTGTAATATTTACCAAATTCGTCCACACTCATTTTCTGTCTACAGGTAAGCACAGCCCTTGCGGGAACCTGTCTTAACTCAACTTCATAACCCTTCTGATAGCTCATAATGTCACCAGTCCTTTCAAAGTTTTGCAGGTGGGAAGAAATTTCTTGAATAATCTGATTTGTCTTTTGTACCTGCTGTTTCAATTGTTCTTTTTGTTTTTGAAGTGTAGAAAAGAGCGCTCTTTTATCGTTACAGTCAAGGAGTTTACGGATTTCTTCCAGTGAAAACCCATATCTTTTCAGCCTTTGTATTAACAGCATAGTATTTAATTGCTGCTGGCCGTAATAACGGTATCCAGTAAAAGCATCTACTTTTATGGGTTTCAACAGATTTATCCGGTCATAATGATGTAGTGTTTTTACACTGACCTGGCATATTTTTGAAAATTGTCCAATTGTAAACATTTTTTCCTCCTTTATGCTGTTGCTGATTCGAATCTGGTTAAAGTATAACCTCTGCCCCAGGGGAAGAGTCAAGTGTTTTTTATATTTACAAATCATTTACAAAACATTATGGTTTTCTTGGATATAATCCATTATAATTAAAATTAAGAAATATAAAGACAGGGTGGAGTTTGATATGAAGAAAATTTTAGTAATTGAGGATGAAAATGCGATTAATGATTTAATTTGTATGAATCTTGAAATTGCAGGTTATGAGGCGATTCCATTTTTCGATGGAGAGGAGTTTAGCCAGCATCTAAAAGAACAAGATGAGTATGATTTGGCGTTACTGGATATTATGCTGCCAGGAAAAGATGGATTTGAGTTGTTAGAGGAATTGAAAGAACATAAGATACCTGTGATCTATCTCACTGCAAAAGGAGATCTTCCTAGCAAAGTGAAAGGACTTCGAAGTGGTGCGGAGGATTACATCGTAAAACCTTTTGAAATGCTAGAGCTTTTAGTACGCTTGGACAATGTGCTGAAACGGTTTGGTAGGGAGCAAGTGGAAGAAATTCAGATCAAAGATGTGGTGATCAACGAGAAAAAAAGAACGGTTCACAAAAAAGGTGTGGAGATTCCTATGCAGCCTATGGAATTTGATTGTCTTTTGGTGTTTTGGAAATACAGAAATCGGGTCATGACACGAGATCAAATTTTAAATATTCTCTGGGGAGTGGATTTTGAAGGGGAGAGTAGGACAGTGGATGTACATGTGGGAAATATTAGAAAAAAACTTGATTTTACAGATGTGATAATCACAGTGCCTAGAGTAGGTTACCGGATGGAGGTCTGAGTATGGATATGATTAAGAAAATTGCACTTACTGCGTCAACAATGTTATTTGTGTTGACGCAGATTTTTTCATTCTATGTCATTTTCACAAGCCGACAGGAGAAAATTGGTTTGATAAAAAAGCAACAGGAAAAAATATTCACCCAGGGATGTTCAGATGTTATGTATAGTTTACAAAAAATGAATTATGCGGATTCTATGCAGGATTACGTGATGACTTATTGTTTTCGAGACAATATGCCAGAAGGGTCTGCTCTGTATAAAGGGGACAAAGTATTGTATAACAGTACATCATATGATTTTGATTCCAGCCAAGTTGATTTTGACAAAGATCTTTACCCATTTTCCATGAGCCAAGAAAAGATAGGGGATACCCATCTTTTAGTTCTATATACAGAACAAAAAATAAATAACATAAGTCAAAAAGAAAAATATATATTTTTTTATATACAAGATATTACGTTTATTTACAGGGAGGGATGGAAACTTGCCATACAAGAGATTATCATATGTATTTTGGCGTCGTTGGTGATGGCATTACTTTTGATAGTTCTGATTAAGAAGATCACGAAACCGCTTCAGGCAACCAATGAAGCCCAGCGGCAATTAATTGGCAGTATGTCCCATGAGTTAAAGACTCCGTTGACTGCAATCAAAGGTTATTCTGAGACATTACTGAGCGTAAAGTTGTCTCAGGAACAGGAAGAGAAAGCACTGGAATATATTAATCGAGAGAGTGGAAGGCTGTCTAGGCTTTCAGAAAAAATGATGGAGTTGACCTGGCTGTATGAACCAGAGTGTAGAATTGCCCTTGAGAAAGTGTCAGTGGAAACATTGTTTGCAATGGTAAAGGAAAGTGTAAGTCATAGACTTCAAGAAAAAAATATGATTTTACAGATGGAAGGTGAATTTCAGGATAGGAACAAAATGTTGGACTCTGACTTGATGACAAGCTTTCTTATCAATCTGGTAAATAACAGTATTATGGCATCGGAACCAGAAAGTACCATCTATTTGGGTGCAGATGAACATTCTCTTTGGGTGCGAGATGAAGGATGTGGAATACCTTCTGAGGAAATGGATAAGGTTCGCAAAGCATTTTATCGCGTGGATAAATCTCGATCCAGAAAAAGTGGAAATATGGGATTAGGCCTTGCTTTGTGTGAGCAGATTGCAGCAGTCCATCATGGGATTATGGTGATTGAAAGCGAAGTTGGAACGGGAACAAAGATTTCTTGGACAGAAAAATGATAAGTGAAAGTATTGTCATTTTAGTGGAAAATGTCATATTGTATAAGAATAAATTGTATTATATATGAAACCTTACAATAAAGTTGTGTTTTTGCAGTTTATTTTTGGAAAAAAATGCCGAAATATTATATGAGATCCCTGCAAAATTGACAAATGTACGCTCGGATTCTCTTTGTGCCTGATTTTGCGAGAAGATTTTTTGTCAGATGTGCACAAATTCAGGAGGCGTACCTGGATGGTGCGCCCCATAAATTTGTGTGCATTTGGTGGAAAATCAGCCGTAAAAGCAGGTATAAGAGAGATTCTGAGAATACATACAAAAAGAAAGGAGGTAAATATTTATGGTTCAAGTTGATAAGGTTCAGTCAGTGACAAATACGGCACAGTCAGCCAATACATCAGAGAGCAATCCAGCGCGTATGGTGACAGATTCTGCAAGTAAAGATATTCAAAGTAAAATTTTGGATGCCCAGAAGCAGCGGCAAGGGCTTTCTTTTAATAGAGAAATGACGAGTGAAGAAAAAGAGAATATCAGGCAGAAGATCCAGCAGGAAATCAGCGATTTGAAGCGTGAATTGAGAAGGCGTGAGGCAGAAGAGAAAAAGAAACAGCAGGAAGCGCAAAAGGCTGCAAAAGCCCAGGAGGAGCAGAAGGAGAAAGAATCCAAGGAGACCGTAAAGGAGCAACAAAGCACCAAACCCGCACAGGATGTAAATGGACAGACCCAGGAAAGCGTATCTAGGCCTGATAATGTGAACGGTACGAGCGGATTACAAACAGAAGAAAACAAAGGGCTGCTTCCAGATGGTATGCAGAAGGTCATCTCTGCTGGAGCATCGGTACGGCAATTTCGGACTGTAAGGAGCGCAGCTTCGAAAAACGATGCAGCAGCTAGAATGCGAGAAATGGAGATGAAGCAGGACGAAGTCAGAGGTGCTGATGTACAGGGACTTAAGAAAGAGCAGCGGGCAGATTTACAGAAAGAGACAAAGCGGATGGAAACAGTACAGTCCTTTATGTTTGAAGGGACAAATAAGACAATGGAACCATCGTCAGGAGTTTGGGAACCAGTTCCGGTTGGATTGAGAGGAAAAGGATTGTATAATAATAATGGAATGATGTTTCGCAATAATTTTCAGTCAGTCCAGATGGATCTAAAACAATAATCCGAAGAGAGTTAAAAATGCTTTCTCTCAGATGTATTCTCCACTTTGCAGCGAATTTTTCCAATAGTAAGAAAGAATTTTGGCATTAATTTACCACAAGGTGGGGGATGCAGATATTTGATATCAATTTTCAAACATGATCAGGTATAGTGTGTGCCCAATTCTTAAGAACATGATATTTCTCAGTGCGAAAGAGCAATTCTGATATATTCAAAGATGTTACCAAAAATGATTCCATAAGTATCTAGTGTACTAACACATTTATAATTAGGCAAACCTACTTGCCTTTTCATCCATCTGCTGCGTTAGATTTTCTAGCTGTAGCCACCGCTACACCGTTGAAAATCTGCCTTGCAGAAGAATGAAAATTCTGCGTAGTTTCACCAAATATAAACGTGTCAGTACACTAGTGTATTGACCTGTCCATATTTAGCCTAATTCAATTTTCTATAATCAGTAAAAATAGCTGAAAAATGAATAAATAGGTTTAACTAAATATAATACGGTCAATACACTAGTGTTTCGTGTATAGCAATTCAGGAACTGTTGTGATAGAGAGTGTTTATAGAATTTGAAATATATGAGGGGGTTGGTGTATGAATCATCGAAAATGGGATTATCTAATAACAATGATATTTAAAAAAATTTTCCATATAAAAATAAATTACTATAAAAAATTCATAATATGTATCTTCCCATATAGTGTATTGATCATCTGACATTTGGGCTAATTACGTAGAATGAATTTTCATTCTGCAAGGGAGATTTTTGACGGTGTAGCGGTAGCGTCTACGTTTCACTTCGGTTCGTGCTTAGCATGTGCCACTGCACATAGCACTAACTAGAAAATCTAACACAGTAAATGGAAATTCAGGCAAGTAATTCGTCTGATTGTCGAGTGGTCAATACATTAGCTCGATTCCATCATTTTGTAGCTCTATAAATGTGTATTTTACTGTCAAATGAATATTTTTGTTTTCCCATTTGTACATCGCCTTTGTATTTTTTCATGTTCTCATTATATTACTCCAGCGATTAAATATTACAGTTTTTACTTGTCAAAATTTCCATCTGCTACGTTGTCATCAATCGTTGTAACCCTCGCTATAACTCATTCTTCCGCCTTGCAGATGAAAATTTATCCTGCGTAAAATTCTGCAATATTTAACCGCTGGAGTAATAATAGATTTCATACATTTTGTGAAATATTATTTTCCAAATTTTCATATGCTGCGTTGTTATTGGTCAATCTTGAATATAAAATGGTATTTTTGTATAATAAAACTAAGATAATCTCATTATTTTCCTGCTGAAAAGGCCGGAGTGAAAGGAAGAAAGAATGGAAAAAACGGAAATAGTGAAATATACGATGAAAGATAGTGTTTTCACGAATTTATTTCAGGAAAAGAGATATCTCATACAGCTATACAGGGCTCTTCACCCAGAAGATGAGCTAAAAGATATTACGATTAAAAATATATTAGTGGATGCGTGCTATAATGATCTTGGATTCATGGTTGGTGATAAAATAATGATTTTGACAGAGGCGCAAAGTACATGGACAATGAATATCATTATCCGGTCATTGTTGTATCTGGCACAGTCCTATCATGAATATTTTGAACGCAGGAATGATAACCTTTATGGCAGTAAAAAAGTAAAGGTTCCGAAGCCAGAATTATACGTGATATTCACCGGAAAAAGAGTAAGTAAGCCAGAATATGTTTCACTTTCAGAAGAATGTACTCTCGGAATCTCTCTTATACCTGCTTTTACGGCTGATTTTCCGCCAAATGCACACAAATTTAATCAACGTACCATCCAGGTACGCCTCATAAATTTGTGCACATCTGACAAAAAATCTTCTCGCAAAATCAGGCACAAAGAGAATCCGAGAGTACATAAGAATATTTTGGAGGAGAAGAATGTGCCATTGATGTAAAGGTAAAAATGATATACGACGGGAAGGACAATGATATTATTAGCCAGTATGTGACAGCAGTTTTTCAAACTCTTTCATACTGTCCCAAACATGCATAAATACAAGGTTTTCAGTAGATACATATTTTCAAACTGTTTCATACTTTGATATAGTTTGATGACAAAATGTCGTAAAAATGTCGTAAACAAATTACAAGAGCCTGATACTATTTTTAGAAGATAACTTCTGATTTTCTTTTTTATTCGCTTCAAGAGCAAGCATATATTCTATACTCCAATCAATTCATATCATCCAGCAAATATATCTCAATTTTAAAGCAAAGATTTATCCACTCAAGGTCAAAATGCCCCTATATCCCCTCTAACATTCAATTTAAACCGTTATCATACACCTATCGAAATCGCTCTTGGCATAGATGCAGACGGCATGACAACCGCAAGGAAACTGTATGAGGGTATGAGTTTTTGGAGCTTGCGAAAGGTCAGTTTTCTAGATGGGCAAAAACAAATAATAAAATATGAATTTTAAGCGCGTAAACCGCCCAGAATCTATTTTTAGCACACAGGCATACAATTTAGGGTAAACGATATAAAATGTGAATATGGGCATTCTGATGCGATTTAAGCTAAGAAATGGGATATAGATAAATATTGTATAATGGGTGCAGCAGTTCTGGATGATAGAATCGGGAGTTAGCAGATGTCATTGTAAAAAGAATCTCATGATATAAAACTTTTCAACTATATCTTATCACACCTGACCACCGCAGGTGTCAGTATTTAATACTTGTATATATTATTTATACTTGTTAGGAGCGTCAAAATTTGCACGTCCTATATGCAAATTTGGGTTTCTGATGTTGTTGGTATGTAGTTGTATTTCCAGATTTGCATATGCTATGTGCAAATTATATAAAAAGTCATTGTTGGTTATAACTTTTGGTCATTTTCATTTGGAATGTATTCTGCTATTTCTTCTAATCTGCAACTTAATATTCTGCATAGGTCATTTAGCGTTGTGGTGTTCATTGGCTTATCTTTGCGTAATTTATCAATCGTTGCACTGGATATATGGTGTTTATTGATTAGCGTATAAGTCGTTTCAGCAGAGTTTTTCAGTGTTTTCCAGAATGGACTATAACTAATCATATGCCATGTTCTCCCTTCTCTTTAGATTATCAGCATAAAAAATGGTTAGATATTTGATAATAGTTACTAAAATGACTATAATAAAAAAAGAATAATTTGAGGGAGAAGAATATGTATGGAACTAATTCTGATATTGCTTTTAATGGTGGGAATATGTTTATCAGTTGTAGCATTGTGTGAAAAAAGACAAAAGGAAAAGCTATCATAGTTCTGTTGATAATAATTATGTGCTTTTTGGTAAAGTTATTATGGTCGCTATAAGCAATAACGGTGATTCAAAAGAAGAAAAATGTCAAGTCTGTTACAAAACATTTACCAATAAGGATGATGTGCACAGTATCATTATGACTAATATGTGTGAAAATTGTTATAGTAATTTCAAATATTCACAGGATTTGAGAGAAGAATTGAAAAAGTATGAAGAAAGGTATGGAGATTAGTATGTAAAGGCATCTTGCCAGCTTAGGTGTAAGATGTCTTGTCTTTTATGTGCTGAATGTCAAACAGAATGGTATTCAGTTGAAAAATAATCTGGTTTTTGTAATTATACTTTTCGGAAATCAACTTTTCGGGAAATTTCAAAAATCTGTTGAGGAATAGATGCACCCCACAATAGGCAATCCGAAAAGTGAAATCAAATAACTTATATAATACGCCCCTATGTCCTTTATTACTGCTACTGATTTATGTTCTGCTGACTGTGAACTGCTATAGAATGTAATAATGATATTTGCTATTTAATCGGCAGTACAAGCAAGTAGTATCTGTCCAGATTTAGTGTGTCAAAAACGAATGTTTTTGGTACACTTTTTTCTTGCTTTAGCAAATCCCATAGAATCAGCATTCTTGTTTCTTAAAAATGTGTTAAAAAACGTATCTTAATCTATTGATATTTTGATACAATCCTAAGATCAAACAACAGACCAGATATGAAAGGGGTTTTTAATATGAGTGATATTTTAGGATATGCAAGGGTTAGTACAGATGGTCAAAATTTAGACAGACAGATAGATGCTCTTATGGCAGCAGGAGTAAGTAAAAAGCATTTGTATTTTGAGAAAATGACTGGCACGAAATCAGACAGACCAGAGTTAAACAGGCTGATTGACGATTTAGAAACAGATGATATAGTCGTTATAGCTGATTTAACAAGAATATCACGAAGCACAAAAGATTTGCTTGAAATAGCTGATAAAATTAAAAATAAAGGCGCATACATAAAAAGTTTAAAAGATACTTGGCTAGATACCACAAGCAACAATCCTTACAATGTTTTTTTATTAACTGTAATGTCTGACTTATCACAGCTTGAGAGGGATTTGATTTCACAACGTACCAAAGAGGGGTTAGTATCTGCAAAGGCAAGGGGGCGCAATGGCGGCAGACCAAGCAAACAAAATGAGAAGTCAGAAATGGTGATGGCATTATATGACAGCAGTATGAAGATAGCTGATATAGTGAGAAATACAGAGTTATCCAGAAGAACAGTAAACCGTATTGTTAGGAATCATAGTGACAAAGCAGAAACGATAACAGCATGAAATGAGGCATGATACAAGGATGTTACTGATTGTGGCATCTTTTTGTATGTAATGAAAAATATTGTTGTGGAGCATCAAAAGATATGTTATAATCCCAAAAGAGCAATCGTGTTACAGGGTGTGTTGACCTCATTCTAAAAAGAATGGGGGTGATGCTATGAGAAGACCGAACGGTTTCGATTTTAAGGATTTAATGACCTTTGGTATATTCCTTCTGGCATTGCTTACATTCGTATTTACGTTTTGTAAGTAGCCTTACATAGCAGAAGCCACCCTTGTACTTTGGCTAGTCGATGGGTGGCTATGCTATCTCATTTAATACGGTCAACCCCTTGTGGGCGGTTGCTCCTTTTATGTCTATAATATAGCATATCTTAGATTTGATTGCAAGAGTCTTTTTTATTTGTTCATATGCATATTTATCTTGTGTTGTTCAATTATTTTCATTTTTTTAGCGTTTAACTTTATAAGTTACCAAATCAAAAAATAATTAATTTGCATTTGACAAATTAGTTTTTATATGGTAAAATAACGCAAAGAGTTGAAGAGGCGAATAAGTAAAAGTCTTCTCAAAATGGAGAAGCACCCTGTTGAGGGATTGTGCACCCAAGTAGACTCATTCAAGAACGGTTGTCAAGCGCAGGCAACCGTTTTTTTGTGCACCTTGCGGCGCACGTTTTTTATGCGCGAAAGTCCCTAATCCGCCCTGGTAGTGGGAAGGATACAGTCAAGACCAAGGGTGTCCTTATTCATAACAAGGATTGTGATCAATGCGATGGGAATCTGAAGAAAGGTGGCGGCAAATTTCTGGTCTGAAGAACGGAAATCACATAAGGCTATAGTTAAGGATAAGGTTATTATACAAACCAAAGTCCAATAACTTCTCGGAATTAACTATGGTAAATGTGGCAGAGAGTAACAACGAATGGCGAGAAGTCAGCAGAGGTCATAGTACCATTGTGGTTGCGAATAGGATGAGAAGGACTGAACTTTAGGACATGTGAGTAAATGAATGGAACCAATGACAGATGTAAGGACAGACAACTTCATAGTGAGGGATATCTGCAAATGGTATCGACGGAATCGAAAGAGTATGTAGAAGTGTCTGCCTGTCAGAGGATTGCTGAAAACAACCGCATCATCATAGACTTTCAGACGGGCAGACTGTTGGAGTAGATTTTACAACCGGATAATCTGAAAAATGCATATAAGAAAGTAAAGTTGGACAAAGGGACAGGAGGTAAGGAGGGGATAAGTGTAGATGAATTTCTGCTGTTCCTCAGAGATAACCAAAGGCAACTAATCCAACAGTTAAAGAATGGGAAATCCAAATGCAATCCAGTCCGAAGAGTAGAGATACCCAAAGAAACCAAAGGAGAAATTTGGAAACTGGAGTACCGACAGTAGTTGATAGGGTATTTCAATAGGCAGTTACATAGGTACTGTCCCCAATGTATGAGGAACAGTTTTTGAAGAACAGTTTTAATTTTCGACCAAAGAGAGGAGCGCATGACGCACTGAAACAATATCAGCAGAACGTCAATGATGGATATGTGTATGTCGTAGATATGGATTTAGAAAAATTTTTTGATATGGTATGCCAAAGTAAATTGACAGAAGTATTATCAAGAATCATAGAGGACGGGAGTGTAATATCGCTGATACACAAATATCTCAATGCAGGGGTTATCAGCGGAGGGATATTTGAAGAGACAGAAACAGGAATGCTACAAGGCGGACCGATAAAGTCCACTACTTAGTAACATCATACGCCTATAGAGAGAAGGAGGTTGTGGACATGATGATGACGTTGTTTGATGAAGAACAGGTAATGCGTGCGTATGTGGAAAGTGAGAGAAAAGAAGCAGCGGCGAAAAAAGCAGCGGTGATTTCAGCGATTGAGATGTGCCAGGAAATAGGGTTACCTGTATCAGAAACCATAAAAAAGGTTGCAGGAAAATATAAACTTGAAGAAAAGGATGCGGAAGCATGGGTTCGGAAATATTGGAAATAAGAAAGAGATCGTTTGATGGTTTTTATAGTAAGACGGAATATGTTTCACTTTCAGAAGAATATTTTGGAAGAGAAGAATGTGCCATTGATGTGAAGGTAAAATGATATATGATCGGAAGGACAATGACATTATCAGCCAATGTGCTACTCTTACAAAAGTGTATGATGAGCAAGTAAAATTATATGTGCGAACCAGGGAATCACGTTATTGGCTGATTAATGTAAAGCCTTATTTTGCGTTTAACTACATCCGTTTTCTTATCCTATAAATATTACTCTGGCGGTTAAATATCACAGTTTTAACTTGTCTAAATTTCCATCTGCCACGTTGTCATCAATCGTTGTAACTCTCGTTACAGCTCATTGTTCCGCCTTGCAGATGAAAATTTATCCTGCGTAAAATTTTGCGATATTTAACCGCCGCAGTAATATTGTGATTTTTTGGAAAAAATTGTTGTTTTCTTTTTTAATAATATTATGTATAATAAAGGCACACATAAAATTGTACAAAAGTTATGAAAAATTATGGGAATGGAGAGTGATTTTATGAAGGTTGTCAAAAAAGTATCTATGATGCTCCTCATGTGTCTGTCTCTGGTCATGATAGTGCCAAGTATCTTGCCAGAAAATCCATATGAGATGACAGTGCAGGCAGCGTCGAAAGTGAAACTTAACAAGAAAACAGCGTATATTTTAAAGGGTGAAACGGTTAAACTTTCTGTCTCAGGCACGTCGAAGAAAGTGAAATGGTCCACATCCAGCCGCAAGATTGCCACTGTCTCAGGAAACGGTGTGGTAAAAGGGTTAAAAAGAGGTACAGTAACCATTACTGCAAAAGTAGGTGGAAAAAAATATACTTGTAGGGTAATTGTTGAGGATCCGTCAATCAGCAAGAAAACAACCACATTGAAGGTTGGAAAGACAATAACCTTGAAAATGCAGAATACGAAACAGAAAGTGACATGGAGCACTTCCAACAGAAAAATTGCGACAGTTACCCAAAAGGGAGTTGTGAAAGGAATCAAAAAAGGATCGGCTGTGATCACGGCAAAGGTTGGAAAAAAGAAATTTACTTGTAAAGTTACAGTAAAAGAAGTTACCGTGCCACAGAATGTGATTACATATATTGGAGACAGGGATGTGGATTATGATGCCAGCATCCAGTCGCACCGAATTTTCTTTTCTCTTATATTACAAGATCGAGTAACAAGAGTATCTTCCTCTGGTACACTGGTGGTAATGATACGAAATGATGCAGGTGAAATCGTATACAATAAGAATATTAAATTTACGAAAGATGATTTTGATTACTGGGTTTATGATTACACCGGAGAGGAGGCATTATTATGCTGCATAGAGATTCCATCTTCAGCAATAAATGAAGGAAAAGTTTCTACTGGTACATTATTTTACCAGGTTGTACTGCCAAATGGTCTGAGTACCACGGAATACAGGGCAGATGTGGATCATCTGCCACAGGGCGATACGACGGCAGCCAATATGGAAACATTGAAAAACTATATTTTGAAAAATGGAATGCAAAATTCTGATGGTAATTATTTTATCAGATGGCTTCAACCAGCGGATGGCATGGCACATGGGATTGTTTATGATTCTGCAAATAATGAGTTTACATTTGTTTATACTTCAGATGATGGAGACGTAAAATCAAGTTTGAATATGCATTTGGGTTTCAATAATGATGGGACGGTTTCAGCCAGATATGTGATATCCATAAAGAGTAGTAGTATAGCGTATATCGCTGAGACAGAATTTGAGATGGAAGATTATGATCTTGATCAGTCTGTTCATTTTGATTTAGTCAATGGAACGCCTGGCGTAACAGAATCAAACATCCAAAATTTGTCGAATGCAGAATTAAAGCTAGCATTTAATGGATGGGAGTATCTAATGTTAACAGAAGTAAATCTGTTACTCTCGGATATTGGATTTAGTTCCTATTGATATTTGAAAATAAAAAAACGAGCACCCCTCAAGCGATTTCTTGGCTTGGGGGGTTTTTTTGTGATGCTAACATTTACGGAATCTTTACAACTGAATGAATATTTGCAAAAATGCTGGGAGTTATAATTCTTAAAAAGAAATGTACTTTCGTTTTGCTTGAAAATCAAATACAAAGAAACTTCGTAAGTACAAAGAAAACAAGGAGGAACGTATGAAAAAAAAGACTTTGACCATGATTCTTATGGCGGGAATCTGTGCAGGGATGCTAGCTGGCTGTCAGGAGACACCAAAAGAGAGCATTGTAAAACAAAAAGGTGCAGCAAATATCAAAGAATATGAGAGCACAGAACAAACAGGTAGCCCTCTTCAAGAAATGTTGGGTGCTCCAGAACATTATACCAACAAGGGAACGTATGAGAATGGGGCTTTGGTAATTGATACAGATGCTGAGATAATTCTTCCCAATGTGGAGTCTATGAATACTTATGCTGTATCAGCACAGGAGGCAGGGCAGGATTTGATTGACAATGTATCACAGGCTTTTTTTGATGGGGCGAAGTTCTATAGCGCACATACTTATAATATCTGGACGAAACAGGATTATCAGGAAGATATTACAACTTTGAAAAAATATAAAGCGGAGGGAAATCTGGATCCCTATGGATATGGTAAGGATGAAGAGACAGGAGAACTATTTTTTGATATAGACGAGGTGATTGCCAGGGATGAGCAAGAACTGCAAGATGCCCCAGATGAAATTACGAAAGAGGAGGTAACACCTTCCTTTGGCCTGGAATACTGGGATGGTAAAGGAGAGGAAATGCAGAAGGCAGTAGATACAAATGAGTTTTGGGGAGTCGCAGAGACAGCGGAGGGAATTTTTGATTATCATATTTCCTATCAATTGGCCCCAGATGTGGTCTTTAAAATAGAAAGAAAAAGAGATGATATAGTAGATTCCAGGGAATTGTCTGAGTGGCTGGAAGGAGAATATGGCATTAAGCGAGAGGAAGGACAGGAAAGTGGAATATCGGAAGAGAAATTAAAAGAATTATTAGATATTTCCAAGGAAGATGCCGAGAAGATGGCAATAGAGAAGGTGGAACGTCTAGGCTGGGATATGGAAGTGTATGGCTGGGATTATGCCATGTTTTATCATGGGGAAAATGGCGTTACAGAAGATAATGTGCTGGACACAGGGTATATCTTTCGGTTTGTACGAATGGTAGACGAAGCGCCCATCACATACACATCTTCCTACGGCGGAGCCTTGGAAGATATGGACAGTACATTGACTCCTTGGAGTTATGAAAGATGTAATGTGATTGTTGGAGAAGACGGTATTCAAAAAGTAGAAATCTTTAATCCGTATCATGTGGGGGATATTCAGACAGAACATGTCAAACTTATGGATTTTGACAGTATAGTAAAAATTTATGAACAAATGATGGAAGTCTCCAATGCAAATGTCAAAGAACAGCAGGAAAAGAGGACTTACCATATCAGGAAAATTGCCTTGGGATATTCCAGAATTTATAATCCCAATGCAGATAACGATACGGGGCTTCTAGTTCCAGTTTGGGATTTTTTTGGAGGATTTGATTTTGAAGGAGAGGGTTATTCTGGAAAGAACAGCGGAGAATTTTCTACGCAGAGCCAGATGACGATCAATGCCATCGATGGCACTGTGATCAATCGAGAAATAGGATATTAAAGAATCATGCAGCAGGAAAGGAGGAAGAAAACCGTGAGATTTGTGGAAGCAGCCACGCAGACGATGGCGGCAGTTCGGTGGAGTTTTCTGGGATTTTATAAAAATCCCAGGATTATCATTACATTTTTATTTTCCTTTATCTTGTGTTTTTTTCTAAGTGATCGAGCCATGATGGTGGCAGATTACTTTGACGCTTCCATGCAGGCATTAGAGCCATTTATCTGGACCTTTGGGGATGCTTCCTCCATTCTGCTCTGTTCTCTGATGTTGATTTTTTTGTTTCTTGATTTGCCCAAATTAAGTCCATTCACTCCTTATATGCTACTTCGGATGAGGAAAAGTAGATGGCTTTTGGCACAGTTTTTCTATGTTTTTCTGGTGACGATTCTATATATGTTGTATGTACTTATGGTCACCAGCATATTGTGTGTGCAGAAAACGTATGTAGGGGATTTGTGGAGCAAAACAGCGGCATTGCTGGCCTATTCCAAGATCGGAGAAGATTTTTCTGTACCCTCCACAGTAAAGGTAATGGAAAGTACGACTCCATTTACTTGCAGTCTTCAGATCATGCTATTACTGAT
Organism: uncultured Lachnospiraceae bacterium; assembly: GCA_910580015.1. Taxonomy (GTDB): domain Bacteria; phylum Bacillota; class Clostridia; order Lachnospirales; family Lachnospiraceae; genus Petralouisia. The sequence continues at coordinate 16,870 of CAJTVT010000003.1, forward strand.
TTGTTATGCTTTAACGTTAAGTTTCTTGATGTTGCTGGTTCAGATGAAAAGAGGAAAAAAATCTGCGATAGCAGCAGGGTTAATTTATAGCTTGTTTGGGTTTTTATTGGAGCCCAAAGTGCTGGCGCAGCTTCTACATAAGGAAGAATATGAAATGTTTCAGATGCGCAGGATTGCGGGATGGATCAGTCCTCTGAATCATGCCACATATGGAATGCATGATTTTGGTTATGATGTGCTACCCTCTATTTCCCAGTCCTGCCTGATCTTTTTATTGTTCTTGGTAGTGTTGATGGCTCTATCCTTTCGTACCCTGAAAAATTATAATTTCACTTCCTTTACAGGAGATTTATAATGAGAGAATTGTTTAAGGAAAAAAGTTTGTGGACAGCTACTCTAATCTGTCTGATTGCCATGGCAGGGGGTCTTCCTTTCAATGGAATAGAATTGCCTCTAAGTACTGGAAGTTTTCTGATTTTCTTTCAAAAAGCATTGGATACGAAGCTGCTGTTATTTTTGCTTCCAGCAGCGGCAGTCTTCCCCAGGGGAGCGATCTTTGTAAGAGAGTTTTCCAGTGGATTTTTAAAGTTATATCTGTCCAGAATCGACCGTTTGGAATACGTGAAAAGAAAGACGATCCAGATTTATGCAGGAGGTTTTCTCGCATTCTTTCTTGCCGGAATAGAGCTGCTATTGTTGTGCTTTTTGTTTCTCTATCCCCTGGAAATTACCGGAAACATCTCCTGGAGCATGGTTTGGGAGGCTCTGTCTTTGTTGCTTCGCATTTCTCTGGTGGGTGGAATGATGGCAGAATTGGCAGGTGTTTTCGGCGCTTTATTTCAAAATTATTATATGGCGTATGGGCTGCCGTTTGTCAGTTTTTACCTGTTGATTATCTTAAGAGAGCGTTATTTTAAAGATATGTATACATTTTATCCGGCAGAGTGGGTCAAATGTGAGCAGGATTGGGGAACAAATGGAGTGGGTATCTGGGTGTTTTTGGTGGTGTTTTCCACTGTGTTGATGCTGTTTCATGGTCTTGTGCTGTATATAAGATTACAAGAGATCTCGTGAATATATTACATTCTTATGAGACCGAGAAAGACAAACATTAATCATTGAATAAAAATAAGAGAGGCATGGCATGGAACCATATATAGAACTGACACATGTAACAAAAAAATTTAGGGAAGATACCGTTTTTCATGATATCAACGTCTCCATGGAACGGGGAAAAGTCTATGGATTTTCTGGCAATAATGGTTCTGGAAAAACCGTTTTGATGAAATGTATTTGTGGATTTCTGCCTGTGACAGAGGGAACGATCCGTGTAGGAGGAAAGGTCATTGGAAAAGAAATTGATTTTCCAGAAAGCATTGGTGTTATCATAGAAACGCCAGGATTTCTCCCCAATCTTACTGGGATGCGAAATCTTGAAATTTTGGCAGGACTGAGAAGAAAGATCTCCAAGGAACAGATTCGCTGTACAATAGAAAAGGCAGGACTGGATCCAAATTTAAAAAAATCCGTCTCAAAATATTCGCTAGGAATGCGTCAACGTTTGGGGATCGCACAAGCCATTATGGAAGACCCAGAATTTTTAATTCTAGATGAGCCATTTAATGGGCTAGATAAACATGGAGTGGCTGATATTCGTACACTTCTGCTGGATTTAAAAAAACAAGAAAAAACCATTATTCTTGCAAGTCATAACAGTGAGGATATTCGAATTTTGTGTGACAAGGTATACGAAATGGATGGAGGGAGGATGCGCTTGTTATGAGAGAAAAAATATATCAAATCGGGGTAGCGTTTATATTGCTACTGTTTCTCTCTGTTCCACTGGAGATTCACGCGCAAAGTCGGATTTCTATTGATGCTACCCATAAATATGAGGGGATGGAAGCGTCTTTTGCGAAGGGATATGAGCCGTTTATTGAGAAGGACACAATGATATTGACTGTGCCTTTTGTGTCAGAAGTGAAAATGAGAGGAAATCACATTACGGTCGGCATTGATTTTGAACGGGAAGAAAACAGTCCATTTTATTATAAAACGTATCAAAAACAAGTAAAATTGTCGGATACGGGGGTCTATCTATACCAATGTCGGATCAAGCTGAGGAAAGACCGGATCAATGGACAATATCCGCTGCATCTATGGGTGGAAGGGAAAGAGGTCCAGGAAAAGGAACCTGTACTTCGTCAGGAATTTACGATATATGTACAAATTACAGATGGACTTGTCCAAGATACGGCGGATGGAATCGGGGGACTTTTGGGAAATGATTCAAAGGTTGAGGATGGTTCAAAAGAGCCGATAGATATGCCAGGACAGGAGGGGGTCTTGACACCGCCTTTGGAGGATTCGGCTTTTGAGCCATCTCAAAATACGGAAGAAAAGACCAGTCAGCCCCGACTTATGGTGAACCGAAACAGCCTTCAGGGGCAGGCTATAGAAGCAGGTAGTAGCGTATTGTGGAGTCTATCTATTCAAAATTGTAGTAGCCGCGAACCAGTGGAAAATGTGAAAGTAACGCTCTCCTCTGAGAACCGCGATCTGGTGTTTGAAAAGACAGCATGGTATTTTGAAAAAGTTTCTGCAAAAAACGAACTCGATCTCTCCCAGAATGTGACAGTGATAAAAAAAGCCACTGTGGAATCGGTGCAAGTCCAATTTCAGATAGAGTATGAGGATTCAAAAGGTGGAAACTATACTTCGACAGAGACGTTAAACTTGTGGATCAACCAGCCAGAAAATGCAGAGCTTGCTAGTTTTTCTTTTCCTGAAAAGGTCTATTCCTCTGATACAGAACTTATGACATTTCAAATACAAAATACTGGACTTGCCACGATCTATAATGCAAAGATACGTCTGGAAGGAAAGGGACTGTTTCCACAGGCAGAACTGTTTCTTGGTAATCTGGAGGGTGGCGCCTCTTTGCCAGGAGAATTGCAGGTGTTTGTGGGCACTCTTGATATGGATGCCCAGGGAGTGCTGATTGAGGGGGGCGCAGAGAAGTACGGAGATACGGTTGGAACCTTGGTTTTTTCCTACGAGAATGCCCAGGGAGAAGTGATAGAACAGACGCAGGAAATTTACACTTGTATTTTGGAACCAGAAATTGTGGAATTAAATGTGGAAAAAGAGAAGCCAAAGACCAACCAATGGTGGATAACGATCGTGGCTGGAATTATGATGTTACTGATTTTGGTGATTATTTGGCTGTATCTTCGCATGAAATTTTATCAGAGGATGAGACAATAAAAGAGGGTGCTATGGGAAATCGTAACATTTATAAAGATATTGTATTCTTTGCTGTGGGATGTCTGATGGCGGCAGGAGTATCTAGAGGGATCCAGTTTTGGAACCAGGAGCAGAAAACGTATGAATTTACAATAAAATCTTCGTCAGAGTTGACGGAATCGGTGGTGCGTGAATTGGAAAAAATAGCAGGGCTGTATGAGTTTACGCCTGTATCGGAGTGTGGAATCACTTTGAAACTTCAGGAATATACCATGGAGGCAGAGGTATCTGGCATTTCTCTGGAACGTTATTCTCTCAAATGGAAGTCTGCCGAGGAAGAGATGAAAGTAGGAAATACGCCAATTTTATTTTTCGGAGAAGAATCCTTTCGAGGGTTCGTGGATATTTATGGCAATGCACCTGGGAAAAGTCAGATATCGGAGTGGATTCGTCATTATCAGGAATTGGAAGTAGTTCTGTTTTACCAGGAAAAACAAATAGGAAAAGGAAAAATTTCTGGTATTTTAAAAGAACCAGCCACAGGAATTTATATGGATAGGAAACAAATGCAAAACTTATACCAGGACTTTTGCAAGACAACCGGAGGATGCATAAAAATTCAAGGATATGGTAATTTTCAACAGGCAAAGGAAATCCTGATGCAGGCGGGTTTTCAGGTGGAGGAGACGGACAGAGAAAGTGATTGAGGGTGGGATTAGATCAAATCCTTTCCATGTTTTGTCCATGAAATATATAGGAAGTCAATATAAATTTATTGAATTACGATAAATTTATATTGACTTTTTGTGTTCTTTGGCATATGATAAGAAGAAAAAGGAGGAAGACAATGAATCAAAAAAATCTAAGTATGTGGCTTAAGGGTATTATTTTGGGAATTGCAGTCTGTGGTACGATGTTATGTGGCCTGCTGATTCCAATGTTTGGCAGGGATATGGTGGAGAGGAATCCGGAATTTTCACATTGGTTTGTTCCTTGGTTGGCTGTTCTTTGGATTGCAGCAGTTCCTTGTTATCTGATTCTCTATAATGGCTGGAAAATAACAATAGAAATTGCCAAGGATCACTCATTTTGTATGGAAAATGCTGTTTACTTAAAACGAATCTGCATTTTATCCTTGGTGGATAGCGGCTATTTTTTCCTTGCAAACCTGGCGTTGTTGTTCTTGTTGAATATGAGCCATCCAGGTGTTTTGCTTGGGTCTCTATTTGTAGATTTTGCAGGGGTAGCTGTGGCGGTGGTTACGGCCGTATTATCCCATCTGGTGCAGAAAGCGGCAGAGCTTCAGCAGGAACAGGAACTGACAATTTAATGTATTCTTACAAAATCAGACACAGAGAGACTCCGAGAATACATTTTAATCACAGGAGGTAAAGATGGCAATTATCATTAATATTGATGTGATGCTGGCAAAGCGGAAGATGAGTGTTACGGAATTGTCCGAGAAAGTCGGTATCACAATGTCAAATATATCAATCTTAAAAAATGGCAGAGCGAAAGCCATTAAAGTAGACACGTTGGACCGAATTTGTCGGGTGCTTTCTTGTCAGCCCGGAGAGATTTTGGAATGGAGAGAGGATGAATCCTATGATGGAGAATAAACCAGAAGGAAAGGATTATGAATATAAAGAAACACAGGAGACAGTAAGAGATCAAGCATTAAGAGTTCCGCAAGAGACGGTGGAGCAACAGCGTAATACGTATGAAGAAGAGTCAGTAGAACAGCAACCATTTCCCGCAGCGTTGGTTTATGAGCAACCCAAGCCAGTCAATCCTGTTATGAAGAAAAATACACCTTTTTTTCTTGGTGTGGCAATTCTCTACAGCATTTGTTTTGCGGTTGCCTTCTATAAGAATTTTATTGGAATCATGTTTCCACTGATTACAGCGGCAACTTTGGCTGTTTGTGGATTATTTTTGAAAAAAAATAATATTCTGTGGAAAAAATCTAACTGGTGGTATCTAACAGGATGTATGCTGTTGAGCATGAGTACATTTTTCACTACAAATGTGTTTGTTATTTTTTATAATACAGTGGGGATTCTTCTGCTGATCACGGTATTTATGATGCGCCAAGTGTATGATGACAAGAGCTGGAACTTTGGGAGATATCTGGGGAATATATTGTTTTTGTATTTGAATATGATACCAGAGCTGGCAAGTCCTATCGTCCATTTTGCAAATTTCGTCAAAAAGCGTAAGACAACAAAACAGAAAAATAAAACCGCTCTTTATGTGTTTTTGGGAGTCCTAATTGGACTTCCAATGCTTGTGACAGTAATTGCTTTGTTAAGCAGTGCAGATCAGATCTTTTCTAGGGTTGTGGGGCGTTTGTTCTATCAGCTTTGGTCACAGATTGTATTTTCTCCCAATGTATTTATCGTTATTTTGCTGTTAATTTTGGGGTTTTTTGGAATTTATAGTTTTTTGTCAGCTCTTACGTTGAATAATATGCCAGAGTGGAAAGCAGATTGGAAAAGAAAAAATCCCATTATTGCCATTACTTTTCTCTCTATGGTTCTAGTAGTATATCTGATTTTTTGCGGGATTCAGGTGATATTTTTATTTACAGGAGGAATGCTTTTGCCGGAGGGGTATACCTATGCAAAATATGCCCATCAGGGATTTTTTCAGCTCTTGTTTGTGTGTATCTTTAATTTGGTTTTGGTGTTGTGTTGTATCACAGTGTTTGAGAGAAATCGCCTGTTAAAATGGTTATTGTTTCTCTATTCTGGCTGTACTTATATTATGATTGCTTCCAGCGCTTACCGGATGATTTTGTATATTGGCACCTACCATTTAAGTTTTCTGCGGATCTTGGTGCTGTGGTTTCTTGCAATGCTGGTGGTATTGATGGCGGGCGTGGTGATTACGGTGCAAAATCCACAGTTTGGACTGTTCCGCTATTGTATGAGTACAGTAACGATATTTTATCTGATTTTTTCACTTGGAAGGCCAGATGCTCTAGTGGCAGAGTATAATATGGCCAAACAAAAAAAGGAAATCAGTTATGAAGATTTGGTATACCTTGCAGAACTTTCCATGGATACAGTACCAGTCCTTGGAAGATATGATTTTCCGCATGATTCTTGCAATCGCCAGATGGGGACTTATGTCAGCGAATATGATTATTATTTGCCTACTGCTGTATGGGGATATGACGGAGAAAGAGATAAATCTGTGCCAGTTCAAAGCTGTCGAAGATGTTTGTTGAATAAGAAATTTCACGAGATTTTGGAACGTACAGAGGATATGAATTTTAGGACATTCCACTGGGCAAAATATCAGGCTAAAAGGGTTGCAAAGGAAAATTTTTTAAGATAATTTGAAGAAAAGCATTTTCAAATACACTGTAGTTTTCTTGACATCAACTATGATCCTTTATATAATAGGCATCAGGTTCATAAGTATTTTACCTTTCGACTATAAATAAAAGAGAGGAAGATAAGTTGAAAAATTACAGTGTATTGCATATTTGGGAGTTGTGTCAGATCTACGGAAGCCTAAGTAAACAGGAAAAACGCGATTTTTATCAGCATAAGTGTTATTATTATCAATTCTTTGTGAAAATGATTATTGTGTTGTCATGCATTGTATCTACCACATATCTTATCGCGGACTATAAGCTGAATGGGAATACTATTATGCCCACATTATTTCCGCGTTTATTTGTGTTAGTTCCTCTGTTCTTTTATATCATTTTGGAGGCAAAGGCGAGAAGTTACCAGATCAAAGTATTTTTAAATTATCTTATGCTGAATTTGATCGTATTCACCATGGTTTGGGCAGTATATCATCTTGAAGTTAAGACGCATTTTAGTGAAGCCGCTGCCATTATGAATTTTATTTTTCTGATTTGCTGTCTGAGTTCCAGTCCGCTTTCTGGTATTCTGGGTTATAGCATCTTTTTTTTGGAGGTATTCTGTTCACATCAAGTTAATCATTATGAAAATATGGATGTTATTTTAGCCTTGAATATTCCTTGTTTTGTGACAATTATGCTGGCGCATTGTCTTCTGGATCTTGGGGAACTTGATCACTATCTAACATCCAAGAAGCTGGAACAAGCATTGATCACAGATCCATTGACAACAACATATAATCGTCATAAATTGAGCCGAATGATACAAGATAATAAAATTATAAATGAGCAGATGCCAATTTCACTGATCATGCTGGACATTGATTATTTTAAGAAAATTAATGATACCCTTGGCCATTATGTCGGAGATCAAGCGCTTCGATATCTGGGAGAATTTTTAATGAGGGAGTTATCAGAAATTGGGATTGTGATCCGCTTTGGAGGGGAGGAATTTATGATTATATTATTTGGTTATTCGTCAAAGAAAGCACTTGAAAAAGCAGAATATTTGCGCAAAAGAATTCAGTCCGCAGATGATTCACCCGTAAGTTTTACGATCTCTGTCGGGGTTGCGGCGTATAATGGTAATTTCAAAGAGTCCATGAATGCGGCGGATGCGGCACTTTATCATGCAAAGGAATCTGGAAGAAATCAAGTATATTTGGATTGTGAGTTTACATATTAATAGGATGAAACTGTAGAATTTGCTGTGTAAATTTAGAGTTTAGAATAGGAGAAATATATGATTCGTACCATTAAGACAGAAGAAATCACAAAAAATATTCGTCAAATGTGCATAGAGGCAAATCATTATCTGTCACCAGATATGGAGCAGGCTTTGAAATCAGCGGCCGATAATGAGCCGTCTCCACTGGGCAAGAAAATATTATGTCAGCTTCAGGAGAATCTTGCCATAGCTGGAGAGGAATTAATTCCCATCTGTCAAGATACTGGTATGGCAGTGGTTTTTGCTGAAATTGGGCAGGATGTTCATCTGGAGGGGCAGCTTTTGGAGGACGCGGTCAATGAAGGAGTGCGCCAGGGGTATACAGATGGATATTTACGCAAATCTGTGGTGAAGGATCCTATTTTTCGTGAAAATACCAAAGATAATACTCCAGCAGTACTTCATTGTTCGATTGTGCAAGGGGATAAGATAAAACTCACGCTGGCACCCAAAGGATTTGGCAGTGAAAATATGAGTCGTATTTTTATGCTGAAGCCTGCGGATGGGGTTGAAGGGGTAAAACAGGCAATTCTCAATGCGGTAAAAGAGACAGGACCCAATGGATGTCCGCCTATGGTAATTGGAGTGGGAATTGGAGGTACATTTGAAAAATGTGCCTTACTTGCCAAGCAGGCTCTGATCCGCCCAGTGGGTGAACCTTCGATCATTCCATATGTCAAGGAACTGGAGCAGGAGATGCTTCAGAAAATAAATCAACTTGGCATTGGCCCTGGGGGACTGGGAGGAACCACGACAGCCCTTGCAGTGCATATTAATACGTATCCCACACATATTGCAGGGCTTCCGGTTGCGGTCAATATCTGTTGTCATGTAAATCGCCATGTGGTGCGGGTGATTTAGGGATATAGGGAGGTTATTATGGATAAGTATATTTCGACACCTGTGACTGAGGAGGTTACCAGTAAGCTTCAGGCAGGGGATTATGTATATATTTCGGGCACGGTGTATGTGGCAAGAGATGCTGCCCACCACCGGTTTATGGAGGCGTTAAAAAGGGTGGAAGAGGGAGCGTCTGAGGAAGAACGAATGACGCAGGAGTATAAGAAAAAAGCGGCAGATTCTCTTCCATTTCCGATAGAAAATTCTACGATATACTATATGGGTCCTTCTCCAGCCAGAGAAGGGCGTCCCATCGGTTCTGCTGGGCCAACTACCGCAAGCCGCATGGATAAATATGCCCCCTGTTTGTTGGATCTGGGGCAGAAAGCAATGATTGGAAAAGGGAAACGTACACCAGAGGTGGTGGAGGCGATTATTCGCAATCGGGCTGTATATTTTGCAGCGGTAGGCGGCGCTGGAGCTCTTCTTTCGAAATGTATAAAATCATCTGAGCTTGTGTGTTATGAAGACCTTGGCGCAGAAGCGGTGTTAAAATTAGAGGTGGAAAATTTTCCAGTGATTGTAGTGATCGATCGGGAAGGAAATAATTTGTATGAGATGGCGATCAAAGCATATGCGAAAGACATAGAATGACTGTTTTGGTGTCATGGAAAATAGAAAAACAGTGGTATCAGGAAAGGAATCGTTTTCTGATATCACTGTTTTTTCTCATATAATGAAATTTCTTTGAATTTATAGATGGGAAAAAATAATTATCGCACTGTGGCGGAAGTGTAATATGTCGCTAAAGCGACCCGCTGCAATGCGATAATTGTTTTATAATAACAGATCTACATTGATGCCTTCGGGTGTAACAGGAGGCGCTGTCGCAGCCTGTACTGGCATCTGAACACCAGAGATTTCTAGTGTGACGCCATTGGAATTTCCGCTGGAAGCTTCCGCTCGCTCACGTTCTAATTTATTGATCATAGCTTTTAAATATTTCATATCAGCTTCCATGATCTCTCGGAGCTCGTCTGATCTGTGTCGTTTTTTCATGCGTTCCAGATCTTCGGGTTCCATTTCTCCCTGCTTTGCAACCATCAGTTCCTCTGCAAGATCATCCAATCCAGTTTCCTCTACCAAAGTTTCCATGGTCTCACCCATGTAGTCCTCCATAATCTGTTGAAGTTCTTCCACGAGCTGTTTTAACTCTTCATTGCTCATTTCCATTTGTTCTTCTTCTTGATCAGGAAGCTCTGGTATACCATCCCCATCATTTTGGGTGACGGTGTCTTTTTGTGTTCTTGCCTGTTCTTCTTCCTGTAGATGATGCATTCTTTTTTTGGCAATTCGCACCATTTTTTGTGCATGGATAATGGCATGTCTTAGCTCTGTTGCGTCATAGCTGTCATTGTCTTGATTTCTCTTAAGCATAGCCACCTTGCCTCTGGCTTTTGTCAAGACCTGTTTTGCCCCGTCAGGAGTTTTAGTCATTAAAATCTGGTTTGAAATAGACTTAAAACTGTATTGCAGGCGTTTCTTTTTCTTCTTCTTGGGGGCAATTTTCACACTTGTCATTTTGCTGTTGTTTCGACTACGAAAGCTTTCCAATTTTGCTTCCGTGCTTACGGATCCAATCATTTTCATACTCATACGCTCATCCTCCCTGATATGGGTATACTCAAAAATTTATTTACCCTGACGGTAAGTCCTTTTACCGTATAGATCTATTAAAGAGAATATCGGTTATTTGGATTGGAAACTTTAGACAATGACTGATATTTAGCGTATTCTTATTGTTTTACCACTTGAATGGTTTTTCCATTTGGGTCACTAAATCCCTCTACAGATAATCCTTGGTTCTGGCATTGTTCCACAATGCTCAAAAGCTTTCCGGTAAGAATTTCACCTGGTGCGATCAGAGGAATTCCTGGTGGATAGAGATAAACGAATTCCTGGCTGATATGTCCAGTGGATGCTTTCAAAGCCAAAGATTCTGAGGGTTGTTCCATGGCAAGGGCAATGGGCATCTGTGGTTTCGGGTTTTGATATATGTCGTTGCTGGTCAAAAGCTTTGAATGTCCAGGTCTTTTGGAACCATAAATGATGCCAGAGCTTGGTTTGGATTTGCGGGCAGAAAGAGAAATATTGTTATCCATTTCCAGTAGAGCATGTTTTAGCCGCTGAAATCCTTCAGGGGAATCCATTAAACTGGTAAGAGCGATCGCATAATGTCCAGCACACATTTCCATCTGTAAATGATAGGTGTTTAGGAGTTTATGGAACAATTTTTGTCCAGTTAAATCGGAATTTCCCACAGATATTAATATTTTAGAAAAATCGTGGTCAAAACATATTTCTTCTGAAAGACCGGATTTCTCAAATATCTTCAAGTGTTTTAAGGCTTCGGCCTCCTGATAGAATGATTTGAGCTGCACGATATATTTTTCCATTTGCTCTTGACCTTTTGCCGCCATAAATCGGATGCACTGATCCATAGATGTCATTAACAGATAGGAAGGAGAGCTGCTCTGGTAAATGGACAGAAAGCGTTGGACAGCATCACGGTCGATTCGGTCAGAGTTTATATGAAGCAGGGCAGTCTGGGTAAAGCTGGGCAGCGTTTTATGCAGACTTTGGATTACCAAATCTGCACCACAATCCAATGCAGATTCTGGAAGCTCTTCCGAAAAGGTTAAGTGTGCACCATGTGCTTCATCCACAATCAAAGGAAGGTCATATGCATGGACAATTTCTGCAATAGTTCTAATATCTGAAGTAATGCCATCATAGGTGGGAGAAGTGATGAATACTGCGGCAATCTGTGGCAAATCTTCCAGTGCCTTTGCAACATGGGCGGGAGAGATTGAACCAGAGATTCCAAATTCCGTTGCAGCAGGTAGAAGATATACCGTTTCCAATCCTCTTAAGTAAGCAGCATGATACGCAGAACGATGGCTATTTCGGGACATCAGTATGGTTCCCAGTCGTGGCATTGCAGCGCTGATGGCAGTTAAAATACCTGCGGTGCTTCCATTAATTAGGTAGAAAGTCTCCTTTGCACCGTAAAGATCGGCGGCCCTTTGTTGTGCCTCTTTTAAAATTCCCTCTGGATGATGGAGATTATCAAAACCTTCAATTTCTGTAATGTCCAGGGAGTAAAGATTGGAAAAGTCAATGGTTTTTTGTTTGTGGCCTGGCATATGAAATGGATAACAGTCACTGTCAGAATAGGTTTGCAGTTTTTCTTCCAAAAGTGGGGCTTCGTCCTGCCAGGTGTATTTGATTTTGGACATGATTTGTCTCCTTAATTAATTTTCATATTTTTTCTGTGGTGACTGATATTGAGATTAAGTAATTAATCCGATTAACATTAGTCACTAGTGTATTGACCACCTGATAATCAGACCAATTACTTGCCTGAATTTCCATCTGCTGCGTTAGATTTTCTAGTCGTAGCCACCGCTACGCCGTCAAAAATCTGCCTTGCAGAATGAAAATTCATTCTGCGTAATTAGTCTAAATGTTAGGCGGTCAGTACACTAAAGCATTTTTTAACACGCTCTGGAATCTTGTGTGCAAGATTTTTATCAACAATTATTTGTTGAAGTGCTATCATAAGTATAACGGAAAACAAGTGGAAACTCAAGAAGAGATGTGCCAGTCATTTTTTTAACGAAAACAATTCATATAAATCCATTTTTAAGACTTCTGAAAAAGCCAGTAATTCGTAATCTGCCACAAAACGTTCTTGCTTTTCAATTCTGCTAATTACTTTTTGGGAAATTTCTATATTTCGTAATTGCATTTTAATCGCAAGCTCTTCCTGTGTTAAGTTTTGATTAATTCGAGCCAATTTAATTTGGGGCCCAATGATATTTGCTTTTCCTTCGTAATGATATATTTTCAATGTGTAATACCTCCTGATATCATAATGATTTCTCTTTTGGACATTACCATAGTGCAAAAACAGCTTTACCTTAAAGATGACTATGTTGACATGAAAATACCGAAATAGTATAATTAGTTAAAAGATGACTAAAAAGGGTTATCTATTAATAGGAAAGGATCTATAGTATAACCAAACTTTAACCATATGATGTTTGATCCAAAGCATTCTTTAGAAGTGACTACATGGGACTGGCAAATTCAGGAGGAAAAAATGAAGAAAGTTATCGTATTTTTATTGACGGTATTTCTGGCTACTGGGTTGTCTGGCTGCAATCTGAAAGGAAATATCCTGGATATCTCAGAAACTGTTGACGACGTAGAGCAAGACCAGGTCAATAAATTTACCCAAAATGGTTCCCTTGGCTGGACAGAGGGAAAGTTTAAATTAAATGGAGAGGAAATCAATTTAAAGGGGAATGCATTGACGGTACAGGGGTTATTGGATTTGGGGTTTGAAATAGAAGGGCAGGAAATTTATAAAATTATTGGTGCACCAAGTATTCAGAAATTTAAGAAAAATGGCATATTGCTAGAGGCAGCAGTTATCTCCTATGAAAAATGCGAATTTTCAGATTTAAAAGTATTTCTGATATCGAGTAAGGATGGAATGAACCCGGAAATGGAATTAGATGGAATTGGGCTTGGAAGTACAATGGAGGAGGTATTGGACAAATTTGGAGAACCTTTTCACAAATCGGAACAAGAGGATTCCATTTCCTTTAGCTATCTAGCTGAAGTGAACGCTGATGAAATGTTTCAATATCATGTAGAACTAATTTTCGAGAATAAAATGGTCACTTCCATGGCATATACAGTGGGAGACAACAATATCATAACCTTTTAAATAATCGTTATCTTATAGGGGGTTCCATCATTTGTTTTGCATCGATATAATCCTCAATGTATTTGCAAGAATATGATACACAAATTTGAGTTTCCCCATTTTTTATAATAGCCGATATTATAGTGCCAAAAGGTCTTGCTGCCTTTGGCAGCATAGACATCTTGCACAAAAAGCACTCTGGAAAGCTAGCTTTTCAGAGCGCTTTTATGTGCAAAGTGTTTCCATCACTTTGTGATGGAAACCTTTTGGCACTATGAATTGCAAAATGGGGAAACTCAAAAATACACAAAGGATTGAATTTGAGTGAATATTATAGTAGAATATCTCTTAATATGGTAATTAAAAAAGAAACTCAAATTTGGAGAACGAGGAGGAACGAAAGGTGAAAGTGAAGAGAAGCATCAGTGGCAAAATTTTGACAACGACGATTTTAATTATGATGCTGTTGTCTGTGGTATTGGTTTCTTTGATGACACGTTCTATGACATCTTTGACAGATACGATCTTAACAAATGTATTGCCTTCTATGACCAAAACGGCGTCTCAAAGTGTGGAGGGAAATATTCATTTGTTGGCGGAACGTCTGATTATGATCGGTGACAATGAAGTTATAGTTGACACAGAGACTAGCAAAGAACAGAAACTTGCTGTGTTGGAAAATGCACAGTCAGGAATTGAGTTTTTATGGCTTGGCCTTTATGATGCTCAGGGGGAATTGTATGTAGGAGCAGATATTTGTCCCAAGTCCATACAGGATAGAAATGTATTCTTTTCCATGCAAGAGACACAAAATCTTGTGGTAGATGATGTGAATTCTGGCAGTGAGGAGTTGGAGCTTGTCATAGGAAAACCCATCACAGATGGGGAAGGAGAGTTGCAATATTACCTGGTGGGAAGTTATAAGTATGACGTGCTCAATGACGTGCTCAACAGTATTAATATAAGTGCCAATGGTGAAGCCTTCATTGTGAATGCAGAAGGTAAGGTTATAGGTTATCGTGATAAAGAGCTGGTTGCACAACAGGTAGATTTGTCAGATTATACACGGGGAGACGATTTGGAGAAAAAGGTAGTCTCTGGAGAGACTGGCGTTATGTCTTTGGGAGATGAGAAAGATGTTAAGCTGGCAAGCTATGTGCCGATCAATGGGGCGAACTGGTATCTGGCTATTATTGTTCCTTGCAGTGATTTTATGGAGCCTGCAAAAGAAAGCGCCATGTGGGGAATAATGATGACAGTATTGATGCTTCTTCTTGCTGTACTGGTTATCATAGGTTTCTCTTCCAAGATTCGTAGATCCTTGAAGACGGTTACCAGCCGAATAGAACTTTTGGAACAGGGAGATTTGAAAACCCCAACAGAAGTGATACAGACCAGGGATGAGACACAGACATTGTCTTTGGCGTTAAATAATACTATTACAGGGATTAACGGATATATTTCCCAGCTTTCTAATGTGCTGTCCAATATATCAGAAGGAAATTTTGATGTTTCCATAGAGGAAGATTTTCAGGGTGATTTTGTCCAGATCAAAAATGCGTTGGAGAAAATTATTGAATCTTTAAATAAAATGCTTGTATCGGTGCAGGATTCTTCTGCGGAGGTTTTAAGTACAGCAAAGACAGTATCCGAAAGCGCAGCTATGGTACATAATGGTTCTACCGAACAGTCAAACTCTTTGACAGTCTTGACCGAAGAGGCCAAGGCGATTGAGAAAAATATTCTTGAGGTAGATGAAAATACCAGGCGCGCGGGAGAATTGATGGAACAGGCCATGAGTAGTATGGATACTGGCGATGAAAAGATGAGAAATCTGCTCAAAGCGATGGAGGATATACATGACAATGCCATAGAAATTAATAAAGTCAATAAATTATTGGAGGATATTGCACAGCAGACAAATATTTTGGCTTTAAATGCATCTGTTGAGGCCAGCAGAGCAGGAGAAATGGGCAAAGGATTTGCGGTGGTTGCGTCCGAAGTCCGCAATTTGGCGGCACAAAGTACCGAATCTGCACATCATGTCTCTGAGGTGATAAGCAACTCCCAGTATGCAATTCAGAATGGTATGGAGTATGCAAAACAGGCAGCAGAATCCTTTGGTGATATCGGAGATATTTCAAATGAGATTTCTGAGATTACGAAACGTTTGGGAGAAGCAGTAGGTGTCCAAAAGGATTCTTTGGAGACAATTACCATTCAGATCGACCAGATTAATGACTTTGCACAGAAAAATCTGGATGCTAGTTATGAGAGTACAACGGCTAGTCAGAGATTGCATCAGCAGGCACAGGAACTTCAAAGTGTGTCAGGGCGCTTCCGGTTAAGGAGGTTTTAAGATGAAGAAATTAGGGACATTTGGATTGATTTTGGGACTGTTTCTTTGTGTTTTGATTTCTGGATGTGGAAGTAAAAAAGGTGAAAGTGAGTTTGTTGACGGATATTATACGGCGATCATGTCTGATTATGAATATGGATGGAAAGAGTATGTCACAATCTGTGTGATGGAAAATAAGATTGTGAATGTGGAATACAATGCAAGAAATAAGGCTGGTCTTATCAAATCCTGGGATAATGCGTATATGCGAAATATGAATTCCGTCTCAGGGACTTATCCAAACCGTTATACCCGCGCTTATGCGGAGCAACTTTTAGAAACGCAGGGCCAAGAGGACATTGATATGTTGACGGGAGCTACCGAATCTGGGTTGAATTTTCAGAAATTGATAGAAGTCCTGTTTGAGCATGCCAGAACAGGGAATACGGAGATTGGAATTGTTCAGACGGAAAGTTGACAGCGGGAGGTTCAGATGATATGAGGAAATATGGAATTGCGTCAATTTGGTTAGGGTTATTCATTTGTATTTTAGTTTCTGGGTGTGGAAATAAGCGTGCTGCGAAAGAATTTGTAGATGGATATTATACAGCCACGATGTCTGACTATAGTTTTGGGTGGAAGGAATATGTCACGATCTGTGTGATGAATAATAAGATTGTAAGCGTGGAATATAATGCAAGAAATAAGGCGGGTTTTATCAAGTCCTGGGACGGCGCCTATATGCGAAATATGAATTCTGTTATGGGAACTTATCCAAACCATTATACACGCACATATGCTGGCCAACTTCTGGAAAGCCAGGGTAAGAAAGAAATTGATATGCTGGCAGGAGCTAGCTCGTCTGGAGGAAATTTTGAAAAACTGACAGCTTTATTGTTGGAGCATGCTAGAACTGGAGATACAAAGATGGCAGTTGTACAGGCAGAGTCTTCCGAAGAATAGGAGATTTTGAGGGCGCTGTGTTTCGGAATATGGAAACACAGCGCTTTATTTGTATATCCTCACACGGTGGAGGCAGATGGCAGAAATAAATTTTTAGACAGCGGTCGCATAGACAAAGAAAATATAGATTTTCTCTTTGAAATCGGTTTTTAAAAGTGAATAAGTGATAAAATTTTTTCGGGAGTTTTCCATATGGTTAGCAATACAAATCTGGAGCTCTCCTGAAATTCCAAGGATAGTGGGATTCTGTAGAAGGATTCCACTTTTTTTGGTTCAATACAAAAGATATGGAAGGAGGAGTCGGAGTTTTGTGCGACATGCATTCATTTGTGAAGCGACATAATTCCGAAAAATCAAAATGGAGAAAATGATACGTAAATTGTACTGTAATCTGGTACAGGAACTGGATCCTGCTGATGCGATCAGCAGGGAAATGAGAGAGGAAATTCTGGGATTATTGAAGGAGGAAGAGCAGCTTTTAGATCGTAAGGAATATGAAAGATACCGAGATATGGCCTTTCTGGTTGCGTCTGCCGCAGAAGAGTATGGATTTGAGAGAGGATTTCAGTATGCTTTTCATCTATTCTTGGAATGTATTCGCAGTTAGGGTTCCAGCAAATACATAGAATCGTAACTTAAGGCGTCGAAAGCCTGTTTATAGGGTTTTAAAAAATGCGATCAAAGCTGTCTGTTGTTCACAGGTCAGGTGGCCAGCCTCCTTTAGAAGTTCTTTTTGGCTGGGAGTCAATGTAAAATCATCGTCTTGCTCAGAAAAAAATTGAGAGAGCGTGATACCAAAGGCATTGCATACTTTTTCTAGAGAAGGGATGGAGGGAATCAGGTTTTTTCGATACCAGGAAGAAATGGTGGACTGGGTTAGACCTGAATTTTCGGCAAGCTGATATTCTGTCCATCCCTTCTGTTTTCTGTAGTATATGATCTGTTCCAGGACATCAATCATTATTTCACCTCCGCAAAACTTTAAAAATATATCGTTAATTTTATTCGAAATTTCGTTGCAAAATAATACTTTATATAGTATAATTTTAACGTTAATTCGTATTAAGAATAAATCATAAAGGAGTTGAAATTCATTTGAAGGATATGTGGGGAAGGTGCCGCAATGCATTTGGATGGTTCCAGAATCGGTTTGGGAAAAATAGAGAAGCAAATATATTTCTGGTAATTGCGCTCTGTGCAGGGATTGCTATGGCATTTATCAATCCGCCCTTTCATGAATGTGATGCTGGACGGCATCATAGATGGGCAATGGATGTCTCCTATGGAAATCTGTTGAGCCCTATCATAAATCTTACAGGTCATGGAATGGATGTGGTTACCGTTCCTAAGAATTTTTATGTGGAAAAATATCATATGACAGAGCCAGGCACTGGAGAGGGAGGAGAGTATATACGCTATTTACAGACCGTAAAATATTCTTTGGAGTCAACGGAAGTAGAGGAAGACTGGGTATTTACCTCTTTGTTTTATTATCCACAGGCTTTCGGTCTGTTTCTGGGAAGAACACTCCAGATGAGTGTGTATGGGGTATGCGTCCTGTCTCGGATCTGTAATCTGTTGGTATTTCTTGCATTAACCTATGGGGCAATTGCCATCACACCCGTTTACAAAAATATTCTAGCTGTCATTGCGTTGTTTCCGATCACCCTATACCAGGCCGCTTCGGTCTCGCCAGATTCCATGTTGAATGGGCTGTGTTTTCTATTTGTGTCGGTGTGTTTTTGTTACGCTTATGGGGAGCGAGAGCATTTGGATTGGAGAGCAGCAATCAAACTTGGAGTGATACTGGCGGCTGTCTGTATGTGTAAATATGTTTATGCATGTCTTGGTATGTTGGTCTTCCTGATACCTATGAAAAGATTTGGAACAAAAAAAGAATATTGGAAATGTTTTGTTATTGCGTGTCTTCCGTTGGCTTTTGCTATGGTGTTTGGGATGATCAATGCAAGACATACGATTACTGTGGGGCAGTCTTTTGGCAGCGTGGATGGCATGACCCAGTTGCAGTATCTAATGAAAAATCCTTTCTTTATTATTGAAGTTTTACTTCACACCATAAGGTATAAATTCAATGATTACATGTTGTGGCTGAATACTTTGGGAGCTTTAAACTATGAGCTGGGACCGCTGGTTTATATGGTTCCGATGTTTGCCGTATTTGTCGGATGTTTGGATCAAAATGAGGCCAGCGCTGGTATAAAAGTGAGGGATAAATTTTTGTGTTTTGGCACATTTCTACTGATCAGCATTGGCGTCGTATTGGGAATTTATATTGGAGATGGCAAAGCCAATCCACTGGGAGCTGAAATTGTCCAAGGGGTGCAAGGGCGCTATTTTATTCCAGTGATCCCAGTTTTCTTTGCAGCGATCAGTTCGTCCAAAGTGAAAAACAGAATCCGAAATTTTACAGCAAAGGCCATGAGTGGAATGGGAATCTTTCTGCTGTATGCAGTCTTTCGTTTATACCGTTATTGCTTTTAGAATATATGCTCAATACATTTAGATCGAACAGGAGGGAAGAGATGTTACAAGAAATGGAGTTGTTTATAAAGACACATAAAAAAGCAGCGCTGCTAAATGTAATTGCAGTCTGTATCTGTTATTTTCATATGGCGTTCTCGGAGAATATCGGTATTGATACAGAAGCTTTGATGATCAATGAACCGAATATGCTCCAGTCTTGGAACGCCATTGGAAGGCAGGGACTTGGACTTACAAAAATCTTGTTTAATCTGGAGCATTACAATCCATATTTCTCAGGAGTTTTATTTTTAGTTACATTTATATTGCTTGGACTTTCCGTAGCTTTTCTGTGTTGGATAGCCAGCGGAAGGAATGACAATTATCCATATGGATTGTTTTTGATCCTTTTTAGTACCTGTCCAGTGTGGATCTATCAATTTTATTTTTCTATGCAAAGAACGGAGGTTTTGCTGGGACTTCTCTATGCTGTCTGTTCCGCGTTTGCGCTATGTCAGATGGTTTTTTACCAGGAATATAAAATATACTGGATTCTCATATGGCTGTTGCTGGGAATTTGGAGTTTTTGCAGTTATCAAGGAAGCGTTATGTTCTATATAGGGCTTTGTATTGTATTCTTTCTGTTGGATTTTGCACAGAGCTATATGAATACAGATTGGAAGGAATATGCTGCAAATATTGGAAAATTGATGGGTGGATTTTTGATTGTTTATGTGATAAATACGGTTGCAACACGGTTACTTTTTGGGGTGGGAGAATACACGCAGAGTCAGATTGTATGGGGAAGAGCAGAGTTCTTGGAGATTGTTCGCAGCTTATGTATACATATAAAAGCCATATTAGTTTGGCAGAGCCTTCAGTTCCGCTCACCTTATCCTCTTGCTGGTTTGTGTCTGGCGCTTTTATTTCTGGCTTTTTGTATGAAGCGTGAGATAAAGAAGTCTGTAAAATTCATTTTATTTCTTGCATTTGTTGGACTTATGGCGTCTCCTTTTTTGCTTCATATTTACTTGGGCAATATTCCAGTGCCACGTTCGCAGTTTGTTTTGCAGTTGGTGTCCGCCTTTGGCTGTATGTTTGCCTATGGGATATGGGAGATGCAGCCAGAAAAAAGATACAGATGGATGCAGGGAGGAACGATAGTGATGAGTGTGCTGATGGTTTGGTTAAGTGCACAGACTATCTTCCGCCTGCAATATACAGATGATGTGCGTTATAAAGAAGATGTCCGTGTAGCAAGCCATATTTGGGAAGAGATACAGCAGACAGGTAAGGCAAAAGATCTTCCCGTTCTTTTTGTTGGGGTTTACAACAATAAGTTAAACGATTCTTCCGAAGGTTCAGATATGTTTGGTGGTACTTTTTGGGGATGGGACTGCTCAAAAGAAAATCCAACAGGTGGCACAGGACGTATTTTAGGATTTTTGCGGACGCAGGGACTTACTGTAAATAGCACAAATAAATATCGGGAAGAAGCAGTGCAACGATCTGAAACCATGAAATGTTATCCGGAGCCTGGTTATATAGCGGTGGAAGATGACTTTGTTGTGGTGAAACTTTCTGATGTTGGCGAATGATAATCACCGGCTATGTCATATAAGGAAAGCGTCGAAAAGAAAGGAAGAGTTGTATGATGTTCCGGAAGTTTGCAAAAGAAAATAATATGTATTTTGTTCTGGGAGCTGTTTTTTTGGTATTGTTTTTTCTGATAAAGGATCTGACAGGAGATGATTTTTATTATCTGTATTATAAAGATAGTGAGGTGAATCATCTCGGAGCGCTTGTCCAGTTCCTGTCTATGCGGTATCAAAGTTGGTCATCCAGGCTGATTTCAGAGACAGTGATTCTATTGCTGCTAAGTTTGGGAATGACCGTATGGAGAATTTTTACAGTGGGATGCGTCTTAATAGTAGTATTTTGTATAAAATACTTATCTGGTATCAAAAATGTTTCTTGGCAAAATCTAGCGCTGTGTATGTTGATGGCGGCATTTCCCATCTGTTATTACAACAGCGCGGGATGGGTTACCACAACCTCAGTGTATCTTATGTCGGCAGCATTTGGACTTATCGCGTTGTGTCCGATACGCAAATGGATGGATGGGAAGGAAATCGTATGGTGGGAGGCAACGTTCTGTCTGCTTTCAGCAGTAATTGCTAGTAACCATGAGCAAGTGTGTGCAATTCTTTTGGGTGCGTACTTGTGTGTCTGTGTCTATGAAATAATTTTGCAACATACGGTTCCCAGGTTATTTCTGGGGAT
Organism: uncultured Lachnospiraceae bacterium; assembly: GCA_910580015.1. Classification (GTDB taxonomy): domain Bacteria; phylum Bacillota; class Clostridia; order Lachnospirales; family Lachnospiraceae; genus Petralouisia. The sequence goes on from CAJTVT010000003.1 coordinate 38,405, forward strand.
AATCTTGGTCTGTGTTATAAGTGTGATATTTATTCTTACATGTCCAGGAAATTCTCTTCGAACAGCGTCCGAGACAGAGACATGGCTTCCCGTTTTTGCAGACTGGACTCTTTGGGAGAAATTGATTCGAGGGATCCTGCATACAGCCGATTTTTTCTTTTACGATAAAAATATAAATTTTGTCTGTCTGTTTCTAGTGTTTATCATAGGTATACTTGTCCTTCAAAGAGCAGAGCTTCTATGGAAAAAGGTCTTGTCAGTGGTTGGTGTTGTCTGGGTGTGCAGTTCCATGGGCTTGATCTTGTTACAGAGAGCACATATAATTGGGGAGACAGCCATATTTCGTTGGGGACCACACGGAGAAAATATGTTGTCCTCAAAAATCGATATCTATCGGGCATGCTCCGCCTTATTCCTATGTCTTCTTCTGGCGATGGAATTGTATTGGCTGTTTGGGAAGAGTAGAGATTTACTGACAGCCTATCTAATTCTTGGCGCAGGGTTTGGATCTGTTGCTTTGGTAGGTTTTTCACCTACGATTTATGCATCTGGAAACAGGATCTTTATGTTTTTATGTTATGCGGTATTCCTGTTTATCAGTTTTCTGTTAAAAAAGTTCTGTTCCAGAATAGCAGGAAAAAATGAGATTATGATTCTGGCTCTGATAGGATTTCTGTCTTTGGGGGCATTTGCCAAGAATATTATATATTTATGCGGACAGTGATATTATGGAAGATAGGATCTAAGACAAATTTTATCGTAAATTCTTATGTATAATCCGTATAGATCCAGCATAAAATATAGTAGAAAGAGAGAAAAAACATGAAATCCAAGAAATAATTTGACAATTCCCATGATTTGGAATATAATGTACCTTGTCAGCGCGGGGTGGAGCAGTCTGGAAGCTCGTCGGGCTCATAACCCGAAGGCCGCAGGTTCAAATCCTGCCCCCGCAATTTCAAAGGCAGTGACCATACGGTTACTGCTATTTTTGCCTATAGGATTAGAGTCTCAAAGATATTTTCGATACTCTAATCCTATAGGCAAAGAATATCGCGCAAACATGAACAGAATAAGAAGGAAGAGTGATCATGGTTTATCAAAATATTTTAGAAGCAATGGGAAATACACCGCTAATTCGCCTGAATCATATGGTAGATCCAGACAGCGCACAGATACTTGTAAAATTTGAAGGCTTGAATGTAGGCGGTTCCATCAAAACCAGGACAGCATACAATATGATTCGGGAGGCAGAAGCAAAGGGATTGATCCAAGAAGACACCATTATTGTGGAGCCGACCAGTGGAAATCAGGGGATTGGTCTTGCCCTGGTTGGAGCAGTGCGAGGATATGAGACGAGGATTATTATGCCAGATTCTGTCAGTGAAGAACGGCGTAAATTGGTGAGGCATTATGGGGCAGAGGTGATTCTAATCCATGATGCGGGAAATATTGGCGCTTGTATTGAAGAATGCTTGCAGACAGCGTTAAATATGGCGAAAGAGGATCCTAGGGTATTTGTCCCACAGCAATTTGAAAATCCGGATAATCCAGCAGTACATAAAATTCAGACGGGTCTTGAGATCTTAGATCAGGTGGATGGGCCGATTCATGGATTTTGTTCTGGGATTGGAACAGGCGGCACAATCACTGGAGTAGGTGAGACGTTGAAGGGAAAGAATCCAGAGATTGAAATTTGGGCAGTGGAGCCGGAGCACGCGGCCATTCTCTCTGGCGGTTCCATTGGAACCCATTTGCAGATGGGAATTGGAGACGGATTAATTCCAGAGATTTTAAATCAGCAGATATATGACGAGGTATGCATTATCACCGATGAGGAGGCACTCAATACCTCCAGACAACTTGCAGCCAGGGAAGGGATTATGTGTGGGATCTCCAGCGGTACCAATGTTGCGGCAGCGATAAAGCTTGCAAAAAAGCTTGGAAGTGGCAAGACGGTGGTTACCATATTGCCAGATACAGCGGAGCGGTATTTTTCCACACCGCTGTTTGAAGGCTAATTTGCAGATTTGCTATTGAGTTACGTGCAAGATATGATATTGGCAAGGTAGACGATCTGTGGGAGTGGAGGTTTCGCTTGATTCAGGGAAACACACTTCCCACAGCATATAGGCTCTCTGCCAAATCTTTTCGGTAATCGATGGAATCTGGATGGAGACTGTTGATGACACAGCCAAAACTTTTGCTGTTTCCAGTGGAATGAATGTATTGGCCATTTCCAATATAGAGAGCTATATGTCCTGGAAAGTACAAAAGATCCGCAGGCTTGATTTTAGAAAAGGGAATTTCTCGTACAGGGAAGCCAGATTGAATGACAGCATCTCGGTAGATTGTGATGCCACACATATAATAGCTCATAAATGTCAATCCAGAACAGTCGATGCCCTCATGGGTCTTGCCACCCCAGCGGTATTGTGTACCCAGGTAGGAATAAGCATACGCAAGGATGGCAGAGCGAAGTTCTGCTTGTAAGTATTCTTCCCTTGGCAATGGCATATTCTGTTGTGGGGAACCTACGGCGATAGATGGCAGATACCCCGAAATGTTGTTTGCAAGTTTTATTTTTTGCCATCCATTCTCTGGAGGGCAGCAAGGGAGCACATGACTACCCATAAAAAGTGTGGTGAGAAGGGAAGCCTGAACTTTGGGAGCGGCCAAGACGTCGGTAAGTCGTTGGACGAGCAAAAAGCCAGAGGTGGAATCCTCGCAGAGTTTGCATTCTTGCTGATTTAAGATTTTGATATCTGACAGTTTTAACCAGCCGCAGTAACCGTAATGTGTGGTGACTTTTCCCCATGTTCCCCGACGTTCTGAGAGAGTCACTGTCCAGCCAGACAGCAGTTCATCGGACACCTCTTGTTCAGAATGGCAGCAGTTATGGGAGTGATCGATGTTGTAAAGGTTTGCTTTTGGGACAATTACGATGGCTTTTTGCATAAGATCTCCTCTATCATTATAATAATTCGCGATAAAAATTCATTACATTCTGATAAAAAATCTGTTCTATCTCACTTTCATGAAATCCATAATTTTTTAATTCTGTTTGCAGCAATTCCATTTTGCTACAGTTTTCCAGCTCCATTTTGCCATCGATTCCGTCGAAATCAGAACCAAGGCCAATACAGGATATGCCGCCAATATCTGCGATGTGTCGGATATGGCGGGCAATGTCTTGTACACGGCTCACATAGCAGTTGTTGGAATCAGGGGAATCCGATAGAAAAGGGCCATAGTAATTGGCACCAATGATACCACCATGTTCTGCGATACCACGGATTAATTCGTCTGGCAGATTTCTTCCTCTGTGACAAAGGGATCGTGCATTGGAATGGCTAGCACAGAACGGTTTTTTGGCGAGTCTACAGACATCTTGGATACCCTGATCTGACAAGTGAGACACATCAGGAATGATTCCAAGTGTTTCCATCGTCATAAGACATTCTTTTCCAAAAGTGGTAAGTCCTTTGTCGTGTTTGATATGTGGTGTTTGTTGATTTTTTGGATGGTATTTTAGCAAATGCAAGGGCGCTGGCTCACTGGGACTCCCCAGGCTGTTGGGGAAGTTCCAGGTAAATGTCATCATTCTGACACCAAAGTTATAAAAATCTTGCAAGTGTTCTAGATTGCCGCAGCAGGCTTCGCCTTCTTCCAGGGTAAGCAAAGCCGATAGTTTTCCTTGTCGTTCATTTTCGATTATCTCAGAATAAGATGTGACAGGAGAGATCATATCCTGATTTTTTGTCATCTCTTCCTGAAATATAAAGAGTTGATGGCAAAATGTTTCAAAGGGTTGTGCTGTCTCACTTAGGTCGATGAACAGTGCAAAATTTTGCAATAGATAATGGGAGGACTTCATTTTCATCAGATCGATCTGAAAAGAATTTTTTCTTAGATTCGCATTTTTGTGCTGTCGTCGCTCCTGGTAAATACGGGAGATGGTATCGCAGTGCATATCAATGATTTTCATAATATAGAATCTCCAGAACAGCATTCTATTTTATCATATGAAAAAAATAGCGAGAAAATCACTTTCGCTGGAGAAATATTCTTATTTCATTCGTTATATAATATTGTAAGAATTTTGTAAGGTAATGTTATACATTCTTTAAGAAATGTGAGATATGATGTTAAAAAATGATGCAGAAAGGAAGAAAAAGGATTGGATAATTTAATTAAAGTACAAGATATGTGCAAAGTTTACAATCCTGGAGAGAATGAAGTTCGTGCCTTGGATCATGTGAATCTGGAAATTGAAAGAGGCGAATTTGTGGCGATTATTGGGCATTCTGGTTCAGGAAAATCTACACTGATGAATATGCTGGGATGTTTGGATATTCCCACATCTGGTTCTTATTTTCTCAATGGGAAAGACGTCTCAGCCATGAAGGATAATCAGTTATCAGAAATACGGAATCAGGAAATTGGCTTTATTTTTCAGGGTTTTAATCTGATTTCGAACCTGACTGCACTGGAAAATGTGGAACTTCCGTTGATTTATCGGGGAATTGGGAGAGGGCAGCGTCATAAACTGGCAAAAGATGCTCTGATCCGAGTGGGTCTTGAAAAACGGATGGCTCATAAACCATCAGAAATGTCTGGTGGACAGCAGCAAAGGGTGGCGATTGCACGTGCCATTGCGGCAGAACCGCCTGTCATTCTTGCAGATGAACCGACCGGAAATTTAGATTCGGCTTCCACAGGAGAAATTATGGATATTCTTAAGGGCTTGCATAAGCAGGGGAGAAGTGTCATATTGATCACACACGATAACGAGATTGCAGACCAGGCAAAGCGGGTAGTCCGTATTCTGGATGGACGAATTGTGGAAGATTATTATAACGAAGAAAAGAAAGAACGGGAGGCATGAGTGATGAAAAAGAAAGTATTAAAAATTGTCATACCTGCAGTGGCTGTCGTGGTAATTGGCGGGGCAATGGTGTTAAACGGCGCAGTAAATGCCGGAAAAGAGTTGGAGGAAGCCATGAAGGTTGAAGCTATGACTGTGGAAACCGGGGATGTGACAGAGATTGTGGAAACCAATGGCACTGTGGTAAGTGGGGAACAGAAGGTGATCTTTTCTCCAGTAAATGCGAATGTAGAAGTGGCTGATTTCCAGGTGGGTGATTTGGTAAAGGCTGGAGAACAGCTTGTCACTTTTGGTTTAAAGGATTTGGAAGAGCAAAATCAAAAAGCGGAACTGACGGTGCGGGCCAATGAGCTTGGATATCAAGATGCTGTAAATAAATCGAATGAGGCGGCAAATCGTCAAGCAGAGGCTAGAACGAAAGCGGCCTCCTTGCAGAATCAGGTAGATGCGAAAATCAGGGAGGTAGAATATCTTACAAATGTGATGACTGGACAAGTGAATGCCCAGGTTGCAGCCAGTCAACAGGAGGCAGAGAGGCTCAATGGAGAGATCGGAGAGCTTCAGGTTCAGTTGGAGGCCGCTCAGAAAGAGCAGGAAACGGCAAAAGAAGCTTATGACCAGGCACTTTCTGCTCAACAGACTGCTCAGGTAAATTTTGAGGCGGCAGCAGCGGCAGCGGAAAAAGATTCCGAAGGGCTGGAAGCGGCGAAAGAGGCATTAAATAAGGCAAATAAAGAGGCTGTGGAGACAAAGGCTGCTTATGAGAAGAGCCAGGAATCCGTCACAGCTTTGGAAAATCAAATGGAAACTCTTAATGCGTCATTTCCTAGAATGGAAGCTGAGCCTGGTGACAGCGGGCTTCAGCAGCAGCTTCAGACGGCACAGTCAGAACTTGCAGAGTTAAAAGCAAATTTAGAGGGACAGAAAGCCATTGCTGAGGGAGAAAGCGGAGCGTTGAGCAGCGCAGCGAGAGAGCAGATGCGAACGAACAACAATCTTTCGGAGCTAGAGAGCAAGTCTTTGGAGGAGCTGATTGAAGAAGGAAGAAAAGGAATTTGTGCAGAGTTTAACGGCGTAATTTCAGATAAACAGGTATTGGAGGGAGCCATGGTGACGCAGGGAATGCAGCTTTTTACCTTGCAGAGCATCGATCAGGTCAATGTGGAGGTTACCCTTTCCAAGAATGTGTATGACAAGGTCAAAGAAGGACAGACAGCAGAAATTACTTTTGCAGGTCAGACGTATCAAGGGACTGTGAAACGGATCAGCAGAATTGCGTCTTCTGGTATGTCAGGCACCAACCAAGCGGCAGTTTCTTCTGCATCTGTGATGGCAACGGTACAGATTAATAACCCAGACGAAAATATTTTTCTAGGTGTAGATGCAAAAGTAAAAATTTTTGCTGCTGAGGCAAAAGATGTGTTGATTCTTCCAACAGAGGCAGTGAATATCGGCAAAGATGGTACGTTTTGCTGGGTAAATGAGGATGGCATTATGAAAAAACGCAGTATTACCACGGGCGTCACTTCTGATGAGTGTGCAGAAATCACTCAGGGCATCGATGAGGGAGAGCAGGTGATTCCAGATCCAGGTGTCCATGAAGAAGGAGATCCGATCACAGTCATTGAGACCCAAGATGAGACCGTGATTGAGACGGAAACGGAGTAAAGAAAAGAGGGATCAAAATGGGAAATATTGCAGAATATATTAAAATGGCGTTTAAAAATATTACGGCAAATAAGGGTCGCTCTTTTCTGACGATGCTTGGCATTATCATCGGAATTTCCTCAGTGATTATGGTAATGGCGGTGGGAGATGGAACTGCCAACGCCATGAATGCAGAAGTACAAGATTTGGGATCAGGACAGATCAGCGTTTATTGTAGCGATGAAGCGATAAATGCAGAAGCTTGGATTACGCCGGAAGATCTTGCGATGATGAAGGAAAAGATTGAAGGGGTAGAAGGTGTCACGCCGAATGACGGTTCTTCTGGTTCAACCATGACTGGAAAAGGCGAATTTGCAGTGACGCTAAGTGGTGGTACAGAAGACTTACAGAAAGCGTTAAATTTTGCGATGAAGCGTGGTTCTTATTTTACCGCAGCGGATGTTGAGGAGGGAAATTTGGTCTGTGTTCTTTCCGACAGTGATGCGAAACGTCTATTTGGTTCTGACGATGTGGTGGGCATGGACATTGAAGTAACCATTAATGGTATGATTGGCAGCTACCGCATTGTTGGTGTTACGCAGCAGAAGGAAAATACTAGTTTTATCAGTTATACATATGATGGAATGCCAGTGAGTTTGGATGTACCCTATACTTCATTTGCAGCTTTTGGATGGGAGAGTGATTCCTTTTATTCCGCCACTGTTTTTGCCAATGATAAGGAAAGTGGACAGGAGGTGGTGCATGATATCATTCATATTCTGGAAACCAGACATCAATGTGCTGGGGAGGAGTATTATCAGATCCAAAGCTTTCAGGATATGTTGACAGAGATGAATAGTATGTTGGCGATTGTCACAACCTTTATCTCCTGTGTGGCGGCGATCTCCCTCATTGTGGGGGGAATTGGCGTGATGAATATTATGTTGGTGTCCGTCACAGAGCGTACCAGGGAAATCGGAATAAGAAAATCCTTGGGGGCGAAAACTTCTTCTATCTTATTGCAGTTTTTGGCGGAGGCAGCGATTCTCACAATTCTGGGTGGAATCATCGGCATTCTTCTAGGGCTTCTGGGGGCAATGGGTGCTTGCAGCCTGATGACTGCTTCTATGGGCAGCGTGATTCATCCAGGAATCAAGGCGAGCACGATCCTGGGAGCGACCTTGTTCTCATGTGGGATCGGTGTGTTTTTTGGGATTTATCCCGCGAGAAAAGCTGCAAAATTAAGTCCCATTGAGGCGTTGCGGAGAAATTAAAGAATTCTTGTAAAAGTTACTTTGATGACAGTATTTCACTTTTTTAGGGTATTCCATACAATATACGGGTTCGTACTATTTTTTACGGACCCGTATATGTTTATCTGCTTTATTTTTCGATGCGTCTGGATTCCAATTTTTATGTGAATAATTTTTGAGTCATATTGTCTCTTTAATTATGAATAGAAAGGAATGATACACCTTGTTTTGGAGTATTTTAGGGTATAAAATAACTCCATATTACATCATCCATCTAAAGTTTCATTTTTTTATGTATTCACTTAATGCATTTATAATATCATCTGCATTTTCTCTTCCTTCATGAATCCTGAGCCTGATCGGCTTCGACAGATTTATACTGAAAATACCCATAATGGACTTTGCGTCGATCGTATATCTACCACTGGCCAGGTCTATCCCTGCATCAAATTTTGTCGTAATAGAAACAAAGTTTTTTACTTTATCAATACTATCCAATAATAGTTCTATTTCCCTCATCTCTTTTTAACGATTCCTTTCTTTTATCAATGCCAATATATCTGCTCTGTCTGGCATAACTTTTAATGCGCCTTTTTTTGTTGTAATGATGGAAGCCGCCGCATTAGCAAACTCTAACATTTCATGTAGTTTTTGTCTATCCATTATGTTCCAGTCATTTTCTAAAATCATATTCAGTACACAGGCCATAAAAGTATCCCCTGCTCCAGTTGTTTCGATTGTATTTTCACATAAAAATGGTTCACATTCTACTTTTTCTCCATGATAGTACACTCTACTTCCCATTCTTCCCATTGTCACACAGATAAATGGTGTTTTAAATTTTTTCTGAATCCTTGCAACAGCCTCATCGATATCCGCAGAATCCGTAAAAAATGCAATCTCATCATCCGAAATTTTAAGGATATGGCACTGGCTGATTCCATAGGCAATCTGTTGCTTTGCTCTCTCCAAATTCCTCCATAGTGGGGGACGAAAATTGGGGTCAAAAGAAATCAACGCTCCTCCCTGCTTCGCCATTTCTACGGCCATTCTGGTCACAGACTCGATTTTTTCGTCCGTCATTGACAGGCTTCCAAAATGGAAAATTTTTGTATCGTTTAAAACAGAACTATTTATCTCTTCCTTCCTGAGCATCATGTCTGCCCCAGGATTACGGTAAAATGAAAAACTCCGTTCCCCATCCGAAGCCGTATGGACAAATGCAAGTGTTGTTGGCACTTCCCTATCCATGAACAGATTCTTGATATCAATTCCCTGTTGTGACACGGCATCTCGGAGCATCTGGCCAAAGGAATCGTCACCTACTTTACCAATAAATGCTGTTTTTTTTCCTAACTGCTGTAGCATTGATAAAACATTACATGGTGCCCCTCCAGGATTTGCTTCAAACAGAGGATTTCCCTGTTTGCTGGTTCCGTTCATAGTGAAGTCTACCAGCAATTCTCCCAAAGCAATTACATCATACTTTTTCATCCGAACCCTCCCTTTTTAAATAGAGAAAATTATAAGCAGGAACATTCACTCCCACCGCTTTCATCTTTTGTCCATTCAGCATATCCATATATATTCCGTCGGCTTCATTGATCCATGCTGTTTTATCGTATTCGCTGAAATTGAATATCCCAAGAATCTTTTCACCTTCATAATGTCTGCCAATACAAAGCACACTGGAATCAAACGTGTCAATTGTCCATGTGTCCGCCTGACAGACAAATGCTTTTTCTGATTTCCTGATATTTTCCAGACGTCCTAACTGGTTAAAAATCTGTCCTGCTACACCAGTCTCATCGTCCACCTGTTCCGCAAGATGCCACGGGAAAGTTCCACGGTGGATATAACGTGAATCGTCAGCTTTATTCGGGTCATCTTTATAGGTGTAATCATTCACCTGTCCGACTTCATCGCCACTGTAAAGCACCGGAATTCCAGACAGCATAAATAGATAAGCATGAAGCATGATATCCAACCTTATAGCTTTTTCCATGTCCTCTTCTTTCTGCTCAAATCCTGCCTTTTCAATTCCGCACATAGATGCTGTGGTTCCGCAGAAACGGGCATCCCCTGTTACTGGGTCAGCATTATACAGTTCTCCTCTGCTGTTGCTATTCCCTTCTAATCCTTGAAAATAATTATTAAGATAATGCTTATGGGAACGCTCTTTTATCCCTTCACATTGCAGAGTGCCGTAATCTAGCCCCCATCCTATATCATCATGACAGCGTAGATAATTTAAAAATACATATTTTTTTGGCAGTGCATTCACAATATCTAACTGTTTCTTTAAAAGACGCACATCCCGCGTCGCCACTGTATGCCACATTGTTGCCATAGTGGTCACATTATAAAGCATATGACATTCCGGTTTTTTTATTGTTCCAAAATATGGTACGACTTTCTCTGGCTCCATGACAACTTCACCAAGCAACAGCACACCTGGACAGACAATTTCACTGATTAGGCGCATCAGGCGGACAATTGTGTGTACCTGTTTCAGATTTCGGCATTGCGTATTAAGCTCTTTCCAAATATATGGCACTGCATCAATACGGACAATATCAATCCCATGATTAGCGAAATATAAGAAATTATACATCATTTCGTTAAATACACGAGGATTCTTATAGTTTAAGTCCCACTGATACGGATAAAATGATGTCATGACATAATGACCTACATCTGGCAGCCATGTAAAATTTCCAGGTGCAGTTGTTGGAAATACTTGTGGGACTGTTTTCTCATACATCTCTGGAATTGCGTAATCTTTATAAAAGAAGTAACGATCCATGTACTCACCGTCTCCCTGACGGGCCTTCTTCGCCCACTCATGATCTTCCGATGTATGGTTCATTACAAAGTCCATACAGACATTTATATTTTTTTTATGACATGCGGCAGTCAGATGTTCCAGCTCTTCCATGGTTCCCAGCTTTTCCTGCACCTTTCGGAAATCAGACACGGCATACCCTCCGTCTGACCTCCCCTCTGGTGTCTCCAGAAACGGCATCAGATGAATGTAGTTTATGTTGCTTTTTTCAAGATACTCTAGTTTTTCTTCCACACCAGGAATATTGCCTGCAAAATTGTCGATGTAAAACATCATGCCCAACATATCGTTCTGTTTGTACCAGTCAGGGCGTTCCACTCTCTTTAAATCCCGTTCCTTTAAGTCATTACTCCGTTCTTTGTAAAAGTCATACAGGTTATCACACAGTTCCGCGAACATGGAACTGTTGTCATACAACTCCATATAAAGCCAACGTAGCTCATCATGGAAACATCCTAATCGACTGTTGAAGACGGAGTCCTGTTTTTCTTTTTTCTTGTTCAAATTGCAGCCTCCTAATCTTAATTTATAATGTTATCTCACGAATACGTTTTCTAAGCCTGAGTACCATTGATGGGGAAACAGATAATTCGTCAACACCCATGCGTACAAACTCTTCTGTCAAATCAATATCTGCGCCAAGTTCTCCACAGATTCCCGCCCATTTACCATGTTTATGTGCATTATTAATTACCATCTGGATCATCTTCAGCACAGCTTTGTGATGTGGATTATAAAAATCGTCCAGCCTCTCATTCTGACGGTCAATTGCCAGTGTGTATTGCGTTAAATCATTCGTGCCTATACTGAAAAAGTCCACAAGTTCGGCAAGTTCATCAGAAATCATGACAGCTGCAGGCGTTTCTATCATAATTCCCTGTTCTGGCAAGGTATATGGAATTTCCTGCTCTTCCAATTCCTGTTGTACCTCTCTCATGATGTCGTAAATTTTTCTTACTTCGTCAGTCGATATAATCATTGGATACATAATTGATAGATTTCCATAGACAGATGCCCTAAGCAAAGCCCGTAGTTGTGTCTTGAAAATATCAGGCTGTTTTAAACAGATACGGATGGCCCGATATCCCAGAGCCGGATTATCCTCTTTTCCAAGATTAAAATAATCTGTTTGCTTGTCAGCCCCTATATCCAACGTTCTGATAATAACCTTCTTGCCGGCCATTGTCTGGACTACCTGTCGGTACGCCTGGAACTGCTCCTCTTCTGTAGGGAAATCTGACCTGCCAAGATAAAGGAATTCGCTGCGGAATAATCCAATTCCAGCAGCATCATTTTCCAGAACATACCCTACATCAGAAATGCTGCCGATATTCGCGTAGAGCTTGATTTCTCGTCCCCCCTGGGTTATGGTCTCCATACCTTTCATATCCTGCAATAGAAGGTTTTTTTCCTTTTCCTCTCGGATTCGTTTCTGTGTCTTTACACACAGTTCTTCCGTGGGCTCAAAAATAACTTCCGCAGAAAAACCATCCACCACTGCCGTCATCCCATTATGGATGCGGTCCAATTCCATAGGGACACCCACCAAGGCTGGAATATTCATCATGCGTGCTAAGATTGCTGTATGAGAATTCGTTGAACCATGCACCGTCACAAAGGCAAGGATTTTCTCCTTATCCATCTGCACAGTCTCACTGGGTGTCAGATCATCCGCCACAATAATGGATGGCTCCATTGCATTAAAATCGATTTCTTCATGCCCATACAGATTATTGACTAGGCGGTTGGAAATATCCTTCACATCTGCAGCACGCGCACGCATATAGTCATCATCCATCCCTGCGAACATCTCTGCAAAATTGTCACCTGTTATGGCTACTGCATACTCCGCATTTACATTCTCTGTTTGGATGATATTGTCAATTGACTCAAGATAATCTTCGTCTTCAAGCATCATCTGATGCACCTCAAAAATTGCCGCACTCGCCTCACCGACTTCTTTCACGGCCTTATCGTATAGACTGCGGAGTTGTTCCTTTGCCTGTTCAATGGCTACTCTAACACGCGCAGCCTCTGTATCCGTATCCTCTACTTTCCCTCTTTTTACTTGGCAGCCTGCTTTGTCAAGCAGCACTACACTTCCCATGGTTATGCCTTTATAGACAGATTTTCCTGAAAATCTTACCATACTTTACCTCTCCATTCCGCCCAGCCGGAACTATGTCCAGCCGAGCACAAGTTGATTACAGATTGTTTTCAAAAAATGTCCTGATTTCCCTGCTTGCAGTGTCTTCATCTTCTCCGGAAACTTCCACCAGGACCTCATCTCCGCATTTTACGCCAAGCCCCATCAAAGCCATCAGTTTGGTTGCCTCTGCTTTTTTCCCATCTTTAACAATGACAATCTTGCTTTGGTACTTCTTTGCCTCTTTTACCAGAATGCCTGCCGGCCTTGCGTGAATTCCTACCTCATCCGTAATAACATAGTTAAAATTTTTCATAATCTTTCTTCCTTTCCACATCTATATTTTTCTACAAAAATCCATAGCAGTTTATCTCGCCTGTCTTATCAGCTACGAAAGTTATTCTAATTTACTACTCAACCGTAATGAGCTTCTCCATATGTTTTGATTTTCCTGTCTTTACCACATTACAGCACGAATAATCATCACTGTTTGTCAAAAGTATTGCTGAAGTTGTGCTGTACCCAGCAGTTTTGATTCTGGAAATATCAAATGTCATGAGTTTTTGTCCAGCCTTGACTTTATCTCCCTCAGATACGAAAACTGCAAATCCATCACCATTCATCTTTACCGTGTCTACCCCCACATGAATCAGCAGTTCCATTCCGCCTGGCCCAGTGAGGCCGATGGCATGACGTGTGTCTGTTACAGAAGATATTTCTCCGTCAAAAGGTGCTACAACTTCTCCGATCTCTGGCTCAATACCGACACCATCCCCTAAAACACCAGATGCGAAAGTTTCATCTGGAATGTTTTCTCTCAGAATGACATTGCCCTGAATTGGAGCAAAAATCACTTTTTCTACCTGAGCTTCTGTCTCTGTAGGAATGTTTTTTGCAGGGTTCTCTGTACTGGCAGGTTCCACATTCCTGTTTTCAGCAACTGTTTTCTCTTTTTTTCCTAATAATCCTCCCAGCACCATTGTGGCAGCAAATGCACTCACCATTGCAATTGCTATGGATACCATGAATTGTAGCATGCAGTCAGGTCGGATACAGATAACACCAATTACGCCACAAGGTCCTTGGGAAACAGATAATACTTTTACAAGTGTGGCGTAAGCAGCCCCGATACCACCACCAATCAATGCTCCGTAAAAAGGATATCTTAATTTTAAATTGACACCAAATATTGCTGGTTCTGTAATTCCAAGCAAAGAAGATATACCAGAAGCAGAGGCCAAACTCTTCATTTTAGGATCATTCTTTGTACGGAACATCACAGCTAACGCTGCCGCACCCTGGGCGCAGTTTGCAGCCGCCACGACAGCAAATGTGGGTGAACCGCCCAATGTGCCGATATTTGCAAGGATTTGTGTTTCAGCCGTTACCAGGCTGTGGTGCATACCTGTGATAACCAGTAACGGATATGTAACTCCGTAAATCAGTCCTCCAACAGAACCAAGGTCAAAGAACAGCCACATAACTGCATTTGTCATGGCGTCGCCGACACCTCTCATGACTGGGCCAATAAACAGGAATGTCATTGCCCCAGCTATCAGGACAGACAACAGCGGTGTGACAATATTGTCAAGCATCGCAGGGACAATCTTCCGGAGTTTTTTCTCTACAAACGATAGGCAAAAGGCTGATGCGATAACTGGAAGGACAGTTCCCTGATATCCTACTTTCGCAACAGACAGCCCAAAAATATCCCAGTACGGAACAGTTCCGTCAAGCAGCGCTTGGCCATAACCATATCCGTTCATTAAATCTGGATGGATCATAATCGCCCCGATAACTGCCCCAAGAATCGGTGTGCCGCCAAAAATCTTAGCAGCGGAAAATCCGATCAGCACCGGCAGAAAAGTAAAACCAGCGTTGGAAAACAGGTTCACCATATCTGCGAAATCTTTAATTTTCGGAAATGCTTCTACAAGCGACTGGCCTTCAACAAACATACCCTGCGCCGTCAGAATGTTATTGATGCCCATCAGAAGACCAGATGCAACCAGCGCTGGCAGGATTGGCACGAACACATCTGCAAGGGTTTTTAAAAGTTTTTGAAGCGGATTCATCTTTTTTGCAGCCTGTTTTTTTAATTCCTCTTTTGTCATTTCCGTGATGTTAGCCATTTTGATAAACTCGGCATAGACGTTGTTCACAATGCCCGTTCCGAGAATGATCTGAAACTGTCCGCCATTGTTGAAATTACCTTTCACAAGTTCGACATGTTCCAAGGCATCCATGTCGATCAAGGATTCATCCTTAAGGACAAGCCTGAGTCTCGTTGCACAGTGGGCGGCACTGGCAATGTTATCTTTGCCTCCCATACAGGCCAGGATTTCCTGTGCCGCTTTTACATACTTTTCTTCCACACCATTTTCCTCCTTCATCATTTTAGTGTTTTTTTGTCAATCATTGTTTCCGTCTTTAAACTGACACTTTCATGCCATCATAAGCTGCAACCAGCCTATGTTTCCTTGCAAATTCTTCCAGCTCGCCATGTGTCATGCCGCCATTATGGGAAAAATGATTGATCACTTTCATGGTATCTGGACGGATACAACCCTTCTCTTCCAGCATCTCTACAAATGCAATATCATCTGACAGTCCCATATGGTAACCATCCGTTTTCATTTTGCCCATAGTAGCGTCCATGGATATCAGATCATATTTGTGGTTGAAGATGCACTCCCATGCATCGTCGCTCAGATTCATGCCCGTATCATGGCCATATAAGAGGCATTTCCCGTTCTTCTCAATGATATAGATTAGGCAGACCTCCCTTTTATCATGGTCTGCAGGCACTGGGATGATATGGTAACCATCTGCCATAAAATCAGCAAACGGGTCAAGTCGGATAAACTTGACTGCATCATCCAGAGGATGTACCTTAAACCGGTCAATCAGCACTGCATCATAAAATGCTTTTTCCACCGCCGCATTGCCGTATACATGCAGTATACCCTTCGCACTGTGTCCAAAGTGTTCATGCCGGTGGATCAACTCAACTGGGAAAAAATGATCCATATGAGAATGTGTGATCAGCAAATGCTGAATCTGTCCCAACCTCAAGGAATAACTGAGAGCATGTGTGTATGTGTCTGGCGGAAAATCAATTAAGATCTTTCTATCCACGATGGACTGTGTTCTGGTGCGTACCTCCTTTCCACCGATATCTCTTGCCCTTCTGCAAGTTTCGCAGTCACAGAACAGAGCCGGTAACCCTTCCGCAGCAGCAGTTCCCAAATACTGTATTTCCATAGAACTCTCCTTTCTTTAGGGTGAATTATCCACTCCTTAATTTAAATACAGATATCATATTTAATAACATCCATACAAACTGTTCCATCTGTATCAAAAACGATACCATCTGCCTCCATAGGGGTATGAAAGATGGCAGACATCACCTTTTCTCCTCCATTTAAAAATACTTCAACTGAATACCGATCCAACAGTAGACGCAGACTCAGTACCTTATTTTGCGTTTCCGAAATACATGGCTCTGCTATCATTTTCCTGCGGCATACTACATCACGCACAAGGCCAGAATGAGTCCTGTCAATGGTCAGGCATTTTCTCAAATAATTATATTGGAGAAGCATTTCATATTCCTCATTACATGCAAAATGAATGGCAAAATGATGAAAATTAAATTCCGTAATATCAACTTGCAGATCTATAACTCTGCCTTTGATTCCCTCCAGTTCAGTCGTTTCAGATATTCTCTTTCCGATATATTCAATTTTATTTTTACGATAAGACTCCAATTCTCGGACAGGATTTTGATAAATTTTTCCTTCCTTTAAAATAAGTTCTCTTGGCAGCGTCATCATGCCTGACCAATTGCAGAAGTCATTTGCTAACTTGGCGTCCCATGACTGCATCCATCCAATCATAATCCGCCTGCCGTCTGGTGTCTGCAAGGTCTGGGGGGCATAGAAATCCAGTCCATAATCTACGGACATAATTTTCTCTCTTTCAAATTGGTATGTGAGTTTATCATAGTATCCATATATAAATACAGAATTATTTCCATTATGAAACTCATAGCCTACCGCACGCATATCCTGTGGAGAAACCATTAAAATCTGACGGTCTCCTAATGGGAAAAAATCGGGACATTCCCACATCTTTCCATATTTGCCCATGCTTTGATCCAGCACGGTAAGAAACTCCCACTGTTCCAAATTCTCAGAACGGTACAGTAGAACCTGCCCATCCCCATCTGCATTACAGTTGCCAACTACCAGATAATAATGTTTTCCATCTTTCCATATTTTAGGGTCTCGAAAGTTTTCTGTGCTGCCTCCTTCTGGAAGATTGTCACCAGCTATGACAGGATTTTCTATATATTTGGTATAATTTAATCCATCTCCCTTTGCCATACACTGCACCTGACAGTAATTATGTGTTCCGTCTTCTAGATACCGATCCATTACACCAGTATAAAGCAGCACATGCTCACCCTCAGATTCTAGTGCGCTTCCAGAGTAGCATCCTCCTTCATCATACTTTTCATCTGGTGCCATTGCTATTGGCAGATACTCCCATTTAATGAAATCCTTGCTCTTACTATGTCCCCAGTGCATCGGTCCCCACATTTTGCTGAATGGATGATATTGGAAGAACAAATGATATTCCTCCTGATAAACTGAAAATCCGTTTGGGTCATTCATCCAGCCTACTGGAGACGACAAATGATATGCCGGCCTAGTCTCAGCAGGGATTTCAAAAATACCTTTTTTTTCGATTTTCCGTGCCAACTCCAACTGGTTGCTTTCCGTCCTCGCCATATTTTTCATCCTTTCCCTGTATTTTCAACCTATAAATAACCAGTAAAGTAACCGATTAAGTAACCGGTTACTTAGTGTCTTTACAGTATCACCTTTCTATTACAATGTCAAGAGATTTTCAAAAAAATAATAACCGGTTACTTAACCAGTTATTTTTTGAATTGATTTTTTAACTTTACACTGATATACTAAAGATAATTGAAAGAAAAACTTTTGTTGTTATGCCCAATATTGGAGGCTTATATGGATAAAAAGAAAGTAACGTTTAATGATATAGCAAAATACACCAATTTTTCTAAAACCACGATATCAAGGTATTTTAATAATCCAGATTCCCTTACTGTGGAAAACCAAGATATTATTGCACAGGCGCTTATTGATCTGGATTATCAAGAAAATAAACTTGCCAAAGTGCTGGCAAATGGAAAAAGCGAATTTATCGGAATCATCATCCCAAACCTTTACCTGCATTATTACGCCGAAATGCTAAATCAGATTCTAAGTACCTATAAAATTTTCGGTTATAAATTTCTGGTATTTATGAGTAAAGGCAACGATGAAACGGAACGTGAATATATTCAGGAATTGCTTGCATACAAGATTGAGGGTATGATTAATTTAAGCCATGCAATTCCCTCCAGTGAACTTGCCTCTTATAATCTGCCAATTGTTGCTATCGAACGTGAAGATCAGTATATAAACAGTGTAAACACAGATAACTATATGGGAGCTGTCCAAGCAACCAGTTTGTTGTCTAAAAATAATTGCGATGTGTTAGTACATGTAAACTCTGTTTTCCCAAAGGATATACCCGCCTATGGCCGTATTCAAGGATTCGAGGATATCTGTAAAGAAAACAACATCAGATATGAGTTGATTTTAAAGGATTTAGGCCACTCCCCGCAGGAAATCCATATGGCCATGTCAGAAATTTATAACCATTTAAAAATAAAATATCCAAACCAAAAAAAAGGTTTGTTTATGCCAACTGATACCCATGCCAATAGTATGCTGAATATTATTTTTCGGGAATATGGTACACTGTCAGATGAATACCGTATTATTGGTTTCGACGATTCCCCCATTGCAGCACAGGCCATTCTTCCAATCAGTACGGTTGGTCAGCAGATTGACAAAATAGCATTTGAGGCGATGGAGCTATTAGTAACATTAATGGATGAAAGGAAGAAACGACGCCCTAAATTGCAAACGGAGCTGATTCATAAAAAGATAACGCCGATTTTGATTCGGAGAGAAACAACAGAATAATCGATTGCGCCCAATGGATGACGCCTTCTTTAAGAAACATTTATACCTTGCATATGGCCAGTTTCTGCTGTTTATCAGACTTATAGTGCCACTTCTATAGTAAGAATCATCAAATTTTGTTATAGTTTATTTGAAAAAAATGATATGTAAATGAAGGATTTGTATCAGAACAAATATTAGGAGGGAGATTGGCAATGGAACGGGAATCAAAGAGAATATCGGATTCTAAGATGGAGCATATCTATCAGGTACGTCCCGAACATCTGAATCCTGCTGGAAGGTTGTTTGGAGGTAAATTGATGGAGTGGATCGATGAAATTGCTGCCTTTGTGGCAATGAGACATTCTGGCGGCGCTGTCACCACAGCGTCTGTTGAAAATCTACGGTTTATCCGAGGGGCGTATCAGAATGATTTGCTTGCGCTGACTGCTAGAATTACTTATGTGGGTACGAGTTCCATGGAAGTCCGAGTTGACACATATATCGAGGACTTTCAAGGTATGCGTAAACCGATCAATCGGGCGTATTTAATTTTGGTGGCAGTGGATTCAAATGGAATCCCAAGACAGGTACCATCGATTTTGCTGGAAACAGAAAGTGAGAGGGCAGAGTGGGAGGCGGCGAAAAAGAGAAAAGAATTGAGGATCCAACGCAAGAAAGAAGGGTTTTAAACAGGGAAAGAGTGTGATAAAATAAAATGGATAAAAATCAAACAGCTTAAGTCAATGCAGACAAGGAGAGTAAGTGAAAAACAAGCAACACGATTGGAAATTTATCCTGCAATTTCTTCTGACCCTGACTATATTTCTTTTTGCAGTTGTGAGAATTGGTATGTTTTACTGGGAATATTCGAAAGGAGCTAAGGAGTATCAAAACTTGCAAGATGCGGTAATTTTCTCGGAGGAGGAATCCCCAACAGATACAGAGAGTGATGAATTTGCCATAGATTTTGAAAAACTACAAAAAATCAACCCAGATATTGTAGGCTGGATTCAAATAGAAAAATTGGGAATCAGTTATCCGATTGTACAGGGAAAGGATAATGAATACTACCTGTCACATACTTTTTACAGGAAGGAGAATAAATGTGGCAGTATTTTCATGGAAGTGCAAAATGAGAAAGATTTTCGAGATCAAAACACGTTTCTATATGGACATAATATGAAAGATCATTCTATGTTTGCCAAGTTGAATGAACTAAAACAGGAGGAAGTCTTTCAGGACAATCCTAAATTTTTGATTTATACCCCAGAGGGAATCCATCGGTATCAGATATTCTCCTGTTACACTGCATCTCTAGAATCGGATTCCTTCCAGTATAAATTTACGTCAGAAGAGGAATATGCCAGATGGCAAAAAAATGTGAAGGGATATAGTATCTATGATACGGGTGTGGAACCTCAAAAAGAACAGAAAATCGTAACATTGATGACTTGTACAGCACAGGGACAGAATTACCGTTTTTTGGTGCATGGGGTGTTGGTGAATTAGACAGGAGGAACAGAGAATGGCAGAATTAAACAG
Organism: uncultured Lachnospiraceae bacterium; assembly: GCA_910580015.1. Classification (GTDB taxonomy): domain Bacteria; phylum Bacillota; class Clostridia; order Lachnospirales; family Lachnospiraceae; genus Petralouisia. The sequence continues at coordinate 58,773 of CAJTVT010000003.1, forward strand.
AGAGGAAAAAATTCAAAAATTTCTGGATATGGTAGAAGCATCGGATAACATTGTTTTCTTTGGGGGCGCTGGAGTGTCTACTGAGAGTGGTATTCCAGATTTTCGAAGTGTAGATGGGCTATATAACCAGGAATACGATTATCCCCCAGAAACGATTTTAAGTCATACCTTTTACCGGAGAAATCCCCAAGAATTTTATCGATTCTATCGGAATAAAATGTTGTGTCTGACAGCGCAGCCCAATATGGCACATAAGAAATTGGCAGAATTAGAAACCGCAGGGAAGGTAAAGGCCGTGGTGACCCAGAATATAGACGGGCTCCATCAGCTTGCAGGGAGCAAAAAGGTGTTGGAGCTTCATGGCAGCGTACATCGGAATTACTGTGAATCCTGTCATCAGATGTATAACGCAGAATATGTACAAAAAAGTCAAGGGATCCCCCAGTGTGAAAGTTGCGGCGGAGATTTGAAACCAGATGTGGTTCTTTATGAGGAAGGGCTTGACAACCATACCATTCAGGAAGCCGTTTATTATATCAGCAATGCGGATATGCTGATTATTGGCGGTACGTCACTTGCGGTATATCCAGCAGCAGGACTGATTGATTATTATCGAGGGAAGAAATTGGTGCTGATCAACAAGACTGCAACTGCCAGAGATGGAGTTGCGGATTTAGTGCTTTCTGAGAGCATTGGCGAATTGTTTGGGAAGATTGTGGTATCGTAGGAACTATGGAAAAGGAGAAAAATATGCCAATACCATATGAGATAGGAGATATTGTACGATTAAAAAAGCAGCATCCCTGTGGGAGCAGTGAATGGGAGGTGCTTCGAGTGGGGGCCGACTTTCGCCTGAAGTGCTTAGGCTGTGGACACCAGATTATGATTGCAAGAAAGCTGGTGGAGAAAAGTACACGAGAGATTAGAAAACCAGGCTAATGTAGTGTAGATTTCCGTAGTAGTGAATATTTCAGTAGTGGTGAACATTCTTATTATTTTAGGAAGTTTTTTCCGGATGAAATTTCCATAGAAACATGATATGATAGAATAATAGAACAGATGTAAACACATTTGAATGATCGAGGAAATTATGGAGAAAGACAGACCGAAAAGAAGGAAAATCAACAGAAAAAAAGTCATGATACGATTGTGCCTTGTTGTGTCCGTGTTTTTTGTGAGTTATTTCATTCTGGTAAATACCCTGGTTAGCGCGGCTTTGGTTCCTTCGTTTATGGAGAAATTGGAAGCTTTTGAGCGGATTACAGAAGAGAGTTATGCAGCACAAGTGCAGACCTCAGATATTAAAAACAATCGAACCGCTTTCCAAATTGAGACAAGAGAATGGCTAGAAACAGCAGAAATCCAGAAACTTTCCAGAAAGACAAAAGATGGGTATACATTGATTGCGGCAGAATTTCCGGCGGGCAGTCAAGAAAAACAAAAGGAAGAAGTTTTGACAGAAAAGAAAAAGGACAATCCAGAAGAAAGCCATAACTGGGTATTACTACTCCATGGTTATACTGGCTGGAAAGAGGAAATGTATCCTTTTGCTTATTGGTATCATCAGAAAGGCTATCATGTGTTGGCGCCAGATCTCAGGTGTCAGGGGGAAAGCGAGGGCGATTTTATTGGAATGGGATGGACCGATCATTTTGACTGTATGATCTGGATTGATTATATTTTATCAAAAGATCCAGAGGCCAGGATTGTCCTGCATGGACAGTCCATGGGGGCGGCGACGGCGCTGATGATAGCGGGAGAGGAAGAGTTGCCCAGTCAAGTAAAAGCTGTTATTTCCGATTGCGCCTATACAGATGCATATTCCATGTTTGGCGAGAAGATAAAAGAATGGTTTGGTCTTCCAGCAGTCCCATTTGTGGATTCTGCGTGTCTGGTATTGAAGCTTCGAGGTGGTTATGACTTAAAGGACGCTTCTGCTATCGAGGCAGTACAGAGAAGTCAGATCCCCACACTTTTTATCCACGGAGATGAGGATAGGATGATTTCGGTTCAGATGACAAAAGATTTATATGAGGCTGCGGTCTGTCCCAAAGAATTACTGATTGTGGAGGGGGCCGGACATGCACAGTCTCAGGACAAAGATCCAGATACATATTATGGGAGCATCCAGAGCTTTTTGGCACAGCAAGTGCATTGAGTAGCCAAAGTTTATAAGAGGAAAATAGCTTCGATGGACATAGGACAGATAAGGAATATTCTTTATCTGTCTTTTTTCTGTTGTTTTGTGACCTGGCAACTGTTTTTTCCGTGTATTATTGATGAAGGGCCCTATCTCAAAAGAAAGGAAATACAAATGGATGATAATAAGATCATAGATTTATACTGGAAGCGTTCTGAAAATGCTATTTCAGAGACAGAGAAAAAGTATGGGAGGTACTGCTACCATATCTCATTTAACATCTTGCATAATAACCAGGATTGTGAGGAGTGTATAAACGATACCTATTTGAAAGCATGGAATACAATCCCTCCCAAATATCCAAAACAGTTGTCAACGTTTCTTGGGAAAATTGTCCGAAATCTGTCACTCGATCTCTATGACAAATATACAGCAGAAAAAAGGGGATTTGGACAGGTTCCGTTGGTGTTGGATGAATTAGAAGGATGCATTCCAGCTGCATCTCGTACAGAACAGGCTATAGACGAGTTTGCGCTTGCTGAATTGCTGAACCATTTTCTTGCTGGGATAAAGCAAGAACAACGAAGTATTTTCGTACAGCGATATTGGTACTTGAATTCCGTCAGAGAAATTGCGGAAAATTTTGGAATCAGTGAGAGCAAGGTGAAAATGACGTTGTTGCGCATTCGCAGAAGATTAAAACAATTTTTAGTGGAAGAAGGTGTGTATTTATGAAAACAAAACAGCTTTTGGAAGCATTAGGACAGTTGGATGAACAGTATATTTTGGAGGCCGTTAGTGAGACCCATAGAGAACAAAAGAAAGGCTGGACCCGGTGGGCGGCGGTTGCGGCGATTGTTATCTTGACAGTTGTAGGCGCCACAGGAACGGCAATGGCTGCCAGCGAACAATTCCGTCAGATGGTATTATCCTTTTTTCATATAGAGCAGACCGAATACGTGCCAGATCCCAACAGTAAAGATTTTGTCTTTACACAGTCAGATATTGGCGGTATGGTAAAAGCAGAATATATCCCACTTGAAGAGGAGGATTATCAAGTGGGTTTTGGAACGCTCTATCAAGTGGACAATGAAGAAAATGGCACAATCCGCTCGGTTCGTTTTTGGGCTGTGGAGGATGGAAGCATCTTTAAGGTAGACACGCAAAAAAATTCTTTTCATGTTATATGGCAAGATACGATTTATGAGGGTGATATTTATTGGTGTGTTTACAACGGAGAAGTCTCTCTTTATGAGGGGGGTACATCAGAAGCCGATTCTGGTTGGTATGCGTCATCTATCCCTGGTCGTACTGATGCCATACTTCTGTATCTGTCACAGGGAGCATATGGCGAGTACAGACAATATCCCATGCTTTACCATTTGGAAACTGGAGAGACAGAAGATATTTTGCAAAAAACTGGTATCAAGGAATTGTCTTGGCCCAAAGATTATCAATGGTCGAATGATTTGAGTAAGGTTCTTGTGACATGTCATACTCTAGAGAATGAAGAGGTACGCTATTATTGTGATGTTGTTGCGAAAACTCTGTATAACATAGAAAGTTTCACAGGCGTAGAATGTTCCAATGCCTTTTTTGCTGATGATAATACATTGATTTTGCTACAGATGATAGAAGGAGATGGTTCTATTTGGGCATATAATCTAACCACTGGAGAGATTACCCAGACATTCAATGAGGTAAAGTTTTTGGAAAATCATGAGATAAAGCCCTCTTCAAGTGAAGGGATCATGCTTTTTGGCGGGCGGTTTGGATTATATGTGGATCAGAATGGCAATTTGTCTGTACTTGATTTAAAAACAGGATCAGAGCAATTGGTCAATGGCTTTACCTTTGATGAAGGCGGCACTTTTTTGTCAAATAGGGCTAACACAAAATTATTGTATAATGTCACAGATGATAAAACGGATGGATCCCTAGATATTTCTCAGCTAGGAGTGCTGGATTTGGAGGCAGGTGTGTTCAAAGCCTTCGACCGGGAAGGATATGACAGACTCCATGAGTGGTCTGTGGGCTGGTTTGATGAATATCGGATAGGAATCAGAAGTGGTGAGCCAGGTTCTAATGCGTTCTATCTTTATGAATTTTGAAAATGATTGCAATATTGCGGGATTATATCAATTATTTTTGGACAAAACCCTTGCAAGATAAGTACAAGTATGGTAGAATGTAGCTTCGTGATATATGAAATTTATCCTTGCTCTCTGCAAGGTCAGAGGGCCAAAAGACCAAAAGGAGGTACGAGGCATGAACAAATATGAATTAGCGCTTGTCGTTAATGCTAAGATCGAGGATGAACCAAGAGCCGCAGTGGTAGAGAAAGTAAAAGAATATATTACCCGTTTTGGCGGTACGGTGACAGAAGTGGATGAATGGGGTAAGAAGAGACTGGCTTACGAGATTCAGAAAATGAGAGAAGGCTTCTATTATTTCATCCGATTTGATTCAGATGCAGATTGTCCAGCAGAAGTTGAAAAACGTGTGCGGATTATGGACAATGTGCTCCGGTTCTTATGCGTTAGACAGGACGAGGCATAGATAGAAAGAGGAGATTAGATGAATAAAGTCATACTTATGGGAAGACTAACCAGAGATCCTGAGGTTCGCTATTCACAGGGTGATCAGGCTACAGCAGTAGCTAGATATACTCTGGCAGTAGACCGAAGATTCCGACGTGACGGTGACCAGCAGACCGCAGATTTTATCAATTGTGTGGCATTTGGAAAAGCTGGAGAATTTGCAGAGAAGTATTTCCATAAAGGGATTAAGATAGCGATAACCGGAAGAATTCAGACCGGAAGTTATACCAATCAGGAAGGCCAGAAAGTGTATACCACAGATGTCGTGGTGGAAGAACAGGAATTTGCAGAGAGTAAGGCGGCCAGTGAGCAGTCGGCCGGTTATCAGCCGATGACCAAGCCAGAGCCCAGTGCAGCAGCAGGAGATGGTTTTATGAATATTCCGGATGGTATTGACGAAGAGTTACCCTTTAATTAGAACAGGAGGTAAGAACATGGCATATAATAAGACCGAGAAGAGCGATTCTCCCATGAAGAGAAGAGGAGGCGTTCGCAGAAGAAAAAAGGTATGTGTATTTTGCGGCAAAGATAATGTGATTGATTATAAAGATACCAATAAGTTAAAGAGATATATTTCTGAGAGAGGTAAAATCCTTCCCAGAAGAATTACTGGCAACTGTGCAAAGCATCAGAGAGCATTGACGGTTGCAATTAAACGGGCAAGACATATTGCATTGATGCCGTATGTTACAGATTAAGCGTAAAGGATATCGCCAGGTTTAAGTAATTCTAGCGTTGCAATTTTATATACGATGTATAGAAAGGCCAATCATCTTTGGGTGATTGGTCTTTTTTATGCACACGGGCACCCAGAGGAAGAATGTCAGCAAAATCTGACGGGCGCCCGGCGCGCGAGTAGGGGAGAAGGTCATTCCCCTACTCGATTTTGAAGATACAATCAGTTATTTCATGAAATTATTATGATTTCTGGAAAATTAAAATAAAAATCACAAGTATATTTTAAAATAAATATTAAGATTAGTAGTGTGATTTGGGATTACTAAAATCGATCTTTTCATGATTTAGGTTTTGTTTTGTATGAAAAATATGGTAAAATAACTTTGTATACCATAAAAATGGTGATGGCATCGAATGCCTAGTGTGCTGACCGTATTATATTTAGCTAAACCTATTTATGCATTTTTCAGCTATTTTTACTGATTATAGAAAATTGAATTAGGCTAAATATCGACAGGTCAATACACTAGTGTACTGACACATTTATAATTAGGCAAACCTACTTGCCTTTTCATCCATCTGCTGCGTTAGATTTTCTAGCTGTAGCCACCGCTACACCGTTGAAAATCTGCCTTGCAGAAGAATGAAAATTCTGCGTAGTTTCACCAAATATAAACGTGTCAGTACACTAATGTACTGACACGTTTATATTTGAAGGCATGGTAGATGCCAAAACAAAATGAGAAGGAGGTTGCAGTATGGAGTGGAATCCGAAAAAGGTTTTAAAACGTAGTATCTGTGCGATGTTATCGCTGGTACTAGCTGTTACATTAATTCCATCCGGGTCCTTATTGGCTAGGGCAGAGGGAGAGAACCAGATAAAAGATGGAAATGTAGACAGAATGGAAGAACTTGTTGCAGTGCAACAGTCATCTTTTGATGATGCAACAAGAGAGGGGCGGTTTGAGCTTGTGAAAGGAGGAATGCGCTTTTTTGAAAATGTGGAAGAGGGAAATTGTACCAGCTCAGATTCACAGATTGTTCGTGTGGAAGCATCAAATCAACAAGAGAAATTGTTATTTAACCGTGAAAAAGAAGCAAATAACAGTTTTTCAGCATTTTCTACAACCCCACAGACAGAGTTAGAACTGACTTCCGCAGAATTTCGCGTAGAACGTTCAGGTGATTATTATACGTTGTATAATGAGTCAGAAGGGGTATATTTAATGAATGGTGGAGGCGCCAGTTATTTTGGCGGTACGCCAATCAACCATGCTCTGAATGAGGTGAAAAATGAGGATGGTACGACTTCTTTTGAGATCAGGCGTGCCAGTAGCGGAGATCGTCTTGATGGAAGGTATGTTTTTTTCTGGTTTGAAAAGATGAGATATGACGCTGTCAGTGATAAGAATGCCACTATGCTTTCTAAAGGGTATTTTGAGTTTGAATTTTTAGAAAAAAAGAATAGTGTATCGGATTCAGATCCGATTCCTGGATATCAGCGCGTAAGTAAAATTCGGGAAGGTTATAAGTATCTGATTACGAAATATTATCGAGACAGTGAATTGGGTGATGGCATCATTGTTATGTATCCAAAATCAGGTGAGCAAGAACAGTGTAAATTGTTCCGTATAGTAGAAACATCAGGTGTGAAAATTACAGCAGTTGGAGATGTTGGACAGACAGCAACCATAACAATTGGTGATGAAACATATGAAGTAACGATTATCCAATGTACACATCCAGAAGATAAACGTGTTGTCAAAAATGCAACAGAAGCAGATTGTACACATGCTGCTTATACTGGGGAAGTTTACTGTACAGCCTGTAACACAAAATTAGCAGACGGAGCTGTGGAAGGAGAGCCTCTTGGCCATTCTTATAGCGAATGGGTTGTGACAAAAGAACCTACGGAAGATGCCGATGGAGAGAGGAGCCGTACTTGTACCCGCTGCCAAGATACACAGACAGAAGTCTTGAACAGCAATGAATATATCACGGAACTTCTTGCACAGAAAATTGCAGATGCAAAGAAATATAGAGAGAAAGATTATACACCAGAGACGTATGCAGTGTTAAAGAAAGCTTACCAAGATGCGGAAAATCTCCCAGATAGTGCAACGTTTGCAGAAAAGCTGGCAGCAGTTACCAAGATAGATGAGGCAGTTCAAAATCTGGAACGAATTTTGGTAGAGAATATAATATCTGGATTGAAGCCGAATATTACAGATTCAGGAAAGAAGAATTATTTTCGTTATACAGCTTATAGTGGTAAAGGTTGGGTGTTAAGCGAGGCAGAAGCTTATATTGATCTTGGTTCTTCTGATACAAAGGCAGAGGAATGTTATTATGAAGTGCACTTTGAAGGAAACGGAATTTCTCTATTTGCAAATAAAAGTCCCAATCATGGAAAAGTAGCATTTACCGTAGATGGAGAATACGAGCAAATAGTAGATTTATATCATAGTACACGTCTTCAGCCAGAAATGGTATTTCAGGTGCAAGAATTAGAGGAAGGACCTCATGTATTAAAAGCAGTTACTTTAAATGAGACTACCGGTGCAAAGCTAGTAAATCAGGTTGCATATGCAGAAATTAGCCATCAGCCGTATCTGGGAGGGACACCAGATCTGGGCGGTATGATTGGCGATACCAATACACAATATACGCAGAATCGTTATGCAGAGGTTGCAGCATCTGACAAAGTGTCAGAGGAGTTGTCAGTATGGAAAAATGATAAGGCGACCAGTGAGCTAGTATTGTTTTCCAAGGACTGTAGCCTGACGGGTGTTACGGTGACAGCAGGAGATTTGACCAGCGGAAGTAATCGAATCAGTGCAGAACATGTTAAAACAACGTTTATTCGCTCAACAAAGGCATATAATGGCGGTTATTTGGGATATGGTGATAAGGAACGACCAGTTCCAGAGGCGACGACAGCGAATCGAAGCGAGTCATCGGATATCTTGTATCAGCAGGGGGGCTCCATGGAACTTGCGTATGATTCTTTACTTCCAGTTTGGGTAGAATTTGATATTCCAAAAGATGCAAAGGCGGGAACTTATACTGGAACGCTTACGGCGACAGCGGATGGGATTGACGAACCTTTGACATTTACTTATACCATAAATGTGAAAGACATTACGTTACCAGAAACAAGTACGTTCAAAGATACCTTTGATATTGAACTTTGGCAGTATCCATATAGCAGTGCGGAATATTATGGCGTAGAGCCATTTTCAGAAGAACATTTCAATCTTATGAGATCGTCCATGGAGATCTATAAAGAACTTGGAGGCCATGCCATTACAACATCAATTGTGGAGGAGGCCTGGAATGGGCAAACATACAGCGCCAATGATGTTCATTATCCTTCTATGGTCAGATGGGAGAAAAATGGAAACAATTTTGAATACCATTATGAGGATTTTGATGCATGGGTAGAATTTTGTATTGAAATGGGACTTGGAGACAAAATTGTACTCTATAGCATTGCACCTTGGCATAATTCTTTTACTTATTGGGAAGGTGGTCAGTTAAAATATGAGGCATTTACACCCGGAAGTCAGCGATACAATCAGGTGTGGGGTCATTTTTTAAGGGACTTGATTGCCCATTTGGAACAGAAGGGCTGGTTTGACAGGGCCTATATCGGTATTGATGAGAGAGGATTCAGCGCAGCAGCGTTTGATCTGATTGAATCTATAACCAATAGCAAAGGCACATGCTTAAAGACAGCAGGAGCTATGGATGGATTTGTGAATAAGAAAGATTTGGCTCTGCGTGTGGATGACTTAAATGTAGGAGATAATGCAGCGGCAGCTCATGCAGAAGAATTTGCGAAACTTTTGGAAGAACGGAAAGCGGCAGGACTTCGCACGACATTGTATTCCTGCACAGAACATAAGCCAGGTAATTTCTCGTTGAGCGCTCCGGTGGAGAGTTATTGGGGTATGATAAATGCGGCAAAAATGGGAACAGCTGGATTCTTACGTTGGGCATACGATGCGTGGGTGGAAGATCCATTAAATGATGCAACGCATAATGCATTTGAACCAGGAGATTGTTTCCTGATTTATCCAGATGAAAAAGATGCCGAAAATCCGATCAGCAAGAGTTCAGTTCGTTTGGAACGTATGGCAGAAGGTATACGAGATGTGAATAAGCTGATGTACTTACAACAAGAGATGCCATCGTCTGCAAAAGAAATCGAAGCTTTATATGATTGTATTACGACAACAGCAGGCACATCTAGGAGTTATATGTCTGCAACAGAGATACAAAGTCTTGTAACACAGACAGAGGCATTTAAGGCAGGACTGGATGAACTTACGGATAATTATATTCAATATTCCAATGCAACAGAGCCAGGACTTCATTTGTTTAGTAATTCAAAAGAGATGAAGGTGGGACAGGAATATTTGATTCCCGTTAAGTTGGTGACAGATCAAGCAGATAAGACCATTGTGTTTCAATCGAAAGATCCATCAGTTGCATATGTAGATGCAAAGGGAAATGTTACGGCAAAAAGCTTGGGTAGTACAGAAATTACTTTAAAAGCGGCCGGATACACAGCGGTGGTAACGATTACAGTTACTACCAAGAATTTGATTATCAAAAATACTTTGACAGATTATAAATTGCCAGAGCAGTATTTGTCGGATGTGGAGAAGGCACCTAATGGAAGCCATGAGCGTCATTATCTCGGACAGCCAGATATGGTTATGTTGGATGATAATCAAACGTTGATCACAGTATTCCCAGTTGGACATGGCCGAGGGAAGATCGTTATGAAAGTCAGCCATGACGCAGGCGAGACTTGGGAAGAGCAAAGAGTGCCAGACAGTTGGTTAGATTCCTTTGAAACACCAACAATTTATAAGCTCAATATGACCGATGGTTCTACAAAGCTGATCGTAATATCAGGACGTCCAGAGAGTTTTGGAGCTCCTACAGGTGGTTGGGATACTTCCATATCGGTTGATAATGGAAAAACGTGGTCAGAATTTGAGACATATCAGGAAAATTTCCCAAATGGAAGCAGAAATGATACTGTTGTTGCTATGGCGAGCCTTGTACAGTTAAAAGATGAGTCAGGAAATTATATTGACAAATGGATGGCTGTTTACCATAATGGAGGCTCATTCGTGAACTATAAGACGTACCTTACCTTTGATGAGGAAGGCAACCAGCAGTGGACGGCGCCTGAACCTTATTTAAGTGAATATCGCTCCATTGAGTCAAGCCATCAGATTTGCGAGGTGGGAATGTTCCGCTCACCGGATGAAAAAAGAATTGTCGCTTTGGCAAGAAGTCAGTCCCATATGCATCCTGCCACAATGTTTTATTCTGATGATGAAGGTAAGACATGGAGTGAGCCGGTGGATCTTCCAGGATCCTTGGCAGGAGAACGCCATAAAGCAATGTACGATCCGACAGATCCCACAGGACAGCGGATGTTGGTGACCTTCCGCGAAATTATATATGATGCAAATGGCAATAATCAGTTTGATTCCAATGAATTTATGGCTGGTGATTGGGTTGCATGGGTAGGAACTTATGATCAACTTATGAACCGAGAAGAAGGCATGTATCGTATTTTGCTGTGTGAGGACTGGGCAGCCAATGCGAAGTCTGGTGATACAGGCTATACGGGAATTGTTGTGCAGCCAGATGGAACTTTTATCATGGATTCTTATGGCCACTGGGATAAGGAGTATTCCGAGAGCCTGCCAAATTACAATGTATACAATGATATGTGCTGGATCAAACAGGCGAAGTTCAAGCTTTCTGTCTTTGACGAACAAATTGTGCCTGGTCTGAAAACTGAGCTGCAAGATGAAATTGCCCATGCTCCCACCGATGCAGAGAAAACGAAATATACGGATGTATCTTTTGAAAGAATGAAAGTGGCTTTGGCAGATGCACAAGCTGCATTAAACAGCACAACACAAGCGGAATGTTATGAAGCTTTATACCAGTTAAGAAAAATGAAATCCAGGTTGGTTATGAAGGGTGCGCAGGTGCAGGAAAACCTGGTAACAAATATTATGGTGACACCAGCGAATTTAACTTTTGATACCATTGGATCCGTTCAGAAATTAAACGCGTCTGTTACACCTGCTACAGCAAAGGATCAGGCAGTGATATGGAAGTCTGATAATCCGCAGGTTGTGGCTGTTTCGAATAAAGGTGCAGTCATGGCGCTCAGCAATGGAAGAGCAAATATTACAGTAAAGGCAGCGGATGGTTCTGGTATTGAGAGAACCGTGGCCGTGACAGTAGGAAAAGACCAGACAATCCCTGTGACAAGCGTTACAATTACAGATGGAGATTTTGAGCTGGAAATCGGAAAAACAAAGCAGTTAACAGCAAAAGTGATGCCGGAGAATGCAACAAACCAAAAGGTATCATGGAGTTCCAGTGACAGTGATGTAGCGTCAATAGATGCGTCTGGTATGGTTACAGCCAAAAAGAAAGGAAAAGCAAAAATTGAATCTGTGACAGAAGATGGTGGCAAGAAAGCTTCCGTGACAGTGACAGTTCTTGGGAATAAGGAGGAAGAGTTAGAAAAAGAACAGGCAAAGCAGGAAAGGCAAAAAGCATTGTCCGATGCAGAAAAAATTGACATGTCTACCGGTGCAGAGATCTATACAGAGGAAACCTGGAATGCCTTCCAGACAACTTATGAGAAGCTAAAGAATCTGACCGAAGAAGAGCTGGAAAATATGACATCTCAAGATTTACAGAAATTGGTAAAAGAATTGCAGGAAGCACAAGCCGGCTTGAAGACCATTGAAAGCAGCATAGAAGAACAGAAGAAGGAGCAGGCAAAGAAGGATGCGAAAAAGGCATTGACCAATGCAAAAAAGATTGATCAGAAGACGGGAGCAAAGAAATATACAGCTAGCACCTGGAAAGCATTCTTGAAAGCCTACAATGCACTGAATAAACTGACGCAGGAACAGATAGAAAACATGTCAGCAGCAAAGCTACAGAAATTGGCAGATGATTTAAAAAAATCACAGTCTAGCCTGAAGTTGATTGTTAGAATTACAAAGGTGAATTTTGCGCAGAAGAAGTACGAAATTGTCAAGAACAAGAGCATAAACTTGGCAAAAGAGATCGTTTCCAAGTCTCCTTCTAAAGTGACAGATTCTACTTTGAAATGGAAATCCTCTGATACAAAGATTGCAAAAGTGACTTCTGCTGGCGTCGTGAAAACGAATAAGAAGGCAGTAAATAAGACGGCAGTTATTTCAGCAATAAACTCAGATGGAAAGGTCGTAGGAAAAGTAAAAGTTAAGGTAATGTCTGGAGCGGTTTCTAAAATAAAAGTGAAAGGCAAGAAGACCGTGACAGCAAAAGTTGGTAAGACGGTGACACTTAAAACGACAGTTGTGATGAAAGGCAAGAAACCGTACAACAATAAGCTCAAGTGGACTTCTTCTAATAAGAAAATCGCTACAGTATCTGATAAGACAGGGCAGTCTATGAAAGTGAAGATTTCAAAGAAGGCAAAAAAAGGACAGAAAGTAAAGATCACTGCCAAGTCAACAGATGGAACCAACAAGAAGATTACATTTACGATTAAAATTACAAAATAGCAGGCAATGGCCGCCACGAAGAAGGAAGATTCGTGGCGGCTGTTTTGTGGGGATGGTACTTTTTTCGAATTATGATTCGTTGGTGTGATAGACCTCTTGGGATATATTTGGAAAATTCTTTTGGCACATCTGTATAAAATTGTAATTAATATTTCGCAAATCGTGTATAATTTCGGAAATTCCAAGTGCAATCTATCGAAAACGTACAAATTGATTTTAGAGGATTGAAAATCTTTGCGGCCGTATGCTATAATGTGAAATGCTTTAAGGCAGATGCAATAATTTGAAATTCATATAACACACCAGGTCTTCGAAAAGTGTGGTTCATATGAAATGGGTAAGGTGAAATGAGATATCATCGTTTAAAGTATCGTTTATGTATGCAGCATAGTTTTGATGGACAGATCGAAAATAAGCATCATCATTTGATTGAGATTGAAATCGTAGCCAGACAATTATCTGGGGATTTTCTGGAATTTGCCAGTATGGATTCTATTTTAGAGCTAGCGTTTGGCCCGTATCGATATCAGTATTTAAATGAGTTTCCCGAATTTGGGGGAGATACCAGTATGGAACACTTAGGTGAGGTGTTTTATTTAAAAGTGAAGAAAGCGTTAGAGGGGCATCATTGGAAATTGGCGCGCTTTGAGATAAGCGAAACGCCTTTGCGTATTTATGCGATTACAGAAGAGATATTTTAATGCTGAGGAGGATTAATATGAAAACCAAAACATTTTTAAAAGGGGCAGTGGCAGGTCTGATGTCTATTTCTCTGCTGTTGTCAGGAATGCCTGTAATGGCCACCGAGGGAAACGCTTTCGAATCAAAACAGCAGACAGATGTGCAGAATGAGAACACCGATCTCAAGGAGGAAACGATACAAGAACCAGAGAACCAAGAACCATCAAAAGAGGAGGATTCTGTTCAAAGTCCAGAACAGGAAGAGCCAGCACAGAGCCAGGAAAAAGTGGACGAGGAGAATCAGGAAGAACTAGAAGAACAAGAGTCAGGTACGGAGCAGGAATCTGAACCTGAGAAAAAACCTGAGGAAGAGACGAAGACAGAAGCGGAAGAAGTTGAAGAAGACAAAGAGAAAACAGAAGAAACGCCTGTGGAAGAGGAGACAGAGAATCTACAGACGATAATACAAAATTTTTCTTTGGATCATCTATCCTCAGTCAATGGTAAGATTGCAGTTGATGGCGATTTATCTGACTGGGCAGAAGTGAAAAAATATACTTCCAATGCCTCCAATGTGGATTCCTGGAAAGTTGCTTTTTCTCCTGATGGAAATACACTGTATTTCTGTTATACGGGAACGGCAACGACAGAATGGGATTACGGTTTTGCTAGTGCAGAAAATAGTTTTAAATTTATTTATAAAGACGGACATTCAGGTGAAAACAGCTCTCTTTTAATCAACGCATGGAATGGCGGTGCAGCGGTGAAAAATGGTTGGTGGGCAGATATTTCAGGTGCAGCAGCCGTGGTGTCCAATGGGGCAAATGGAAATAATTCTGGCCCATATACCGTAGAATTTTCTGTTCCAGTAAGTTATTTTCACAGTATGGATTTTACGGTTGATTTTGGAGGAACATCTCTAAGCTCAGAAGAAATTCAGCAGGTGAATGGCAATGCTGTTGTAGAAGAAAAGCCTGCTGTTTATCAGGGTATTACGATTGACGGAACATATTCTGACTGGGATGCAGTGGCTAAAACAGAAGCATCCTGTCCCAATGACCAACATAAGAATTGTATCTCTCAGGTGACAGCAGTTTTTGATGGTGATTGGTTTTATATATATATCAAAGATGGAAAGGGGAGCAATGCCTCTGGTGCAGGAACCCATTCCAATGGTAAATATGCTATCACCTCAGATTTGGGATATGAGACGGATATCCAGTTGACAACGGCACCAGCCGTAAATGGGGTCAATGGCGCTAAGGTTGCCTATGTAGGCAGCGAATGGGAGATCGCCATTCCCAAAGATCAGTTACCCAAATATAAGTCCAGTCTTTCCTTTGGATTATACCTGCAAGAACCACTTGTCAGAGATATTATGAACCTTCAGGAAGATAGTGAAAATAATCTGGAAAATTTGTTTAACGGGATTATATACGACGGATCCTATGAAGATTGGGAGGATTATGGTCATTCTACGATTGAATATGCTACAGCCGGTTCCCAGGAAGCGCAGGTAGATGCAAAAGGTGCATTGTATTCTACCGGTGAGAAGTTGTTTGGTCATGTGTTTACGACTATGCCTCAGCACTTGCAAGAAGCTGGAGGTGAGTTTACAGCAGCAGTGACCATTGCGTTTAATCAAAAACAAAGTGATTTACAAAATGGAACATACAATACGAAGATGGCATTTCATCCAAGGTTTGTAACTGTTGATCCCAATGGAAATATCAATTGGAACCCACAGCTATCCGGACTTTCAGAGGGTACATATGAATTTTACATTGCCTCTTTGGATGCATGGGGCCAATCAACCAATATCAATCATCTTGTGACAGAACTGGATCAACTCTATGGTAAGATGATGGTGACCGTTGGCAAAGACGGGAAGGATGAAATGGAATTTTATCTGGAATTGCCAATGATAGCAAAGAAACTTGGTGTGAACGAGACGGATTTAAAAGAAATTGCTGGACAATTTGGACGGCTTGGACGACAGTGGATTTTTACAGCAGGAACCTCCACAGGGCCGCTTGCAGGGGTTACGTTGTGTATTGTCTCAGCAGGATTTATACTCTGGTACAAAAAGAGAAATCTTTTGGAATTGTTATCTGTGAAATAAGGTTATTATCTCTAGAAAATATTCATTGGGATAATCTGACAGTTTGGATGGAATAATAAGAAAAAAGATACAGGAGGAATGGGCATTGAGAAACAGAAAGACGCGTTATGATCTGATTTTGTTAATGCCCATTTTTTATGCATTTGTGGCATTTGGAGTGGCAAAGCTTATGGAAAACAGCGGGATTTATACCGGTGGGATCGATACGCTTTGCCATCTCTATAAAGGGGATCTTTTATTTCAAGCTATCCGTGAAGGTGATTTCTGGCCGATTTATGATTCTCTGTGGTATAACGGTGTGGAGAACATGCGGTATTGTGGGCCTCTGCCAATGTATCTTTTGGCTGCCTGTGAGTTCTTTGGAGGCAAGGATCCCATGTCTGGGTTTCCTGTATTTGTTAGTTTTCTGTATTTTGCAGGAGCAATGGCATGGTTCTTCGTGGGAGTAAAAGTGAAACGTCCTCTTTTTGGGGCTTTGTTAGGTGGATTATGGTTTTTTATGCCAGATAATCTATATACGCTGTTTTATAAAGGAGATCTGCCCCGCGCGATCTGTTCTGTGCTTTTGCCATTGCTGCTGTATTGGGTGTATGATTATCTTCAAGAAAAACATTGGTATACGGTTCCAAAGCTCTCTGTCTGCTTTGCCTTGATGGCCCTTTGCCATCCTGGATATGCTGGAACTATATTGCTGGCATGTTTGATGTATCTTATTCTACATTCGATGATTAGGCCAACATGGAAACAAAGTATACAAATCTTGGGCGCCCTACTTTTTGGATATCTGTTGATTGGTGTGTGGTTGCTTCCAGCACTGACAGGCGCAGGAACTTCGATGGAAACTTCAGAACTTCTGGCAAACTTTTTCCAAAGTATCTTTTTGTCGATCAATCCCTTTGCCCGTATTCAAAGAGGATGTACGGATGTTTACTTTGGATTGGCGTCTCTGTTGCTTGCGATTTTTGGAGGATTTTTAAGTAAGAGAAAATCTATGCCTGGATTCTGGACAGGAATTGTCATTTTAGCCTGTACGTCTAATATGATGTATCTGTTGTTATCTAGCCTGCCAGGAGTGCAGTCTATTCAGATGTTTCATTTTATTTCCATTGCTTTGTGTATGATTTTGTTTAGCTTTTTGATCTGGGATACTCTGAAAAAGGGATGGATTTTGCTTTTTGCAGGATTGTTGATTTTGGATGTGCTGCCATCTCTTCCGCTGATTGTGGGAAATCAGTCAGGAAAAACACCCAATGAGGTTATGGCAGATTTTTCAAGACAGACCCTGATTGGAGAAGCAAAGCAGGCCACGCAGCAGCGCCTGGCTTTGGTGGATGAAAGTCCATTGGATGGCGCAAACACATATTTTTTGACGGGGTATGACAGTCCTGTAGCAACAAGTCACGGAGCAGTCTGGCAATCGAGCAGTGCAATAGAAAATTTTAAACAGCTTCATCGTTCTTTGGCCGAAGGAAATTATTGGTATCTGTTTGACCGATGCCTGGAACTTGGCAATGATACAGTGGTGGTGCGTTTGGACATGGTACATGACTTGATGAAATCCCCAATTCAAATCATGGATCGGGCTGCTGCGGCAGTTGGGTATCGATTGGCGGGATATGATGATAGTTATCGATTTTATAAACTGGATATACAAGGAAACTGGGGAACTGTCAGTAAGTATCGGGCCATTGGTATTGGCACAGCAGCAGCGGCAATCTCCAGACAGTTTCCGATTGTTGAGGAGACAGAACGGAGGAATCTCAACGACTTTTCTTTTGAGGAGCTTCAAAGTTATGATGTGGTATATTTGGCTGGTTTTACCTATGACGATAAGCTTGCGGCAGAGGAATTGCTCATTAAGCTCAGCGAATCCGGAACGCGTGTGGTGATTGCGGCTGACGGAATGCCGAATGATAGGGACAGCCAGACCCAGAGTTTTCTTGGGATTGTCTGTAATCCAGTTTCTTTCTCACAGGGATATCCCAATCTAGATACCATAGATGGTATATTAGATACAGACTTATTTCCAGATGGTTACCGGGAATGGGAAACCGTGTACGTCAACGGTCTGGATGAAGTTTGGGGAACTGTGAACGATTTAGAATGGGATCTGCCTTTTTATGGAACCGTAAAGAATGAGAATATTGTGGTTTATGGATTGAACTTGACATATTATCTCAGTCTTACCAGAGATGAGCAGGTTGCTAAGCTGCTAAGTCGTGCTATGGATTTAAATCCGACGGAACTTCCAAAGCGGGAACTGGTACCCTATAAGATTCAGTATCTGCCAGATGAGATCGTGATTGAGACGGACAGGGATGATGTCAACAGCGGCCTTGTCTTACATGACAGCTTTATGTCTGACCAGAAAATTTATGAAAAAAATCATTTCATGTATGTGCACAATGGGAAAACGGTGATATCTCTGACAATTCCGTATTGGAAGCAGGGGGCGATTGTGAGTATCGTATCAACATTCTTGATTTTCCTATATACACTGGTGATGAGACGCCGGTACAAATTGGAAAGGGAAGCGGGGTAAAGGAATGATTCAATATATAGCAGGGAGTATCGGGTTTGTGATATGGCTCTTTCTCTTACATGTGCTAAATAAAAGTAAGCTGAATTTTTGGTATTTCCTGGTGGGAAGTGCTGGAGCCTTTGTGTTGATGCTTGTATTTTTACAGCCATTTCTCACGCAGCCTTTGGCGCGAATTGTTGCACTGCTTGCAGGTTTGCCAGGGAAAATAGGGGATATTTACAGCGCCCATTACAAATATGGTGTTATTTTTGTTCAGACTTATGAAGGAGCGATATCGTTAAAAATTGATTTTGAATGTTCCGGAATCATTGAGATTATGGCGTATCTCTCACTGTTGATTTTTTATCGTGTCTATACGGTGTATGAAAGATTCTGTGTGGGCATTTTGGGTGTGATTGCTATGATACTGGCAAATGCGCTGCGTATTACCGTTATTTGTCTGATGATCTATTTTGGCGGAATTGACACTTATTATATTGCGCACACCTTCGTTGGAAGGTTGGTATTTTATGCGTTGTCGGTTCTTTTATATTTCTATGTGTTTACCAAACCGCAGATAATAAAACAAAAGGTGGGAAGTTTCCGATATGACAGTGATTAATCAATTTTTTAATTCTATGCTATTGTGGACAGCGTGGATTATCATTCCTCTGATTATGGAGATTATTCCATCTCTGGGCAGTTTTTTGATTTTATTGAAAAAGAAAATATTTCCTCAGCACTATGGAGATCCTTTAATCTGGCCTGAGATCACGTTGATCATTCCAGTTTATAATTCTCAAGATTCTTTGGAAGAATGTATCAAATCCATTAATGACAGCGATTATCCTAATGAGAAGATGCGAATTTTTCTGGTAAATAATCAGGGGAAAGATCATTCTTTTCAGGTATACACAAAGTGTCAAGAGCAGTTTCCAGATCTCTTGATGCAATGGCTCAATGCAAAACAAGGCAAATCCAGAGCTCTGAATTTGGCCCTGTTTAACGCAGACGGAAAATATATTATTCATGTGGATAGTGATGGTCAGTTTGAACCTCATGCTCTCAGTAATATGGTGCGCAAATTTGAAGCATGTCCGCATGTGGATTGTATGACAGGAGCCATACTCACCATGCCAGAATTGATCGAAGAATATAAGGGCATCCTGCCTCGACTTTTGCGTAAGATGGAATTTATGGAATATGCACAGGCATTTTTGGCAGGGCGCAACTATGCTTCTGAGACAAATTCCATCTATACACTTTCTGGTGCATTTTCGGCGTTTCGTAAGTCAGCAGTGCTCAAATCACAACTCTATAATACAGATACCATCTGTGAGGACACCAATATTACATTTCAGATGCGTTATCTTCAGAAGATTAAAGTGCATATTTGTGAGAATGCCATTTTCTGTGTGGATCCCATAGAAGGGGTTAATAAACTATACACCCAGAGGCAGCGGTGGCAGAGAGGAAGCCTGGAAGTGTCACATCAATTTCTGGAGAAAGACTTAAAAGTGCGAAAGATGTTTACGAATGTGATGGTTCGAACTTTAATGTATGACCATACATTTGCATTTCCGAGGCTGATATGGTATCTCGCGTTGTTCTGCTTGATGTGCATGAATTATTCTGCAAAAATGATCCTACTGTCCACGGGCATGATTTTCCTATTGTATATTATCAGTGGATATTTATATTATTTTTCCACGGTGGGATATTTAAGGGAATTTCGTGCCATGAAAAAATATTACCAGAGATTATGGTATGTCGTACCATTTCTTCCGTTTTTTAATCTTATGGTATTTTTTATTCGGTTTGCAGGTGTGATAAATAGTATAAACACAGACAGTGCATGGAAGACACGAACACTTACGGATGAGCGGAAAGATTTTGAGAAAGAGTTAAAGGCAGAGGTTAGAAAGCCTTTGAATCTGTTACAGAGGGCGCGGAAAGCAGTTAATTACGAGTAAGGTGAATAGAACGAATGAAACGTAAATTCAATTATTATATGATAACAGCAGCGGTTATATTTTTTGCAATTGCAGCAGATATATTTATTGTGTATCAGCTTGAGAATTATGAAACTCGGTTTTTGGAGCTTTATGGAGCGGAACAGGATGGATATGTAAAAATCATCCTTGAACAGATCAACCGACTGGAGGATCAGGGAACAGAGGATGATATCACAGCGATCATCAGTACCTTAGATTCTACAGCAAGCAGATACTGGACATTGAGTAAGGATGAGTCAATTTTGTTTGTCAAAAGCGTTACAGAGACCAACCGTTATAAAGGGTTTGCAGATGGCGCTTATTATGCCACAAAGACAGCCTCGGAATTTATGAACAGTCTCAAGGTAAATCAGGTGGGGCATCAGATCATACATCTGGACAATGATCGGTTTATTGCATCTGGAATGATTTTTCAATGGCAGAAAGAACAATATCGAATTTGCCTACTGACATATGATCGAGTGATTCTGGAGGATAATGTTCTGCTGGAATGCAAAAATTCGATTATCATCATTCTATCTATTAGTCTGGCATTCTTGGTGATCTTGAGTATGATCATGTCACGGACGATCGGAAAACAAGGAAGACAGATCCGTTCTCAGGAGGAACGTATTGTCTGGCAAAATCAACAAATACAGCGTTTGGATGAAAAAATAAAACGGGAATATTCATTTAGCGCCAGCAAGCATGTGTTTAAAGGGAACATTTTAAATGAATTTTTGAACACATTGGACGAGAAAAATGTGTTTCCACTGCATTTTGCGGTGTTTGAGGCAGACAAGAAAGAGGTGCGGGACGAATTTTTGGAACGTATGCAAGCGGTGCTTGACAACCGTGTGTTGCGTTTTTGTATGGATGATTTACGTGTGGTGTTGATCTTTGTAAAATATGAGCGGAAAGTCAGTGAACGGATGATTGAATCTTTGGAGAACTGGAATGTGCGGGCTTTGGCTGATCTGTATTGTGAGGATAATTTGAATAACTATCAAACTTGTTTTGAGCAATTTTGGAAGGAGGTTTCAGACAGATGAGCAAAGAGAATTTATGTCGTGAGTATCGTCTAAAATCTTATTTGAATATGAATCATTATATTACAATTAATGGGCGGCAGGGGCAGACACATCCTCATACATGGGAATTTGTAACTACGATTGTAGTTGCGGGAGATGATTTTGTAGAGTTTCGTATGTTTGAGGACTTGATTGAGCAGTTTCTTGAAAAATATCAAAATCAGATCTTAAATACAATGGAACCTTTTGATATTATTGTGCCTACGATTGAAAATGTTACAGATCATTTTAGCGAGGAGCTTCAGCGACTACTGAGAAAGCATAGAGGGGAACTGGTGTCATTAGAAGGGAGCGAGACACCAACCAGAAGTTATATTGTCAGTCATCGGAATGAACCAGAATTTATAGAAAAAGTTGGAAAGATGAAAGAACAGAAGATATCCGAGATTGTTCAGTATGTGGTAGATCAGATCATTGAGGAACAAGATGGACAAATCTAAGGAAAGAAGCAAGGAAAGGCCGGGAGTGGCCTTTCAGACTTCCTAATTCTTATAGGAAATTCCTTCGGATTTCCCATAAGATAAAAAACAATTCTTCAACACCTTTGCTGAGATTACACATAAGAGACACTTCATTAAAATCATTGTTTATTTAATTCATAGAAATATAATCGCTGTTCAGACTCAGGAATTTTCAGAGCGTCCATAGCGCGTTCAGCAGACCACCCCATAGAATCCATTAAATTAATAATAGAGGATAGAATGCCTTCTTTTAAGCCTTCTTTTAAGCCTTCTTGCAAGCCCTGTTGCCGTCCAATTAGTCTGCCGTATTCTTCAACACCTTTGCTGAGATTACACATAAGAGACACCTCACTTTCTAATTGCTTTGTCATTTTAATATCAAAATCGTTCGCAAGTATTTGCTTCTTTTCTTCTGGTTCCTTTTGGGCAGAAAGCAGTACGTCCAAAAGCTTTAGTATTCCTTCATATTTGTCATCCTGGGAATCTCCAAGACAAATCAATATAACGGACATTAGGTCATAGTTTTCTTTTTGCTCAGATACATTTCCGACTAGCGTATTGACCGCTTGATATTTAGACTAATTACGCAGAATGAATTTTCATTCTGCAAGGCAGATTTTTGACGGCGTAGCGGTGGCTACGACTAGAAAATCTAACGCAGTAGATGGAAATTCAGGCAAGTAATTGGTCTGATTGTCAGGTGGTCAATACACTAGATTCTCTTCCTGAATCATATATCTTGTAATCGTATTTTTCCGGTATGCGGGTGGGTTTACGCAGATCCAAATAGAATAGACCTTGCGAATCTTTTCATAATGGGAATCTGTAAATTCTGTTCCGTATTGTGCAGAAATCAGGCGGCTACAGTAGTAAATACTGCGTTTTATAATTGGATAGCCAGGATAAAAATCGTTTTGCGCTTCTACGTTAAGAATTAATTTTATGGTTTCTTTTGTTTTTGGGACGTAAGCAAAAAAACGGATGTCATAGTGAATGGTTCCTTCTGTCATAGTGCTGTCTTCTGTTTTTCCTCCGTTAATCAGTTCTTCATATTTAGAGGTTTCATCTTGGTTTACGGGAAGCTTGAAAATTTGTGGGCTTCCTTCAATGCACTCTTGCGAAATTTTTTCCACATCAAAGTCCTTGTATTCTTCGAGACAGCTTTTCATAATCCATGCAAGAATAATTTTATTTGCAAGAAGACGCTTACAAGACGCATCATAACTTGCTTTTTCGCTTGCTGTGTTGATATTTTTTGCAAGTACGTTTTCAATTTCCATGTGTTGTTCTCTAATCGGTATTTTATCAATTATTAGATGTGAAATTTACGTTTTTTCTTTCTGCCTGGATTCTTTACATCAGAGCAGACCTCTTGCTTATGTTAATAATATATGGCATAGGCGCAAAAAACAATAAGTGATTATGCTTCTCTCAACTTTTATGGTAATTGCAACGCTTTCATGAATTTTTGCTGAAAAATCTAGGTTGTAACAATTCCGTAATATATGCTATAATATCGAAAGGTGTGATAAGCGCCGGAATGCGTATATTTTACTATACCATAGTGCAAGGATATGGTATACTGTAACCGGAGAGGTTCTAAATGAAGTGGTGAGGAACCTGGCCGGCTTGGAAAGGAATCAGAAAGTGGGAAGATAAATGAAAAAAGAAACTCAATTCAAAGGGCAGTTGAAGAATTATATGTTCTGGCCACTGATGCTGACCGCTCTAATTGTATTGCTGAATGTGCCTTTGTATTATATCGATAAAAAGGCTGGGATTTGTGTATCTGTTTTTGCGGCGTGTTATTTTGTGATTGTGCTGACGGTTTATCTTCTGAATCGGTCCGCGATCCGCAGTGAGGTGATAAGCTTTGCCACGCAGTATGGCACTGTGCAGAAAAAGTTGTTGGATGAATTTAAGATTCCCTATGCGCTTTTGGACTACAACAGCAAAATACTTTGGATGAACAAAGCATTTTCTGCAATTACAGAACGTGAGAAAAGGTATCATAAATCAATCACTACGATTTTTCCCTCAATTACGCGGGAGATTTTGGAAAAAGAGGATCAGCTCAGCAATGTTCAGGTTGAATGGAAAGATAAATTATACAGAATATGTGTGGATAAGCTTTATTTTGATGAGGGAGAACCAGAGAGCAGCTTAATTGAACTGGACACAAAGGATCAGTATTTGATGGCGTTGTATCTTTTTGACGAGACGGAACTTCATCACTATATCAGCGAAAATAAAGAGTTGCAGCTTGTATCAGCATTGATTTACATTGATAATTATGAGGAGGCTTTGGATAGTATTGAAGAAGTAAAACGTTCTCTTTTGGTGGCTCTGATCGATCGAAAAGTCAGCAAATATTTTTCTGAGCGGGATAGTATTATCAAAAAGTTGGAAAAAGACAAATATTTTGTGGTGTTTCGCCACAGATATTTGGATGAGATGGTAAAAGATAAATTCAGTATTTTGGAAGATGTGAAGACCATCAAGGTTGGAAATGAGATGGCAGTGACACTCAGTATCGGTGTGGGAATCAGTACTGCCAGCTATGGGCAGAAGTATGAATATTCCCGTATGGCCATTGATCTTGCACTGGGCAGAGGCGGAGATCAGGTCGTGATCAAGGAAGGGGAGAAAATTACTTATTTTGGCGGCAAGACCACACAGGTAGAAAAAATGACCAGGGTCAAGGCCAGGGTTAAGGCCCATGCTCTTCGGGAAATTTTTGAAAGCAGGGAGCAAATTTTTATTATGGGTCACAGTATCAGCGATATGGATGCTTTTGGCGCAGCCGTTGGAATTTATTGTGCAGCACAGGTTATGGGCAAGAAAGCGTATATTATCTTGAATGAGGTGACGTCCTCTCTTCGGCCAATGAAAGAATGCTTCAGTGAAGAAAAGGGCTATCCCGAAGATATGTTTATTCAAAATGAGGAGGCAATGGAACTGGTAAATTACCGCAGTGTAGTGGTTGTGGTAGATACCAACCGCCCCAATTATACCGAATGTCCAGAGATATTAAACCGTACCAAAAACATTGTGGTATTTGATCATCACAGGCAGAGCAGTGAAGTTATTGAGAATGCAGTGCTCTCCTATATTGAAAGCTATGCATCTTCCACTTGTGAAATGGTGGCGGAAGTATTACAATATTTTGATGAAAATATACATTTGAAGCCCAATGAGGCGGACAGTATTTATGCAGGTATTTTGATTGATACCAATAATTTTATGACTAAGACAGGGGTAAGGACCTTTGAGGCAGCCGCATATCTGCGACGGTGCGGTGCTGAGGTTACAAGGGTTCGCAAGCTGCTTCGTGATGACATGGCAGCTTATAAAGCGCGGGCAGAGGCTGTCCGTCATGCACAGGTATACAAGGGAGCATTTGCCATTTCTATATGTCCAGCAGATTCCAGTGTGGAGAGTCCCACGATTGCAGGGGCACAGGCGGCAAATGAATTGCTCAATATTGTAGGAATCAAGGCTTCCTTTGTATTGACAGAATACAATGGGAAAATATATATTAGTTCCCGTTCTATTGACGAGATTAATGTGCAGATTATTATGGAACGGATGGGAGGCGGCGGTCACTTGAATGTGGCAGGCGCCCAGCTTACAGATTGCACTGTGGAGGAAGCCAAGAGAAGGATTCAAAAGACGTTGGATCAAATGCTGGAGGAAGGAGACATAGAAGTATGAAAATAATTTTGTTGGAAGATGTGAAATCGTTAGGAAAAAAAGGTGATATTGTAAATGTTAGTGATGGATATGCTAGAAATATGATTTTGCCGAAAAAGCTTGGTGTGGAAGCGAATGGAAAGAATATGAACGATTTGAAGTTGAAGAATCAACATGCAGAAAAGGTAGCACAGGAGAATTTGGCTGCTGCGCAGGCATTGGCGCAGGAGATTGGCTCCAAAGAAGTGATTGTGACCTTAAAGACTGGAGAGGGTGGAAGAACTTTTGGTTCTATTTCCACCAAGGAGATTGCAGCAGCGGCCAAAGAGCAGATTCAGATGGAGCTGGACAAGAAGAAAATACAGCTTCCAGAAGGAGGGCTCAAAACATTGGGCGTTCATGAGGTTACGATAAAGTTTCATCCAAAAGTGACAGGCAAATTAAAGGTAAAAATTGTCGGAGAATAGGAGACTCAAATGGAAGAAGCCTTGATCAAGCGCATAATGCCGAACAATTTGGAGGCAGAGCAGTCAGTGATTGGTGCAATGATTATGGACCGAGACGCGTTAGTAACTGCCTCGGAAACCTTGGTGCGGGAAGATTTTTACCATCAACAGTATGGTATTTTGTTTGAAACAATTGTGGAGCTGTTTGATGCAGAGCAGCCAATTGATGTGATTATGTTGCAAAATCGCCTGCGGGAAAAAAATGTGCCAGAGGAGTTGAGCAGTCCAGAATTTGTGGGTGGTCTAGTATCATCTGTACCTACTTCGGCAAATATTAAGTATTATGCCAATATTGTAAAAGAAAAAGCCATGCTGCGGAAGTTGATTAAGGTGAATGAAGAGATCGCCAATCAGTGTTATTTGGGGACACAAAGTCTGGAAGACATTATGGCAGACACGGAGAAACAAATATTTCATTTACTTCAGAATCGGAATGGGGGAGATTTTGTACCCATTAAGCAGGTGGTAATCAATGCACTTGAGAAGATTGAACTTGCCTCAAAATCCAAGGGAACTGTTACAGGGATTGCTACTGGTTTTGTAGATTTGGATTACCGAATGTCTGGGATGCAGCCGTCAGATTTAATACTTGTAGCAGCCCGTCCGTCTATGGGAAAAACAGCATTTGTGCTGAATATTGCACAGTATGTGGCGTTTCACAGTAACCTTTGTGCGGCAATTTTTAGTTTGGAGATGTCCAAGGAACAGTTAGTAAACCGTCTGTTTTCATTGGAATCCAGGGTGGATGCTCAACTTTTGAGAACTGGTAACTTGGCAGATTCTGATTGGGAGAAATTGATTGAAGGCGCAGGTACCATCGGACGTTCCAATCTGATTATTGACGATACACCTGGGATTTCGATCTCAGAGCTGCGTTCCAAATGTCGGAAATATAAGTTGGAGCAGGATCTGAAATTGATCATCATCGATTATCTGCAATTAATGTCAGGCTCTGGGCGTTCGGATTCCAGGCAGCAAGAAATTTCAGATATTTCCCGATCCTTAAAGGGACTTGCTAGGGAACTGAATGTTCCTGTAATCGCACTTTCTCAGTTAAGCCGTCAAGTGGAACAACGTCCCGACCACAGGCCAATGCTTTCAGATTTGCGTGAATCGGGAGCCATTGAGCAGGATGCGGATGTGGTAATGTTTATCTATCGTGATGATTATTACAATAAAGATTCCGAGAACAAGAACATTGCAGAGATCATTATCGCGAAACAGCGTAATGGCCCAATCGGCACAGTGAATTTGGTATGGCTACCGCAGTATACCAAGTTTGTCAATATGGAAAAAAGATAAGCTGCAATTGAAAATTACAATTAATAGAAAGCTTCATAGCAGAATTTGTAAGATAAGGCAGATATTTTTCCGAATGGAAGAATATCTGTTTTTTCTTGTCGTTATTTCACGACGAAAAAAGATTGTAAGTGATGGCATAAATCGTTAAAATAGAATCAGTAAAAAGGGACAGGCTGCTTGTTGTCTGTAAAACAATTCTATTCCATTGTAAAACGTTAATAGCCTGATAATGTTTATTTCTCAATGGGATATCAAAGCCTGACGAAGCATTCCAGGATCTGGAACGTGAAAGCCCAAGAAGGAGGTAAAAAATGTGGAAAATGTACGCTATATGATTTCAGATGCGGCAAACATTGTCAATGTTGAGTCACATGTCCTGCGTTACTGGGAAGAAGAATTAGAGCTTGCCATCCCACGCAATGAGATGGGACACCGCTATTACACAGAAGAAAATATAGCGCAATTCCAAAAGATAAAAGAATGGAAGGAGCAAGGATATCAGCTCAAGGCCATTCGAATGATGATACATAACATACCAGAGCAGGAGACATATGCAGCCAGTTCTCAGAATGTTTTTGGGACAGGCAGCGCGATGAATGCAGGAGGGACAAGTAGTATGATAAATTCCGGAAGCACGCCTGGAAACAGCCAGGTGATTCAACTTAATCGGGAAATTCCCGGAATGGAACAACAGCATTTTGTGAAAGAGCAGAACAGTTCTGCGTCCAACACAGTAAAGCTGGAACAGTTTCAAAAGATGATGATGAATATTGTAAAGCAGGCAGTGGAAGAGAATAATCCGTCACTTGGAAAGGAAGTTGGGATTCAGGTGGGGGAAAAAGTTCTCAAGGAGATGAATTATCTGATGCGAGAACAGGATGAAGCGGAGGAAGAACGCTTCCGCAAGCTGGATGCAGCGATCCGTATGCAAAAGAAAGGACGGCGCTTCCGCAAGGAGAAAACAGACAAAAAAGAGAAAGATACCTCAAAAGCGCTGAAAAAGGAGAATAAATTGAATCCGAATTTGACGACCTGACAATCAGCTAGTGCTCAGAATTTAAAGCGCATACTGAGAAAAAGAGCCATTACTCTTCTAAATTAAGAGTAGTGGCTCTGTCTTTCTTCGTCTCATGAACTGTAAGATGATAAGTGATTAGCCTTGTTCAATAGCTCCTGTAGGACAAGCGCCTGCACAGGTTCCGCAATCGATACAGGTATCAGCAGCGATTTCATATTTTCCATCGCCAGCGGAGATAGCGCCAACTGGACATTCTCCTTCACAGGTTCCGCAGCTTACACAAGCGTCATTAATTACATATGCCATACTTAGTTCCTCCTTTAAAATCAGTATTCATTTAAGTTACCACTATGGTAGCTTTCGACTATATTTTAATACAAACAGTCTGCGATTACAAGTAAAATTTCATCTGGAATACAAGCTATTTTGCAATTTGGATCCAAAAATGGTAAAATAATAAGAAAATGTCAGGAAAAGGAGAAAAAATGAAAGAGTGGAAGCCTTATTATCATACTGTACAGTATTATGAGACCGATGCTATGGGAGTGGTTCATCACTCCAATTACATTCGTTGGTTTGAGGAAGCGAGATTGGATTATCTGGAACAGGCTGGATTTCCCTATGGCGACATTGAAAAAAGGGAAATGATGATTCCGGTATTGGGAGTGTCCTGTGAGTACCGTAAGGCTGTGAAGTTTGGGGAGAACGTCAGGATAGAGACAAGGATTGTAAAATTTAATGGACTAAAATTTATGGTATCCTATGAGATTTATGATTCGGAAAGAAAGATTCTTCACAGCAAAGGTACAACCGAACATTGTTTTTTGAAACAGGACTTTAAACCTGTCGCTATCAAACGGCATGCACCAGACTTATACGATTTTTTTGTATCTTGTTCAAAATGTTCTGTATAAAACATTGCACAACTGGAAAAATGGTATTATAATAAAAGACATGTCTAATCAAAATAGAAGGAGGAATATGATATGGCGCAGGTAACGAAAGAGACAATGATTGGTGAATTGCTTCAGATTGATGAAAATGTGGCTCCGATCTTGCTGGAGATTGGAATGCACTGCCTTGGCTGCCCATCATCCCAGATGGAGACGATTGCAGAAGCGGCAATGGTACATGGAATTGAGCCAGATGCATTGGTAGATAAATTAAATGAATTTTTGGCAAAATAAGAAATCAGGACGAGGATGATCCCCGTCCCTTTCTTTTGTGAATATATAATTGTTGTGTAAATTCTTTTCTGATCCGTGAATAAGAATTCCCATTCTACGTTAACTTGAAACTTATCGGATGAATAGATTCCCTCCTTTCGAAATCTTGTTGTACATTTGTGTCTCGTGATATATGATTCAGAAGTACGATTTGTTCCAAAATCTCCGATTTTTTTGGAATCGGCAAGTCCCTGGAGGATTCCATAATCTTTTTTCTTCCCAAATACGGAATCTGTGTACTCCGTAACTGCCAGCACAGCAATATTATTGAATGATTTGGTTGAGGAATCTCTCGAAACGTTCTGTTGGCGGAATTTTGACAAAGAATGCCAATAGAATCAGGGTTGCCAGGTGAATGTTCACCTTAATAAGATCTTCTGTCAGAGATGTATAATTTCCATAAAATAGAAACAGGAAAGATTGGAAACAGGCTGATTTTTCATATTTTTTGGGTTAAATTGCTCAGATTTTCATATACTATGTTAGCTGTCAGAAATGGCTTTGCAGACATGAAAATTGCGAAGTAAAACAGAAGTTAGAAGATCTGTGGGAAATAATCTGTGATTTTTCCAGTTAGATGGAAAGTGACCAGAATGAAAATTCGGAGATATCTGTGTCGGCCGCGCAATATATTGCAAAAAACTGGCAAACAGCAGAAAATTGTCACATTTCCCTATTCTGCTATGAAGTAAAGGGTTACTTTTCAAAGATAAAAGTGATATAATAATGTAAGAAAAGTAACGCAGAATGTGTTATCTGGTGGGCTGGCTCCTTTCTGCCTGTATCAGATCCACATCTCTGTGACAGTTATACCATACAAATATTGCTAATGCAATGTTTTTCTCGAATTATTTAGGGATTTCACAGAATTTTTAGAAAATCCAGGGGACTTCGACTTGACGTATCATAAGGATATGTAATATACTTTGAGTACCTTGATCAGAGTGAATACTCTGAGAAAGTATGGAAGCGTATAAATTCCTGATACAGAAGCGATGAAGAAGGAAGTGGTCATATGAAAATTGAAAAGGTAAATGAGAATCAAATTCGCTGTACGCTTACCCGGGAGGATTTGGCAGATCGCCAGATCAAGCTGAGCGAATTGGCATATGGGACAGAGAAGGCCAAGATGCTTTTCCGGGATATGATACAGCAGGCATCATATGAGTGTGGATTTGAAGCAGAGGATATACCGTTGATGATAGAAGCAATTCCGTTGTCAGCGGATACTATTATACTAATTATTACGAAGGTAGAATATCCAGAGGAATTGGATACTCGTTTTTCTCAGTTTGCACCTGGGGAACAGGAAGAGGATGCAAGAGAAGAATTGACAGGCGAGGACAGTGACCGGGTATTTGAAGCTGTAGGTGCGGATGATATTTTAGATTTCTTTCGCAAGGTACAGGAGGAGGCTAAGCAGGCTGGGATAGGACAGAAGGAACCTGGAGTGGCCACCAAAGAGAAGGAACCATCCAAGGGTAAGAAAGAACCATTGTTGGTAGATATTACCAAGCTTTTTGTCTTTGATGGATTGAATGAGGTGAACCGGCTTGCAAGAGTGCTCAAAGGTTACTACAATGGATGTAACCTTCTGTATAAGAATCAGCGCAATCGGAAGTATTATCTGGTTATCAGTAAGAGCCAGCATACACCAGAGGAATTTAATAAGGTATGTAATATCTTAGCAGAATATGCACATCAGGAAAAATATTCTTCTGCGTTGCGGGCATATTTTGACGAGCATTATGAGGTCATTTTAAAGGAAGATGCTTTGCAGATATTAAGCAGAATATAAGGAAGAGGCTGTGGCGGAAACACCTTGTGAATCATATGTCATATTCTGAATTTTGCTGTTGGTGATGGCTTTCTTTGGCTTTTGCCAGCAGCAAGTGGGAAGGATATGCCTGTGAGTCAGGAAAGGTATTTTACGGCAGTCTCTTTTTTTACATAGGAGGATATTATGTCTGAAACAGAGAATCAGCAGAAAGGAACCCCAAGAAGGCCAAGGATTAATAAGATGCCTTTTCTTGTTGCTACAATATTTATCATTGTTGTAGTTCTGGTAGCATTTGTCAGCGCTTTAATCAAGAAATATACACCATCCAAGGAGCAGGCTGATTTGCAAGAATATTATCATCTTGAGGAAGAAGATGATATGGCGCTGGTTTTGGATCAGCAGCTTTTGGAAGAGACTGCAAAGTATTGGGATGGACAGGTATATATGAAGTTTGAGACGGTCCAGCAGTATTTTAATCAGCGCTTTTATTGGGATTCCAATGAAAATATTTTGCGTTATACGACGGACACCGATGTGATCTCTGTGAACGCTGGAGAACGTTCTTATATGGTTGGGAAGAAGAACCATAAGGAGTCTTACACCATTGTAAAGATGGAAGGTGCCTCTATTTATCTTGCACTAGATTTTATACAAAAGTATACTAATTTAGAGTATTCCTTGTATGAAGGTCCCAAACGGGCCCGTATTATTTCTGAATGGGGAGAAGTTTCAAAAGCATCCGTGAAGAAAAATACGCAGATTCGTGTCAGAGGCGGGATCAAAAGTCCCATTGTGTCTGAAGTAAAAAAAGGTGATGGTGTGCTTGTTCTGGAAAGTGGGGAAGATTGGGCCAAGGTGTGTATGGAAGATGGTATGATCGGGTGGCTGCAAAAGAAACGACTGGGTGAAGTTACCCAGGAGATAATTTCCAGAGACTTTGAAGAGCCAGAATTTAGCCATCTTCTAAAAGATGAGCCTGTCAGCCTTGGGTGGCATCAGGTGACCAGTCAGGAGGCAAACGACCGAGTTGCCGATGTATTACAATCTACCAAAGGTGTCAATGTGATCTCTCCAACCTGGTTTTATTTAAATGACAATGAGGGCAATATTTATTCTCTGGCCAGCAGAGATTACGTGGAATATTGCCATCAACAAGATGTGGATGTCTGGGCTTTGGTGAGTAATCTAGAAAATCCAGATGTGGACACCACCTATGTACTGACGCATACCTCTACGCGGGATTATCTGACGAATCAGATTATTGCAGCAGCGATAGAGTATGATTTGGATGGAATTAATCTGGATTTTGAAGCATTAAGTGGTGATGTTGGGGACGCGTATATCCAATTTGTAAGAGAATTATCGATTAAATGTGAAAACAATGACCTAGTATTGTCTGTAGATAATTATGTGCCATCGTCTTATACTGCATTCTATAATCGCAGAGAGCAAGCGTTATTTGCTGATTATGTGGTGATTATGGCATACGATGAACATACAAGCGCCTCTGAGGATATTGGTTCTGTGGCTTCCATTGGTTTTGTGGAACAGGGCGTGGCAGATACGTTGGAGGAGGTGCCTCCTGAGCAGACGATTATGGGTATTCCTTTCTATTCTAGGGTATGGGAATTGACGCCCAAGGAGGGAGCTGGAGAGGACGTAGAGTCCGCGTCTGAGGGTTATATTCCCTATACTTTTACTTGTGTGGAGGAGGGAATGCAGACAGTGGAGAACCGTTATACGGAGAATGGTGCTCAAGCGATTTGGTCGAAAGAGGATGGTCAGTATGTCTCAGAGTATCAGAATGGAGGCAAGACATATAAGATCTGGATTGAAAATGAGATATCCTTGGAAGAAAAGCTCAAAGTGATGAAAAAATATAGACTGGCAGGGGCAGCCTATTGGAAACTTGGCTTGGAGCGCCCAACTGCATGGGACACCATTGTCAAATATGTCAATTAGTTCATGCTTCTAATGTAAAATGCGGATGATTCTTTTTTGTTCTAGTGTTTTGTTTGCTGTCATATTTTATTTATAAAGATAGCCAGGTGAAGCATATGAAGAAAAGAATAGAAGTGATTATGGCAGTATTGTTGCTGGTGGGAGCTTGCATTTTTGCCAGAGAAGGTGTCCACGTGGTGGATAGCCTGCAAGCCCAAAAAGGGGAAGTGTGTATTGTTATTGATGCCGGACATGGAGGAAGTTAGCAGCGCAAGTGAGAATTATTAGGTATGAAAATATGGTTGTTGTACAAGTTTGGCCAGAAGTTTTGTCAGGTCTTTACGATATCAGAAAGGTATGATGGGACGAACATAATACACTGGCATAGAAAGAAATATTAAGAAAACATTGTTTTTATACAATGGATTTATTAAGAATAGAGCAGGGATATGGTTTCGGCGGTTCTATCATGATATGATAAACAGAGAGCAACTTAATCTGATAGTATATGTATAAAAGTGAAGGAAAGGAGTTAACATGAAGGAAAACAGATTATTTGTGACGGTTTTTCAGGTTTCCCAGAAAATAGAAAAACGACATTGGACTGCGTTGCTTTATATCGTTACATTACTGCCTGTATTTTTGCCATGGTGTTATTTTGAGGAAGAAGTTGATGGAATAAAATATGGAACAGATATTGTCAACCATGCGTTGTTGCTGAGTTTGGTTGCACTTACATTGATCAGTATTTTATTGGCAAGAAAGGAAAAGATAAGAAAGATTACAAAGATGCTGCTGTTGATGCATGCTGCAATTTATCTTTTCTACTTATTATTCTGGTATGTGCCTCTGGTGACAGATTTTGATTTGATCTTGTCATTGGAGTCTGCGCATTTTGGCGTTTATTTATCATTGTTGTGCAGTGGCTTGATGTATCTATTTTATGCAAGAGGTGCAAAAAGAGGATGGTATGACTGAAAATTTTTATGATGATGCCATTTACAAGACAGAAAATTTAGTGTATTGACCGCCTAACATTTAGACTAATTACGCAGAATGAATTTTCATTCTGCAAGGCAGATTTTTGACGGCGTAGCGGTGGCTACGACTAGAAAATCTAACGCAGCAGATGGAAATTCAGGCAAGTAGTTGGTCTGATTGTCAGGTGGTCAATACACTAGTGTAGTGACCGCATTATATTCAGCTAAACCTCCTTGTCTATCCGCCCATCTACTGCGTTGGATTTTCTATCCGTAGCCACCGCTACGCCGTCGAAAATCCGTCTTGTAGATGAGCAAATATTCTACGGAGTTTTACCAGATATAATGCGGTCAATACACTAGTGTACTGACCGTATTATATTTAGTTAAACCTATTTATGCATTTTTCAGCTATTTTTACTAATTATAGAAAATTGAATTAGGCTAAATATCGACAGGTCAATACACTAGTAAATAGTTTCGTCAAGAGGGCGTTATGATGAATAAAAAGATAATTAGATTTGTTCTTGTCACACTTTGCTATAGCGTGGCAATTGCAGCAGTGTTCTACTTTTTAGGAAGAAAGATGGCTTATCACCGCATGGATAATTCGACACAGACGTTGAATTCCCAGACATTCTATGCTACGATTTCTGACATTCGGGATGATGGCACATTCACTGTGACAGGTATGGAAATAAATGATATAAATTTTAGAGGAGAGTTCAGTTTTTTGGTTGTAGAAAAAACGAAAATTACATGGCGATATACGAATATTTTGTTAGAGGATTTGGAGGTTGGCGATCATATTTCCATAACTTTTACAGGAGATATTCTTGAGTCATCTCCAAAACAGATACAACAAGTTGAAGTTATTCAATTATTGGATGATGAAAAATAAATTTGGCA
Source organism: uncultured Lachnospiraceae bacterium (assembly GCA_910580015.1). Classification (GTDB taxonomy): domain Bacteria; phylum Bacillota; class Clostridia; order Lachnospirales; family Lachnospiraceae; genus Petralouisia. The sequence continues at coordinate 94,023 of CAJTVT010000003.1, forward strand.
TTGGGTGATATGAAAGATAAGAGAAAAATTGTTTTGGGTGTGTGATTCATTATACGAATACATATGAAAGAGGGTAAAATAAAGGGGCTGTCCCACTCATAAATTGGTTCTTTCTGATGTTTGGGTAACTCGTCATTCTCGTTTTGCTTTACTAAGCCAATTTGACGGCTTGTAGCAAATCCTGAGAATATGAGGATACCCAAAGTACAGAAAGAACCCATAAATTCACTTGTTTAAAAGGTCATATCTCTCATATGGCAAAGACAGAATGCACAAAAACTAACTTCCCAGAGTAGTTTTTGTGCATTCTGTTTGTATTACTTTGCAATGTAAACCTTTTGAGCAAATCATGTGTGATACGTTCATTTGGTAGTCAGGAAATAGCACCAAAGAGAAAGGAATTGCTACCCATTTTCATTTAGTTCAAATTTTTGTACCATTTGATTCAGTATATCAGCTTGGGAAGCCAATTCTTCGGAGGTGGCGGAGGTTTGCTGAGAGGCGGCGGAATTATCTTGAATACCATGAGCCATTTCCTCGATTCCTACTCGAAGCTGTTTCATGTTTTCAGCCTGGATTGCCGCACTTTGAGCAGTTTCTTGAATCATATTGTTTACTTGATCAACAGCGCTTACGGATTCTTTTAAGGAATTCATAGCGCCAACGGTTATGGTATTCCCTTTATTGATCTCCTCCATAGAAATCTCAATCAGCTCTTTTGTAGTATTTGCAGCTTTGGAACTCTCTAATGCCAGTTTCCCGATTTCATCAGCAACTACGGCAAAGCCTCTCCCTGCGTCACCGGCACGGGCAGCTTCAATGGAAGCGTTCAGTGAGAGAAGATTTGTCTGTGAAGCAATATCTTCGATGGTTTGGATAATTCCAACGACCTGTTGAGAGGTTTCGTGAATTTTCTGCATAGCGTCCATCATCTGTTGCATTTTTGCCTGGTTTTCTTCAATCATTGTGGCAGTTTGAGCGGTAGCTTTGGCAGAAGCTTCTGCCTCTCGGCGGCTGTTTTCTACCTGATCAGCGACTGTATTTGTGGTAGCTGCAAGTTCCTCAATGGATGCTGCTTGCAGTTCCGCGCCCTCGGCAAGCACCTGAGAAGCAGAGGCAAGCTCAGAAGCCCCAATGGACACACGTTCCGAACTCTCATTGATTCCAATCATAACTTGATTCATAGAATCGGAGATATGAAGTAAGGCCGTTTTAATCTTGTGAAATTCGCCGACATAATCATTCTTGAGATCGATGCTGAGTTTTCCATTTGCAATTTGTGCCAAAACCTCAGATGTCTCGTCTATGTATGCAATATATTCTTTTAATCGATTTACTGTTTTTTGGAAGGATTCACCCAGTTCTCCAATCTCATTGGAGCTTGTAATGTTAATATTAACGTTAAGATTCCCATCTGCAAGTTGTTGAGCAGTATGGTTCAATTCCAGAATTGGTTTTGTCAGGTTGGATGCACTTTTTTTGATGTTGAAGGTAATAAGCAGAATTCCAACTGCAAAAATCACGATCAATGCAACTATCATTCCAATTAACATCGCATAGTATTCAGATAAGGGAAGGCAACTGAGTACGATATATCCAGTGTCTCCAGCATGCTGAAGAGAGCCATATTTTGTCTGACCCTGTGCACGATATTTTAAAAATTCATCTTTTTTTGATTCCATTGCGTTTAGAACATTCTCTGATATATTGATATCTTTCACATTTTTTTGAATAATATCACTCTGTGGATGGTACAGGAAGGTTCCATTTTCAGATAGCAACAGAATATATCCTTTATTACCGATTTTATACTCACTCATAACAGTAGTCATATGATCCAAAGAAATATCCATACCTACTGCACCTAGAACGGTTCCTGTTGTGTCATCCATCACTGGACAAGCGGCACTTAAAATCAGTTTTCCTGTGGATGAATCAATATATGGTTCAGTCAAAATGGGTTCCTTTGTCTCAATACAGCCATACCATCCGCGCCCTGTAATGTCCCAGTCTTCGTCGCTGACAAAACCATCCGACTGAATGAGTGCACTTGCGTCCAGGTCTGAAATCCATGTTGCCATGACATTTTCTGTATCTGTATTTGCGATATGGATAAGATTCTCCAGAACTGTCTCCATCTTTTCTGCTTTACAAATATCATCCCCAGGTTTTATTTCGTTCATTACTTGTTTAATCTCAGGGTTTTGTGCGAGCTGTTCTGTACATTTTATGTATTGTTCTAGAAATCCGGTCAGTTGGTTTGCAGCGGCATTAGATTCTTGTATCAATTCCTTTTCTTTTGAAGAAATGCTTAACCAGCCTACCATAAACATGGCAACAACTGCGATAAGTAAGAATACAATGATCACACTTCCGCCAATTTGTTGAAGTATCTCATCTGCGATTCTTTTTTGTGAAGTTTTTCTTTTCTTTTGCTGTTTCATCTTATTCCTCCCTGTATCTCTTTCGCCCTCATTTTATTATATCGCTCTTTTTTGTAAAATACAATAAAAACTTTGATGTTTTGTGGTATTTTTTTGGTAAATATTACGATAATGTTACAAGGATATTTGGTATAGTCATTTTGGGATGATTATAATATCTATGGGAAAAGCCTATGTGCATAGGTTGTATCAGCGGTGATAAAAATTAGGAGAAGAGCAAATACTTGCGCAGCCCATATCCTACACATGGCGGAGATGATCCAGGTAAGATTGGAATCAATAAAGCTAAGGAAAAAGATATTAATCTGATAATTGCTAAGGAACTGAAAACACTTCTAGAAAAAGAGGGAATTAAAATTGTGATGACTCGTACAGACGATGCTGGGCTGTATCAAAAGTCATCCAATAACAAGAAAGTAGAAGACATGCGCAAACGATGCGAGATTATAACGAAGGCGGAACCAGTGTTTACGGTGAGCATACATCAGAATAGTTATCCAGAAGAATCTGTAAAGGGAGCACAGGTTTTTTATTATGGACAGTCTAAGGAAGGGAAAAAGTTGGCAGAAACTTTGCAGCAGGCGTTGATTGACCAATTGGATCCCAAGAATCATAGACAGGCAAAAGCCAATGAAAGTTATTTTCTTTTGAAAAAAACCCCTTCCCCAACGGTGATTGTTGAATGTGGATTTCTGAGTAATTCTGAGGAAGCCGCATTACTGATAACTGAGGAATACCAAAAAAAGGTAGCTGAAGCGGTAAAAATTGGTATTTTGGAATGTTTGCATTTGGATGGGGCGGACCAAGGTCAGAATAAAGCGTCTGAACAGTGAGATTGTCCAATATCTAGTAGTTGCGAAGTTTTCCCAATATGCTATAATAGCGATAGATATGATGGGCGCTAAAGTGCGTATGGATTACAATACCACAGTGAGAAGCATACATAATATTGCCAGATATTGTAGATGTATGACACATCAATGACAAGCAGGTATACAGGATGAAAACGATTGTAAAGAAAATTGCAGATAATTTTGGAAATCAAAATCAAGAGATTATAACAGCAGGAAAGATTATAAAAGAAGGCGGATTGGTAGCATTTCCGACGGAAACAGTCTATGGTTTAGGTGCAGATGCACTGAATCCCACTGCATCCAGAAAGATTTATGCAGCAAAAGGACGTCCGTCGGATAATCCTTTAATTATACATATTGCTGATATAAAGGATTTGGAGAACATTGCACTCCACATTCCTGTCAATGCCAGACAACTCGCAGAGAAGTTCTGGCCAGGGCCTCTCACCATGATTTTTGAGAAACGAGAGATCGTGCCGAAAGAGACAACAGGGGGGCTTGACACAGTTGCAGTTCGTATGCCAGCACATCCGGTAGCACTTGGATTGATCCGTGCAGCAGGTGGATATATTGCAGCGCCCAGCGCCAATACTTCTGGGAAGCCAAGTCCCACACTTGCGGAGCATGTTGCGCAGGATTTAAATGGGCGGATTCCCATGATTTTAGATGGTGGCGCTGTGCAGATTGGGATTGAATCAACAATTGTGGATTTTTCTGGAGAGATTCCCATGATTTTAAGGCCAGGGTATATTACACTTGATATGATTCAGAAAGTGATTGGAGAGATTCAAATGGATCCTGGCCTTGGGATGGAAGATCCCAGCGCACCTCCCAAAGCTCCTGGAATGAAATATAAACATTATGCCCCCAAAGCAGAGTTGATTTTGATAGACGGGGAACAGGATAAGGTACAGAAGAAAATCAATCATTTATTAAAGGAAGCCATAATTTCTGGGAAAACACCGGGAGTAATAGGTACAAAGGAAAGCTGTAATGGCTATAGATGGGGTATTGTAAAAAGCATAGGGACAAGAAGTGATGAAGATACGATCGCAAGACATTTGTATCAGATATTGCGGGAATTTGACCAGCAGAATGTGGACGTGATATATTCTGAAAGTTTTTCAACTCCTGGACTTGGACAGGCTGTGATGAATCGCATGTTAAAAGCAGCGGGACATCAAGTAATTAAGGTGTAGGGGAAATGGAGGTGGAAGAAATGAAACAGTATGATAAAATAATTTTTGTCTGTGAAAATGGGACTGCAAGAGCACCCATGGCGGAGGCTATTTTAAAAGAATATAGAATAAAATATCCAGTGGAAATTGAAAGCAGAGGGTTGGTAGTGCTGTTTCCTGAGCCGCTAAATCAGAAAGTGGAAGCAGTTCTTATCAGTAATGGCATTAACTTGGAGCAGAAAATGTCCAGACAATTGCTGGAGGAGGATTTGCAGCCGAGACATTTGGTGCTCACAATGGAGAAAGTGCAAAAAGAAAAGATTTTAGAGGAATATGCCTCAGCTTCCACGGTGGATGTGGAAGTATTGACAGAATTGGTGGGGGATGAGCTAGAGATATTGAATCCTTATGGAGGAACGTTACAGTCTTATGGTCTATGTTATGAGACATTGAATAAGACGATTCACAAGCTGGTAAAGCTTATTAACCAAGGAGAAGAATAGTATGGGAAAAATAATTAAAATGGAACATCCTCTGATTCAGCATAAAATCGGATGGATACGAAGAACAACCACAGGATCTAGAGATTTTCGGGGAATGGTAAGTGAGATAGCGATGCTTATGTGCTATGAAGCTACAAGAGAGCTGGAACTTACAGAGATTGAGATTGAAACGCCTATTTGCAGGACACAAGTAAAAGAACTAAAGGGAAAGAAGTTGGCAGTGGTCCCCATCCTTCGTGCCGGACTCGGAATGGTAGAAGGTATGCTGACGATGATTCCAGCGGCAAAGGTAGGACATATTGGTCTGTATCGAGACCCAGAAACGTTGGAACCAGTGGAATATTATTGCAAACTTCCTGAAGATTGTCCAGAACGTGAAGTCTTTGTGGTGGATCCCATGCTGGCAACAGGAGGCTCCGCAGTGGCAGCAGTTCAAATGCTCAAAGACAAAGGTGTTAATAATATTCACTTTATGTGTATTATTGCTGCTCCAGAAGGCGTGAAAGCGATGGCGGAGGCACATCCAGATGTGGATATTTATATTGGAGCTTTGGATGAACGGTTAAACAGCCATGGTTATATTGTGCCAGGGTTAGGTGATGCTGGAGACCGTATTTTTGGTACTCAGTAAGAGGGAAATGTTTGCTCGCGACTAGCAGAAAGCAGAATGGACGTACAATGGAAGTACAATGGAAGGGTAGGGAGACTGATGAGCCAAAAGAGGCAGGATTACATCACATGGGATGAATATTTTATGGGGGTGGCAATGCTCTCAGCGATGCGGTCTAAGGATCCAGGTACTCAAGTAGGAGCTTGTATTGTCAGTCAAGATAATAAGATTCTATCAATGGGTTACAATGGATTCCCTATGGGATGTTCAGATGATGAATTTCCTTGGAGGCGGGAAGGAGAGCCGCTGGACAATAAGTATCTTTATACCACGCACAGTGAATTGAATGCGATTTTGAATTACCGGGGAGGCAGCCTGGAAGGGGCGAAACTGTATGTTTCTCTGTTTCCATGTAATGAATGTGCCAAGGCGATTATTCAGTCAGGTATCAAAACCGTAATTTATGACAGTGATAAATATAAGGATACGCCATCTGTGATTGCGTCTAAGCGCATGATGGATGCGGCAGGTGTCCGGTATTATCAGTATACCCATACAAATCGGGAGGTAAAGATTGTTTTATAGAGTAGGAGGAACAGCATAATGAGAGAGAAGAACAAGAACCACGTGAAACAATTTTTAACATTGACCTGCGCCTGCATTTTGCTGATATGCATAATCTGTCCGCAGAGTAGTCTGGTTGTGCAGGCTGCAAAAGTTGGGAAGATAACTCTAAATCAAAAGAAAATTACAATTCAAGTGGGGGATAGCAAAAAACTTACAGCAAAAATATCTCCTACAAATGCAAAAAATAGTAAAATCACCTGGGAGACCAGCAATGCAAGGATTGCGTCTGTAAAAAATGGCAAGGTGACAGGAGTTTCCACAGGAACTGCCACCATCACTGCGAAATCAGGCGGTAAAAAGGCAACTTGCAAAGTGAAAGTGGAATTGAGTCAGACTGCAAAGAAGGCGATTAAGGCTTATCGGAAATATTTAAAGCAGTCTAGAATTAAGTGGACAAATTGGACTTACTATGGCAGAGAACAGTTTAAGTTTGTACTTGCGGATCTGAATGGCGATGGTGTGCCAGAGTTGATTTTACAGAACAATGGCGGAGCGCCCTACAATGAAGGACATGAGGCGGCATTCTGCTATTACAATGGACGCGTCAAAGAAATTGGCAGAGATAATGAGATTCGGCGTTATTATCCAGAGAAGGGAATGATGGTGACATACGATTCTGGTATGAACTGTATGGAATCCTATATGAAAATATATAAAAGTGGAAGGACCGTTGAAATAGGTCGGGCATGGAGCAGTCGTTCAACAGATGGTTATTTTGATTGTTTTTCTTGGAAAGGGAGACGTGTTTCCAAGACAGAATTTAAACGTTATGTGAAAAAAGCGGCAGGTAAACATCCCATGGAGATCACAGACAGTGATTGGCGAAGAAATACTGCTGCAAACAGGAACAAGATGGAAAAGCTGATCAAGAAATATTGATTGTGTGATGGGAGTACAAATGAGAGAATTTCTAAAAAAGAACAAAAGAATATCTTTACTGGCGCTTTTATTTTCATTTTTGTGTTTTGGTTTTATGTTGACCCATTATATGGTAAATATTGATGAAGAAACATGGCTGTTAGAAAATTCGGATTCTAGCCTGTGGCTTCTTCAGAACCGTTATGGAATTTATTTATATGACATGTTGTTTACCAAATATGGACGTTTTACACCATTTTTTTCAGACGTCATGGGGATTGTTCTTTGGAATCTTTCAGGGCTGTTGTTTGCCTATGTTTTTTTTGATTTTGAAAAGAAAGATCACTGGTGGATCCGTTTGGCTATGCTCTGTTATTATAATTCGGTGCCACTCTGTGTGGGAGAAGCTTTTGCATTTACCATGCAAATCATACCAGAAGCTATAGCCTTAGTTCTAACCGCTGTTGCATTTGTAGGAACAGTAAAACCATGGCAAAAAAATAACAAAATTAATATAATGGTTATTTTGGGATCATTGACATTCTCATTTGGTGTATACCAGGCATTGATCTGTGTTTATATTACAGCGGTTGCAGCTTGGTGCTTTTGCCGTTTTTTGGAAGAAAAGCCACTTTGCCAAGAGATGGGAGTTGGGATTTTTTATAGTGTGGTTTCCATAGCGTTATACTATATCATAAATTTTGCGATTGGGAAATTGGTTGGGACACAGTCCTATTTGACAGGAAATTATATTGGCTGGTTGGGTGAACAAGGAACCTTGTATAATTTGTTCCTGGCATTTGCGAATGTGGCTCGTGTTTCCTTAGGAATCACAATTGAAGATGTACATATTATAGGCGCAGAGTCTCTTTGCGTGTTGATGATTTTGTTTATAGTCACAGCGATTGTATGGTTTTTTAGAAAGAGAGGGATAGTAAAAAAGATCGGTGTTTTGCTGTTTTCTCTGGGGATGGTTCTAGCACCCTTTTCTCTATATCTTGTTATGGGCACTTATAAAACCCATGGGAGAATGCTGATCGCATTGTGCTTGGCAGGAATGGTAGAGATTTTGGTGATTTATGAGGCGTTTTCTCAGAAGGCGGTTCAAAAGGCTGTAAGTTTCATTTTTGCAGGACTTTTAATTTTTAATGCATCAAAGATGAATCGGGTTTATTATGATAGTTATCTTGTATATCAATATGATAAATCTACCGCGGATGCAATTATGTATGATATCCAAAGGCTGGGATATGATTATCATACGAAGGCGGTTGTTTTTATAGGAGACAGAAAGATGGATCCGATTCCTATTATAAAATCTGGTTCTCTTGGAGGATCCTTTTTTTCATGGGATGGCGGTAATATTTTGCGGATAATCGATTTTATGGAATTGGAAGGCTATCAATTAAATACACCATCGTCTCAACAGATTGAAGATGGGTTAAAGATTCGCACAGATATGAAGATCTGGCCACAGGAGGGAAGCATTGTGCAGACAGAGGATTCGATTGTTGTGTATTTGTCGGAGCCAGAGGAAACATGGTATGACACAAATGTCCTGAGATAAACTGTGTGATTTTACGAACAGTATTTTTGAACATTCAGATCTTGTTCTATGGTACAAGGCAATTACATAAAATATCAAGATTTAATTCTTGTGCAGTAGGCGAAACACTCATGGATTATTGGAAAATATTTAAGGAAGGAATAGACATTTATGGAAAAAATAGATATAATATTTTTATATGGGGAGTCTTATGATTATTCCTCATAGAAATTTATTGGGAGGTGCCTTGTGTGAAATATGACAAGAGCGTATATCGTTCACTGGCTTTGATTACGCAGTTTGGTATTAACATGTTGGTGCCTATTTTTTTGTGCACAATTGTGGGCGTATATCTGGGTAGAAAATTTTCAATAGACTGGATGGTAATTCCATTGTTTATCGTTGGTGCGCTTGCAGGATTTCGCAATATTTTTATTATGGCAAAGCGGATTTACTCCACAGAATCGTCCTCTGGACGTTCTGCTAGACAGAGAAGAAAAGGTGAAGATACGTCTACGAATGCTTCCATAGAAAGGGGCGAAGACTGTGTTAAGAAGAATTAATCCGGCATTGCCGGGACTGCTGGCAGGAATTGTGTTATATGGTGTTGTGTTTCAATTTACGGGTATGTGGTTTGTGGATGACAAACAGCAGTACACGATTGGACTTTGGATTGGCATTCTCCTGGCTATGGGGATGGCAGTCAATATGGCGGTTGTGATTTTAGATGCAGTGGATGTGATGGCTTCCACAGGGACTGCTGTGCGCACTGGATTTTGGTCGGTGCTGCGCTATGTGGTGGTGATTGGCGCATTTGTGGGAGTCTGGTATTTTGAAGTGGGCAATCTGCTGGTTATGTTTTTGGGAGTGATGGGGCTGAAAGTATCTGCTTATTTACAGCCCCTTCTTCATAGATTTATTTTGCGGTTACGAAGATTCTGTAAAAGAGATAATGGAACTGCCGAATAAATTCTATATAATCATCTACAGTTGGATGAGACGCTAAACGACAGAGAAAACTGCCGCTTGGTGTAAATGAATGCGTATAGCCGTATGGGGCATTGTATCGCATTGCGGCTGTTGCGATACTCACGGCAAATTGTCATTGGCCTTGGGTAAAATAAAAAGTGATAGAAGGAGGTGAGAGAGTGCAAGGTACAATTTTACTGTCTTCCGGTTCAGATATTGACATTATGGTGCACGGGCTTTTTTCCTATGAATTGTTCGGGCATACGTTTTGGATCACAACCACCCATGTGAGTTTGCTGATCGTGATACTGGTATTGACAGGGTTTTCCATTGCGGCGAACCGTGCTATGAGGCATGCAGCGGAGGTTCCAGGCGGATTTCAGAATCTGGTGGAACTGATTGTGGAAATGCTGGATAAGATGGTTCATGGAGTTATGGGAAAAAGTGGCGATAAATTCGTCAACTATATCGGAACAATTTTTATTTTTATTTTGTTCAGTAATCTTTCTGGATTGTTTGGCTTACGTCCGCCTACCGCAGATTATGGCGTGACACTGCCGTTGGCATTGCTGAGTTTTATCCTGATTCATTTTAATCAGTTTAAATATCAGACACCCAAAGAGATATGGACAGATATGTGTTCCCCATTGCCGCCATGGCTGCCAATTTGGTTCCCTATTAACCTGATCAGTGAAATTGCAGTGCCGATTTCCCTGTCATTGCGTCTTTTTGCAAATGTTTTATCGGGAACGATTATCATGGCATTAATTTATTCGTTGCTGGCAAAAGTTGCATATTTTTGGCCAGGTGCGTTACACGCATATTTTGATATCTTTTCCGGCTGTATTCAGACCTATGTGTTCTGTATGCTGACTATGACCTACATCAGCAATGCAATTGGCCAGGAAGAATAGGAGATATTTCATTTAAAATTAATATTATTTTTAGGAAAATGCAAGGAGGAAATTTCTATGGATAACATTACAGGAGCAGAATTAATCAGAGCTTGTTCAGCAATCGGTGCAGGTCTTGCAGTTATCGCAGGTATCGGACCTGGTATTGGACAGGGTATTGCAGCAGGACATGCAGCATCAGCAGTAGGAAGAAACCCAGGCGCAAAATCTGACATTACTTCTACCATGCTTTTGGGTCAGGCGGTTGCAGAAACGACAGGTCTTTATGGTCTGCTGGTGGCAATCCTTTTAATGTTCGTACAGCCGTTAAAATAAGGCGCAGGACACGATGAAAATTAATATTGAAAGGAGGTCCGGCCTTGGAACAGTTATTTGGCTTAAACCCTCAGTTGCTGCATGACACCGTACTTGCCGTGCTGGCCATTCTGTTTCTGTTTACTTTGATGTCATATCTGCTGTTTAATCCAGCAAAGAAGATGTTAAAGGACAGGCAGGAGCGTATCAAAAATGATATTGATACGGCAAAGAAAGACAGAGAGGAAGCCTCTGCTGTCAGGAAGGAATATGAGCAGAAACTCAAGGGAATTGATAAGGAAGCTGAAGAAATTTTAAGTGAGGCCCGCCAAAAAGCTCTGAAGAATGAGGCTAGGATTGTGGATGAGGCGAAAGAAGAGGCAGCCAGAATCATCAAGCGTGCCAATGAGGAAGCGCTGTTGGAGAAAAAACGCGTAATGGACGAGGCAAAGCAGGAGATGATCACAATCGCATCTATGATGGCTGGCAAGGTAGTTGCAGCCTCTATTGATACAACCATTCAGAACAAATTGGTGGAAGAGACATTAAAGGAAATAGGTGAGAGTACATGGCAAAGCTAGTATCCAAGACATATGGGGATGCATTGTTTGAGCTTGCTGTGGAATCTGGTCAGATGGATGAAATGTTGGAAGAGGCAAGAGGGATTCAGAAGATCCTTCAAGAGGACAACGAGCTTTCCAAACTGATGAATCACCCAAAAATCGTAAAAGAGGAAAAAATAAAGATTCTGGAACAAATTTTTAAGGGCAGAGTCCAAGATGAAATTACAGGACTTATGCGCATGATTGTTTCCAAGGGTCATTACGGTGAAATGGAATCTGTGTTTGCATATTTCATTGACCAGGTAAAAGAATATAAAAATATCGGTACCGCTTATGTGACTGCACCTATGCCGCTCTCGGACAGTCAGAAAAAGCAGGTAAAAGACAAGTTACTAAAAACCACAAAATATGTGGAATTTGAAATGTATTATGATGTGGATGAAAGCTTAATTGGCGGCATGGTAATTCGGATCGGCGACAGAGTGATAGACAGCAGTGTGAAGAGCAGGCTGCAAACGCTGACACGGGAATTATCAAAAATACAGTTGAAAGTAGGTGAATGCGCTCCATGAATTTAAAACCAGAGGAAATAAGTTCCGTCATCAAAGAGCAGGTGAAGCGTTATGCTGCGCAGCTTGAGGTGTCTGACGTTGGAACGGTTATCCAGGTGGCAGACGGTATTGCCCGTATTCACGGTCTGGAAAATGCCATGCAGGGCGAATTGCTGGAATTTCCCGGTGAGGTCTATGGAATGGTCCTGAACCTGGAGGAGGATAATGTCGGCGCTGTTTTGTTAGGAGACCAGAAGAATATCAATGAGGGAGATACCGTAAAAACCACTGGAAGAGTGGTAGAAGTTCCAGTGGGCGACGCAATGACCGGACGTGTGGTGAATGCGCTGGGACAGCCCATTGATGGAAAGGGACCGATTCAAACCAAGAAATTTAGACAGATTGAGAGAGTTGCTTCCGGTGTTATCTCCAGAAAATCCGTAGATACGCCGTTACAGACAGGTATCAAGGCGATCGATTCCATGGTGCCTATCGGAAGAGGGCAGCGTGAGTTGATTATCGGTGACCGTCAGACAGGTAAGACAGCGATAGCCATTGATACCATTATCAACCAGAAAGGCCAGGGAGTAAAATGTATTTACGTTGCCATCGGCCAGAAGGCTTCCACAATCGCTACGATTGTAAAGACCCTAGAGGAGTTCGGGGCTATGGACTATACCACAGTGGTAGCTTCCACAGCCAGTGAGCTGGCGCCTTTACAATATATTGCACCATATTCTGGCTGTGCAATTGGAGAGGAATGGATGGAAAAGGGAGAGGATGTTCTGGTGGTCTATGATGACCTGAGTAAACATGCTACCGCATACCGTACCCTTTCTCTGCTGCTTCGTCGTCCACCAGGACGTGAGGCATATCCTGGAGATGTATTCTATCTGCATTCCAGACTGTTGGAACGTGCGGCAAGGCTGTCTGACAAATTGGGTGGTGGATCTCTGACGGCACTTCCCATTATTGAAACCCAGGCGGGGGATGTTTCTGCCTATATTCCAACCAATGTAATTTCGATTACAGATGGACAGATTTATCTGGAGACAGAAATGTTTAACGCAGGATTTCGCCCAGCGATCAATGCGGGCCTTTCCGTGTCCCGTGTAGGTGGTTCTGCGCAGATTAAGGCGATGAAGAAAATTGCAGCTCCGATCCGTGTGGAGTTGGCGCAGTACCGTGAACTTGCAGCTTTTGCCCAGTTTGGTTCTGAGTTAGATGCTGATACCACAGAGAAACTTGCGCAAGGTGAACGGATCCGTGAAATGTTAAAACAACCTCAGTACAAGCCCATGCCAGTAGAATATCAAGTTATCATTATCTATGCAGCTACGAAGAAGTATCTTTTGGACGTTCCAGTTGCAGATATTTTAAGGTTTGAGCAGGAGTTGTTTGAATTTGTGGATACAAAATATCCAGAGATTCCAGAATCTATCCGTACCCAGAAAGAGATCAAGGAGGATATGGAGCAGAAGCTTATCAAAGCCATTGAGGAGTGCAAAGCACAGTTTAAGTAGAACAGGTGGTGAATCATTATGGCGTCCATGAGGGACATTAAACGAAGAAAAGGCAGCATACAAAGTACGCAGCAAATCACGAAAGCCATGAAGCTTGTTTCTACTGTTAAACTGCAGAAAGCCAGAAACCGCGCGGAGCAGTCCAATCCATACTTTAATCATATGTATCAGACGGTTACCTCCATGCTTGCAAGGAGCGGGAACCTGGATCATCCCTATTTAAAAGCAGGAAATTCCAACAAAAAAGCTGTGATTACCATTGCTTCCAACCGGGGGCTTGCTGGTGGTTATAATGCGAATGTGGTGAAACTTCTGACAGGAAGTGGTATTCCAAGGGAAGATATTCAAGTGTATATGATTGGGCGCAAGGCAAAAGAGCTTTTGGTGCGCAAGGGTTATGAGATTAAGGCGGACTATTCAGATGTGATTGAAGCACCTGCCTATGAGGATGCTGCTGTGATCTGTAAAGAGGTCTTAGAGGCATTTAGCAGAGGTGAGATTGGTGAAATATATTTGGCGTATACCCATTTTAAGAACACGGTGAGTCATGAGCCTACAATGATGAAACTTCTTCCAGTGGAATTTGACGAGACGGAGTTGAAAGAGGCGGACAGCCATGTTTTGATGAATTATGAGCCAAATGAAGAAGAAGCATTGGATCTGATCATTCCCAAGTACCTGACCAGCCTTTTCTATGGGGCATTGGTGGAGGCAGTGGCAAGTGAAAACGGAGCAAGAATGCAGGCAATGGATTCAGCGACAAGCAATGCAGATGAAATGATCAGTGATTTGACATTGAAATATAACAGGGCGCGCCAGGGCTCCATCACACAGGAGCTTACCGAGATTATTGCTGGCGCAGAGGCCATCTCATAGAAATGAATTTCAATGGGATGGGAGTTGGCGCAGTCTGTTCCAGAAGAATCCGCAAGGGCGGTGGATCGGCTGCGCAGAAGAACTAGAGAGTTCTTCTGACGATAATCAGGCTGGAACCTATTCCAGTCTGAGATTAACAATTTATAAGGAGTGAAATTATGGCAGAAAAGAATATAGGTAAGATCACTCAGATTATCGGTGCTGTGTTGGATATTAAATTTTCCGATGGCAGCCTGCCAGAGATCAATGAAGCCATCAATATTCCGCTGAAAGGCAAGGAGAAATTGGTGGTGGAGGTTTCTCAGCATCTGGGTGATGATACGGTAAGATGTATTGCCATGGGTTCCACAGACGGACTTGTTCGTGGAATGGATGCGGAAGCGACGGGAGCTGCCATCATGATTCCGGTTGGGGAACAGACTCTGGGACGTATGTTTAACGTGCTGGGGGAACCAATTGATGAACTTGCTCCGCCCAAAAAGGTACAGCGGATGCCCATCCACAGGAAAGCGCCCACCTTTGAAGAGCAGGCGACTTCCACAGAGATGTTAGAGACAGGTATTAAAGTGGTTGACCTTCTCTGTCCTTACCAGAAAGGTGGTAAGATTGGTCTGTTCGGTGGTGCAGGAGTAGGTAAGACCGTGCTGATCCAGGAGCTGATCCATAATATTGCCACAGAGCATTCTGGTTATTCTGTATTTACCGGTGTTGGGGAACGTACCCGTGAGGGAAATGACCTTTATTATGAAATGAAAGAATCTGGAGTTATTGATAAGACCTGTATGGTATTTGGCCAGATGAATGAGCCGCCTGGAGCGCGTATGCGTGTGGGTCTGACTGGACTTACCATGGCGGAATATTTCCGTGATAAAGGCGGAAAAGACGTGCTGTTGTTTATCGACAATATTTTCCGATTTACACAGGCTGGTTCTGAGGTGTCCGCATTGTTGGGACGTATGCCTTCTGCGGTTGGATATCAGCCGACATTGCAGACGGAGATGGGAGCGTTACAGGAGCGTATTACTTCTACAAAGAGTGGTTCTATCACTTCGGTACAGGCAGTTTATGTTCCGGCGGACGACTTGACAGACCCAGCTCCGGCAACGACATTTGCTCATTTGGATGCGACTACCACGTTATCACGTTCTATTGCGGAGCTTGGTATTTATCCAGCAGTGGATCCGTTGGATTCCTCTTCACGTATTCTGGATCCTCGTGTGGTGGGGCAGGAGCATTTTGACGTGGCCCGTGGCGTACAGGAAATTTTACAAAGGTACAAGGAATTACAGGATATCATTGCAATCCTTGGTATGGATGAGTTGTCGGAAGATGATAAATTGATCGTTAACCGTGCAAGAAAGGTACAGAGATTCCTGTCACAGCCTTTCTTTGTGGCAACGCAGTTTACTGGACTGGATGGAAAATACGTGCCAATTACTGAGACACTCCGGGGATTCAAGGAAATTCTGGAGGGCAGGCATGATGATGTTCCAGAAGGCCACTTCCTGAATGCAGGTACAATTGATGATGTCCGCGCCCGTATGAAATAGGGGGTAGGCATATGGCAGAAAATTTTGAATTACAGATTATTACGCCCGATCGGATATTTTATGAGGGGGAGGCTTCTATGGTGGAGTTTACCTCTGTGGATGGAGAGATGGGTGTCTATAAACATCATATCCCCTTGACTACTGTGCTGATGCCTGGAATTGTTACCATTACGGAGGCAAATGGCAAAAAAGAAGCCGCCATACATGCTGGATTTGTGCAGATTCTAGGTGAGAAGATTACCTTTCTGGCAGAGGTTGCTGAATGGCCAGATGAGATTGACGTAAACCGCGCCCAGGCAGCAAAGACAAGGGCTGAGGAGCGTTTGCGCAGTCACAGTGCAGAGATTGATGTGGCCAGGGCAGAGATGGCTTTGAGAAGGGCATTGGTTCGCTTGGATGTGAAGCAGTAGAGGGGAAATGTAATTTATTAGGATTTGATGAAAAGGAGATAAGGTGGAAATATCATTATGATACTTCTCCTTATCCCTGTTCTGTATATGGGGGATTTGCAGTGTTCAGAATAGGGATAAGGAGAAGTATTTGTATATAAGTATGTACTCTCGGAATCTCTCTTATACCTGCTTTTACGGCTGATTTCCCGTCAAATGCACACAAATTTAATCAACGTACCATCCAGGTACGCCTCATAAATTTGTGCACATCTGACAAAAAATCTTCTCGCAAAATCAGGCACAAAGAGAATCCGAGAGTACATAAGTAATACAAGGAGGGTAGATTTATGCAAAAGAAACAGAATATGACGATGGGTAAGTCTAAAAAAGCCAGAAAACATTCTATTGGCCAAAGATTGGTGGCAGGTTTGTTATGTATTTGCCTTTCTTTATTGTCATTGCCGATAGATGATTACGGCAATTTCGTTTTGGCGGCTGAGGGAAGAGAAGTTGTGATGTTTCCGGCTTTGCCCAGAGAAGTCAGAGCTCAGACGGTTCCGATGGGTGTCTCGGAAAAAGAGTTGGACCTTCCTGAAACAGTGACAGCAGTATGTCGAGTGGCTGGTATGGAATCGTCGGAGCAATCAGACGAAGCAAAGTTGGCAGAGAGTGAATATTTGCTAGGTTCTGAGGAAAGGGTTGTGCATGAACCGGAGGAAGATTCTGTACAGGATGATGGAAGCCCAATGGACAGTTCTGACGTTCAGGAGGGAATGGAGGCTTCTGGGGAAATGCAGGAGGAAACCGAGCAGCCAGAACAGCCAGTGGAACCAATGCCGCCAGAAGATACAAAAACACCGCAGCTGCAGCAGACAGAGACGGTTACCATAGAGGGTGTGAGCTGGTCCAGTGAACCAGAATATGACAGTGGCACAGAGGGGACTTATATTTTTACTCCCACGCTTCCGTCAGGCTATACTCTAGCGGAGGGGACGGAATTACCAGAGATATTGGTCACTGTGGAAGGGAGCGAGGAGCAAGAGAGAAAAACCCAGGAAGGGGAGGAAGGTGTAGAATTTACAGAAGAGAAGAACCAAGTGCAGGAGGAGAGCTTGGAAGTTAAGTCGGAAGAGAATGTTTTGCGGACAGTTCCTTCATGTGGGGTGATCAGTGAGGATACGGTCTGGGATAAGAGCGGTTCATTGACAGATGGAGAGTTGATTATCGATCCAGGGGTTACTTTGACCATAAAGGATAAGGTGGAGATCAACGGAAATGTCACGATAAGGGGGGGAGGAATGATTGCTCGTGGAGTAGGTTCGAAAGGTAGTAAAGGTTATATTTTGGTAGATACTGGTAGTGAATTAATATTGGAAGATATCACTCTGGATGGGCAATCAATATATGATAATAAATCGATATTATATGCAGATTCTGGCAGCAAAATAACAATGAATTCTGGCAGTATCGTTCAAAATTGCATCTCTGAACATGGAGGAGCAATGGCTACTTCGGGGACAGTTGAAATGAATGCACAAAGCATGATTCAAAATTGCAGCGCTACTCACGGGGGAGCAATTTATAATCAGGGGACAGTTAAGATGAATGCACAAAGTATGATTCAGGATTGTAGCGCTGCTAGTTCAGCAGGAGCGATTTATAATATTTCAACGGTCGAGATGAACGAGAATAGTGTTATTCAAAACTGTAGAGCCGAAGGTTTAGGGGGAGCAATTCTTAGTACTGGGACAGTTGATATGGATAGTGGGAGCGTTATTCAAAATTGTAATGCCAAGTTTAGCGGTGCAATTGCAAATGGAGGTGCTTTTCAGATGAATTCTGGGAGCATTATCCAAAACTGCAGCGCTAGTAACACAGGAGGAGCTATTTCTTGTAATACAGCAAATAGTATAGTTTATCTTAATGATGCGAGAATAGAAAATTGTACCTCCGGTGGGAGCGGAGGTGGAATTTACCTTTCGGATGGGATTTTAACGATTAATGGGGGAATCTATAAAAATAATAAAACAATCAATAATAAGGATATAGAGCTTTTTGTTGGTGGAGGTTTTGTTTATAATGCGGGGGCGACGCTGATAATTAATGGAGGGAAATTTATTGGAAATGCTAGTGATGCTAAGGGGGGGTGTATCTTCCATCATGGATATGAGGGTACGATTACGAACTTGAATGGAGGGCATTTTGAAGGAAATACATGTGACAATGAGACATATAAAGGGAGCGGCGGACTTTATTATGCTGCTTCTACAAAAGTAACAAATGCACCAGTAACGCTATCTGGTAGTGTGCAGTTTTGCGGGGATGGAGTTTTTGGATCTGGTACAGATGGTGTATATTTGGCAGCAAAGGGAGAGGTTCGTAGAAAAATTCAGGTTTGTGATACCTTAAGTTATCCAGTAACATTGTATTTGAAAGCACAGCAGAATTATGTTCTTGCGGAGGGTTCTGGCGACTATCAATTGCTTCAGAAAAGGGATAAGGAGAAAATTAAATTTGTAGATGTAGGTGAGTCTGGACAGAAATGGTACGCTGTGTTAGATGAAGAAAGAAATCAGGTATATTTGTCGGATAATAATTTAGAATCAGGATATTTTGTAACTTATTTTCCAAATGGAGCACAGGGAAGTGTTACAGATGATAACAACTACCAAATTGGAGATAAAGCTCTGGTCAAATCCTCCGAAGGTTTGGTGTATGAGAATCATGTCTTCAAGGAATGGAATACAAAACAGGACGGCACAGGGAAGAGCTATTTGCCTGGGGATGAACTGGAAATCACAGGAGATATGGATCTGTTTGCCATTTTCAAAGAGGAGAAGAGTGTAGCGGTTAATTTCTATTCCAGCGGTGCGGATCAGAAAGAAACCTACATGGTAGAGATATCTGGACCAGGCTCCAGTGGAACGATGAGGACTCCGCAGCTAAGACCTATGGTGGACTGGAATCCGGTTGGATGGGATGATTTTCCTGACAGTTATAAGGGAAATATTGGGGCAGGCGCTGAACTTACGGTTACAGAAAGTAAAGATTATTACGGAGTATATGAGAAACAAATAACGCTCTCCTACGCGGCAGAGGGTATAGCAGAATCAGAACTGCCCAGAGAAGCTAAGGGAAAATGCTATGCCAATGTACATGAGCAGGTTACTAAGAAACCAGCAGAGTTTCGCACAGCCCAGGAGATATCCCGTCCGGGCTATATATTTGAAGGATGGTCCACAGAGGCAGATGGGACAGGAGAGTTATATCAGGCTGGTGAAATGTTGGAGATAGAGTCGGATTTGACCCTGTATGCCAAGTTCCGCAGCACGTCAAAAAGAACGATAACAGCTAGCTTTTATTCAGGTGGTGCAGGCCAGAAAGAAAATAAATCTGTGGAAATAGAGCAGACAGAGAGCTCTGGCAGGCTGGCGGCGCCACAGCTAAAGGAAATGACAGACTGGACCCCAGTGGGCTGGGATGAGAGCAAGTCTGGTTATACAGGTAGGATTAAAACAGGTGCACAAATTACCTTAACAGCAGATAAGGATTACTATGGCGTATACAAACAAAATGTCACCTTGTCCTATGCATTAGAGGGCGGAAGCAAAGTTAGAATGCCAAGTCCCCAAAAAAAGCCCCGCTATGCCAATGTACATGAACAAGTCACCCAGATTTCTGCGGAATTTACGGTATCTGAGGGACCAGAACAGGATGGTTACGTGTTTGAGGGCTGGAATACAAAGGCAGATGGTACAGGAGATACCTACCAGGGAGGAGATTTGTTAAGGTCGGACAAGGATATGACTCTTTATGCGATATATAAGAGGGCTCTTGCCGCTAATTTCTACTCTGGCAGTGCAGGTAAGAAAGAAGTAAAATCCGTACTTCTGGCTGAGGGTGTTGCCAGTGGTACGATAACCGCTCCTGATCTTTTGCCAATTGAAGGCTGGGAAGCTGTGGGATGGGACGACAGGACAGACCAGTATCTGGGGGAAACTGCTCCAGGTAGTGAGATTACCCTGACAGAGAATGTGAATTACTATGGAATCTATAAAAGAAATATAACCTTGTCCTATATGGCAGAGGGAGCGGAAGGAATCCCGGAGGCGCAAACAGCGGAGTGTCGTGCCAATATCCATGATAAGCTGACGGTGTCTCCTGTGGAATTTATCGTTGCAGCAGGGGGAACTCGTCCTGGACATGCTTTTACTGGATGGAATACCAAAGAGGATGGTACAGGGGTGACTTATAAAGAAGGAGAGAGCCTGTCAGCAGAGACAGATATCAAGCTGTATGCAATGTATCAGAAGGTCCTTACCGTTGATTTTTACTCTGGGAAAGCAGGACAGAAAGAAGTGAAAAAAGCTGAAATTGCGGATGGCGCCACTTCTGCTGTCATAAGGACTCCAGAATTAAAGGAGCTGGAATTGCCAGAACTTCGGGAATTGGCAGGCTGGGAACCTGTGGGTTGGGATCCTTCTCCCATCAGTTATCAGGGAACGATAGAGACTGGAACGGAACTTACCTTGACAGAAGATGCAAGCTTTTATGGGGTATATCAAAAAGGGGTGACGCTCTCCTATGAGGCAATCGGTGTGGAGGGAGCGCCACAGGAAGAGACCTTAAACTGTTATGTGAATGTCCATGAGGAGGCGTTGACATTTCCAGCAAGGTTCTTGGTATCTAAAGCCCTGGAGCGTCCTGGATGTGCTTTTGTAGGTTGGAATACAAAGCAGGATGGCACAGGAGATACTTATCAGGAAGGGGAAGTGATCGAGGCAGAGACGGATTTGACCCTTTATGCCATCTACCAAAAGACTCTGACAGCAGACTTCTATTCAGGTGGTGCAGGGCGTAAAGAAAGCAAATCTGTGTCCATTGGCGCAGACGCTACAAGTGGAAGTGTGACCGCTCCAGGACTTGCGGAATTGGAAGGTTGGGAGATTGTCGGCTGGGATTTGGAAGAAGACAGCTATATGGGAGCAATTCCAGCAGGAATCCAGCTCTCCTTGACAACGAACACCAGCTATTATGGAGTATATAAAAAGAACATCACCCTCTCTTATGACTGTGGAGGAGCAGATGTGGTTCTGGAGGAAGAACAGAAAGAGTGCCGTGCCAATGTCCATGAGGAGATCAGCTACGATAAGCCAGGTTTTATTTTAGCTCAAGGACCTACGATACCAGGCTATCAGTTTGATGGCTGGAATACAAAAGCAGATGGCACTGGACGGTCTTTCCCGTCAGGAAGCATCCAGTGGTTTTCAGAGGATAGGATTCTGTATGCAACCTGGAAACCAGCAGAAGTTCCATATACAGTAGAGCATTATAAGCAGGATTTGGAAGGCGGAGGCTATACTCTTGCGGAGGAAGATACGGAGAGTCTTTTGGGGCCAGCCGATACACTGGCGCAGGCCCAGCCTCTGTTATATGAAGGATTTAAAGAGAACATGCTGCACGAATCCAGGTATGATTCTGGAAGAGTAGAAGCAGATGGAAGCCTTGTATTGAAGTTATTTTACGATAGAGAGGTCTATCACGTGGACTTTGACCTGAATGGAGGAAACGGCGAGTCCCCAGAAAGCCAATCTGTGCGTTATGGAGGATTCCTACAGCTTACAGAAGATCCAAAGCGTGCAGGAT
>CAJTVT010000004.1:0-33296 GCA_910580015.1 uncultured Lachnospiraceae bacterium
GTCTTTGCACAGCAGGTAGACAATGTATCGAGCGGAATTGCTTTTGAATTACTTGGCAAAGCAAAAGACTTGGCAAAAGATTTAGATACAGATGTGACAGCGGTATTGGTTGGTTCTGGTGTGAAGGAACTGGCAGACCAGTTGGCAGAGTATGGCGCTGACAAAGTAATCGTAGTAGATGATCCAGAATTGAAGGAGTACAGAACAGAGCCTTATACACATGCCCTTGCGTCTGTGATTGACCAGTACAAGCCGGAAATTATGCTGGTAGGTGCGACTGCAATCGGACGTGATTTAGGTCCTCGTGTTTCAGCAAGAGTGAAGACTGGTTTGACAGCAGACTGTACCGTATTGGAGATCGGTGATTTCCCACTGAATCCAGTGCCTGGTAAGGAAGATGAACAGAAGCATAATCAGTTGCTGATGACTCGTCCTGCATTTGGTGGTAATACAATTGCAACGATTGCGTGTCCAGACAACCGTCCTCAGATGGCTACGGTTCGTCCTGGTGTTATGCAGAAAATTGAGCCAATCAAGGGTGCAAAGGCTGTTGTGGAAGAGTACAATCCTGGATTTACCCCTGACAGCAAGTATGTAGAAATCTTAAATATCATCAAATCTGTAAAAGAGACAGAGGATATTATGGAAGCAAAGATCCTGGTATCTGGCGGACGTGGTGTTGGAAGCGCTGAGAATTTCCAGATGTTGAAGGATTTGGCAGCAGTGATTGGTGGAACAGTAAGCTGTTCTCGTGCAGTAGTGGAAAATGGCTGGCTTCCAGTAGATTTACAGGTTGGACAGACTGGAAAGACGGTTCGTCCGAATTTATATTTTGCAATCGGAATCTCTGGAGCAATTCAGCACGTAGCTGGTATGGAAGAGGCAGATATCATTATCGCTATCAACAAGGATGAGGATGCTCCAATCTTTGATGTAGCTGATTATGGTATTGTAGGAGATCTGAATAAGATCGTTCCAGCTCTGACAGAAGCATTAAAGGCTGAACTTGCAGAATAATGATAAATTTTAGCTCTGGCTGTTAAAATTCAGCAAAACTGTGATATGAAATAGCCAAGCATACATAAAAAGAGCTTTTCTTCTATAAAAGGAAGAAAAGCTCTTTTTCTCCAATTTAGGGCTGGTCCCAGATACATTCTTATGACAGAAGTAAAGTTTGATAAGGTATAGAGACAACCATGCAATATGTGTACAACAATGGTGATAATGAGGCGGGAATAGGAAATTGATAAGGTACAGAGACAATCATACGATAGAGTTTAGCAGATTTTGATGAAATGGGTACAGAAATGAGAATACACAAGAGAAGTAAGAGAAAGATTAGATATGGGATAGCAGTTTTGTGTCTATACATGCTGCTAGGCGGCTGCGGAATCGAAGACACATTTGAGCCAGTAGAGTCCATGATTTCAGAGGAGGCTGGGCAGGAGAGTCCAGAAAAAAACAGTGATTCCAATAAGAAAACGGAAGATCAAGTGGATTCTGCGAAACAGGAAAAGGCACCAAAAGAGAACAGAGAAGATAATCGTGAGGAAGAAAATAAGAAAAAACGTGAAAAAGAGGAACAGGAGCGTTTGGAAGTATCTAAGGATCAGGCAATCCAGGAGATTTTAGCGCATAGTCAGGAGGGATTGGCGGGAACTTATCCAGTGGATGAAACTTTTTTTCAATGGTTTTTTGAACGATATGGAATGGAAAATCTTTCAAAGATTCAACAGGCAGTTCTGGAAACGGAACTGGATATGGAATGTTGGTATGAACTGACAGGTAAATCCATGCATGTGCTCTGGGTGGATTATTGTCGTTCCACAGGAGGCAAGGAGACCTATCTTGAAAAGGTATATGAAAAAGAATGTGCAAAAGAAAATCAGGTGATTTTGGATTTTACTGGGGATATCAATCTGGCTGAAGGGTGGAGTACCACCAGGTATCTAGACCGTCAGCCGAGAGGAATTCAGGATTGCTTTTCGAAAGCATTGTTGGAGGAAATGCAGTCAGCAGATATCTTGATGATCAATAATGAATTTACATATAGTAACCGAGGGATGCCTCTGAAGGGAAAAGCATACACGTTTCGGGCGAATCCAGAGCGGGTTCAGGCGATTGCCGAGTTAGGAACAGATATTTTGTCCCTTGCCAATAATCATGTCTGGGATTATGGGGAAGAAGCGCTGTTAGATACCCTGGAGACGGTGAAACAGGCAGAGATTCCGTATGTGGGTGCTGGCAGAAACTTAGAGGAGGCCATGAAACCGGTATATTTTATTGCAAATGGGAGGAAGATAGCCATGGTCTCTGCCACCCAGATTGAGCGAACGTTGAATTATACGAAAGAGGCTACGGACGATATGGCTGGCGTATTAAAAACCTTAAATCCAGATAAATTTGTCTCTGTGATTCAGCAGGCAAGAACGCTCAGTGACTATGTGATTGTCTTTGTCCACTGGGGAACTGAGAACACGAACGATTATGGAAGAGATCAGACGGAGCTTGGCCAGGCATTTGTGGACGCAGGCGCGGATGTGATTATTGGTGGCCACACACATTGTCTTCAAGGATTTGATTATTTTAATGGAAAACCAGTGATTTATAGTTTGGGAAATTATTGGTTTAACGATAAGAACATTGATACAGGCTTGTCCCAGGTGGTGATTCATACAGATACCAATAAGATAGATTTCCGATTCTTGCCCTGTGTCCAGAAGGGATGTGTCACCTCTCTGGTGGAGGAACCAGAGGAGAAGCAGCGGATTTTGGATTTTATGCAGCGAATCTCAGCGCCAGGAGTTTCGGTAGGCAGCGACGGAACTGTGACGGAAGTTCCATAGATGGGATGGGAAATAGGGTTTGTACGTTTCAGTTAGAGTTGTTTTTTTACATTTCCCGTGATAAAATAAAAACGGTTGAAAACTAATTAGATAGTTTCATTTTTTGGATAGAAACAGGAAAAAGGAGGACATTATGAGTAAAAAACCTACTGTATTGATGATTTTGGATGGATTTGGTTTAAATGAAAAGCATGAGGCAAATGCGGTATATCAGGCAAAAACCCCAAATATTGACGGTTTGATGAAGGAGTACCCCTTTGTCAGAGGAAATGCAAGCGGTCTTGCTGTAGGACTTCCAGACGGACAGATGGGAAATTCCGAGGTAGGACATTTGAATATGGGTGCTGGAAGAATTGTATACCAGGAATTGACCAGAATTACCAAGGAGATTGAGGATGGTGATTTTTTCAAGAATGAAGCATTGTTGGCAGGCATGAAAAATGTAATTGACAATGATTCTGCGCTGCATCTGTATGGTTTGTTGTCAGATGGTGGTGTGCACAGCCATAACACGCATCTGTATGGCCTGCTGGAAATGGCAAGGAGAGAGGGGATACAGAAGGTTTATGTGCATTGTTTCCTGGATGGCCGAGATACAGCGCCTACGTCTGGCAAAGGCTATATGGAAGAGTTGGAAGAGAAAATGAAAGAGATCGGTGTAGGACAGATTGCCACGGTTTCCGGCCGTTATTATGCTATGGACAGGGATAACCGGTGGGATCGCGTGGAGAAAGCATACCGTGCCATCGCTGCTGGAGAGGGAAATCGTGTACCCAATGCAGTTGAGGCAGTGGCAGCTTCCTATGCTCAGGACGTGACAGATGAGTTTGTAATTCCAACCGTTGTGGAGAAGGATGGAGAGCCTGTCGCCACAGTCAATGATAAAGACACGATTATTTTCTTTAATTTCCGTCCAGACCGTGCGAGAGAGATTACCAGAACCTTCTGCATGGATGAATTTGACGGCTTTGATCGTGGGGCAAGAAAGCAAGTGACCTATGTATGCTTCACAGAGTACGATGTGACCATTCCCAACAAATCTATTGCATTCCACAAGGTGGAACTGACCAACACATTCGGACAGTTTTTGGCAGATAATGGTAAGACGCAGGCAAGAATTGCAGAGACAGAGAAATATGCTCATGTTACCTTTTTCTTTAACGGCGGAGTGGAAGAACCCAATCAGGGTGAGGACCGTATTTTGGTAAATTCTCCTAAGGTGGCAACTTATGACCTGAAGCCAGAGATGAGCGCATATGAAGTCTGTGACAAGCTGGTGGAAGCTATCAAATCGGACAAATATGATGTGATTATCATTAACTTTGCAAATCCCGATATGGTGGGACATACGGGAGTGGAAACAGCGGCAATTGCAGCAGTGGAAGCGGTGGATGCCTGTGTAGGAAAAGCTGTGGCAGCCTTAAAAGAGGTAGATGGGGCTATGTTCCTGTGTGCGGACCATGGAAATGCAGAACAGTTGATTGATTATACGACTGGAGAGAGTTTTACAGCTCATACGATCAATCCAGTTCCCTTTATTTTGATTAACTATGATGACAATTATACTTTAAGAGAAGGTGGATGCCTGGCAGACATCGCTCCAACACTGATTGAAATCATGGGTATGGAGCAGCCGGAGGAAATGACAGGAAAATCTCTTTTGGTAAAGCGATAAAAAGACAGCAGTAGAATGGAGGATGCAATGAATATGCAGGAATTTAAGCCGGTAAAAGAAGGAAAAGTGCGTGAGGTCTATGACACTGGCGACAGTATGATTATCGTGGCGACGGATAGAATATCCGCTTTTGACGTGATTTTAAAGAACAAGATAACACAGAAAGGAGCCATTCTCACACAGATGTCAAAGTTCTGGTTTGATTTTACCAGAGATATTGTGCCGAACCACATGCTTTCTACGAATGTTGCAGACATGCCAGAATTTTTCCGCAGCCAGGAATTTGATGGCAACAGCATGAAGTGCAAGAAGCTTCAAATGCTTCCAGTGGAATGTATTGTGCGAGGTTATATTACAGGGAGCGGCTGGGAGAGTTATCAGAAGGATGGCACAGTCTGTGGAATCCGTCTGCCAGAAGGCTTGAAAGAATCGGATCAATTGCCAGAGCCGATTTATACCCCCACCACAAAAGCGGATTTGGGGCTTCATGATGAGCATATTACATTTGAAGATACAGTGGAAATCTTAGAAAAGCTGCATCCAGGAAAAGGTGCAGAGTATGCAGAGACGATCAAGGAATGTACGCTTTCTTTGTATAAGAAATGTGCTGAATATGCCCGCAGCAAGGGGATTATCATTGCAGATACCAAGTTTGAATTTGGATTGGACGAGAATGGAAATGTAGTTCTGGGAGACGAAATGTTGACACCAGACAGTTCCAGATTCTGGCCACTGGAAGGATATGTGCCAGGGAATTCTCAGCCTTCTTTTGACAAGCAGTTTGTAAGGGACTGGCTTAAGGAGAACCCAGACAGCGATTATCTTCTTCCAGAAGAAGTTGTAACACGGACAGTGGAGAAATATAAAGAGGCATATGAGCTGTTGACTGGCAAAGCTTTTGCATAATATATCGACGGAGTAATATTCGGGATAGAGAACAGGATGCCAACATGGAAAGAACGTGTTAAGAGAATAAAGAACGACCTGTGATGCCAGGGAGGCACGCAGAATGGAGGAAATTATGTCAACAGACAGATATAACAGTCCCTTGTCGGAGCGGTATGCAAGTAAAGAGATGCAGTATATTTTTTCTCCAGATATGAAATTTCGTACCTGGAGAAAGTTGTGGATTGCGCTTGCAGAGACAGAGATGGAGCTAGGATTAAGCGAAAATGGACAGCCCGTGATCACACAGGAACAGATCGATGAATTGAAAAGTCATGTAGACGATATCAATTATGAGGTTGCAAAAGAGCGGGAAAAGCTGGTGCGGCATGATGTGATGAGTCATGTGTATGCATATGGACAGCAGTGCCCCAAAGCGGCGGGAATCATCCATCTGGGAGCGACTTCCTGCTATGTGGGAGATAATACAGATATCATTGTGATGCATCAGGCTCTGAAATTAGTGCATAAAAAACTGGTCAATGTGATTGCTGAGCTGGCAAAGTTTGCAGATACTTACAAAGAGCTGCCAACTCTGGCATTCACCCATTTTCAGCCAGCACAGCCGACCACAGTGGGGAAGCGGGCAACTTTGTGGCTTCAGGAGTTTTTGATGGACTTGGAGGATTTGGAATATGTGATGGGGAGTCTGAAGCTCTTAGGTTCTAAGGGGACCACTGGTACGCAGGCCAGTTTCCAGGAACTGTTTGCAGGAGATCAGGAGACAATAGATAAAATTGACCCCATGATTGCGAAAAAGATGGGCTTTGAGGAGTGTTATGCCGTATCTGGCCAGACTTATTCCAGAAAAGTTGATACCCGTGTGGCAAATATATTGGCGGGCATTGCTGCCAGCGCGCATAAAATGTCCAATGATATCCGTCTCCTTCAGCATTTGAAAGAGGTGGAGGAACCTTTTGAGAAAAATCAGATTGGATCCTCCGCCATGGCATACAAACGGAATCCAATGAGAAGTGAGCGTATTGCTTCTCTGGCCCGCTATGTGATGGTGGATGCCTTAAATCCAGCGATTACCTCTGCAACGCAGTGGTTTGAGCGGACACTGGATGATTCGGCCAATAAACGCTTATCCATTCCAGAAGGATTTCTTGCGGTGGATGGCATTCTAGATCTGTGTCTGAACGTGGTGGATGGACTGGTGGTTTACGACAAAGTGATCCGCAAGCATATGATGGCAGAACTGCCGTTTATGGCTACAGAAAATATTATGATGGATGCAGTAAAGAACGGAGCCAGCCGACAGGAGATGCATGAAAAGATCCGACAGCTCTCCATGGAGGCAGGGAAAAATGTCAAAGTGGAAGGCAAAGACAACAATCTGCTGGAACTGATTGCCGCAGATCCGGCATTTAATCTGACATTGGAAGAACTGGAACAATCCATGGATCCTTCTAGGTATGTGGGACGCGCACCTATTCAGGTGGACAAGTTCCTTGCCCAGTTGGTAAATCCAGTGTTGGAACAGAATCGGGAAGCGCTGGGAATGACGGCAGAAATCAACGTGTAAACAGTAAAAGAAACCATGTGAGAGGGCTGCTGCATAGAGATGTGATAGTTATCCTTTATGCAGCGTAGGTCCTCTCACATTTTTTTGGCTAAGGAAATCAAATGATTGACAACATACCAAAGGTATGATAATATAAACATACCATTAGTATGTTTGGAGGTGAAATGGAAATGGCCAGAAATAAGCACCCAGAGGAGACTGTCAATCGGATTCTGGATGTGGCCTTTCGCTTGTTTATGGAACAAGGTTACGAACATACCTCAATTCAGGACATCATTGATCAGTTAGGCGGACTGAGCAAAGGCGCCATTTATCACCATTTTAAGTCCAAGGAGGATGTTCTGGTCGCTGTTACAGATCGAATGATGGCAGAATCCAATCGTCTTCTTGCACAGATCCGCGATCGCGCGGATTTGAATGGAGAACAAAAGCTTAAGGCTATTTTTAAGGAATCTCTTTGCAGACATGTTCAGGATGAGATCTTTACCGTGGCCCCAGATTTAAGTAATCCAAGGCTGTTTTTCAGCATGTTTCATGAAACGATTAGAGAGGCAGCGCCAAAATATATTTTGCCCATTGTGAGACAAGGGATTGCAGATGGAAGCATACAGACAGAATATCCGGCAGAATTTGCAGAGCTTATGATGCTTGTTGCAAATCTGTGGATGAATCCTATGATATTTCATGATTCTGAGGAGGAATCTTACCGGAAATTTATGATCTTTCGTCAAATGATGCAGGGGTTTGGCTTGGATATTGTGGATGATGAGATGCTTTCGCGATTGCAGGAGCTTACATCTATATTTCAAAAAAATAGATAAATAGGGATGTTGTGTAAGTGTTTTTACACAGTGTCCCCAAATTTATAAATTAATACATACCGCGATGCGGTATGTAAGAAAGAGAGGAATGAAAATGGAGTCTAAATTATTTACGAGAGACTTTACACTGGTTGTATTAGGGCAGATTATTTCATTATTTGGCAATGCAGCAATCAGATTTGCCCTGCCGTTGTATTTGCTGAATTGTACGGGGTCTTCTGCGCTGTATGGGACGGTTACTGCCTGTGCATTTATCCCTGCAATTTTATTATCGCCCATTGGCGGTATTTTTGCGGACCGAGTGAATAAGAAAAATATCATGGTGGCGTTGGATTTTTTTACAGCAATCGTGATTGCAGTTTTTTCTGTATTGATGGGTGTGGTAAATATCGTTTTGCTTTTGACGGTTACGCTGATGATTTTATATGGTATTGCAGGAGCATATCAGCCCTCCGTTCAGGCAAGTGTTCCAGCGTTGGTGAGTCAAGAACATTTCATGGCGGCAAATTCTGTAATCAACACCATAAGTTCATTTTCTTCTCTGCTTGGGCCTGTTCTTGGCGGGATCTTATACAGCGCTTATGGATTGAAATCTGTGCTGTGGGTCTGTATGGTATGTTTTGTGTTGTCTGCGGTGATGGAGATTTTTATTAAGATTCCATTTGTAAAACAGGAGAGCAGCGGCAGTGTATTTCAAATTGTAAAAAAAGATTTTGGAGAGAGCGTTCGGTTTATCGGAAAGGAACAGCCAGTGATTGGAAAAGGATTGATCGTGATCTTTTGCATTAATTTGTTTTTATCTGCTATGATTGTGGTGGGGTTACCGTATATGGTAACGGAAGTGTTGGCGTTAGAACATACTTTGGCCAATACCCTGTATGGGTTTGCTCAGGGAGCATTGGCTGCTGGAGGACTTGCAGGAGGTATTAGTGCAGGTGTTTTTGGTAAAAAACTCAACATTCAAAGGACGGGAAATTTCATTATCGCCTGTGCAGGTTTTGTATTTCCCATGGGGATTGTGTTAATCATTTCATCATCGGCAATGATTCACTATGTTGTTATGACGATATGCTGCTTTTTCATTATGGTGTGTTCAACAATTTTTATGGTTCAAATGATGTCTTTTGTCCAGACAGAAACGCCCCAAAATATGATTGGTAAGGTGATTGCAGTTATCTTTACATTTTCCATGTGTGCGCAGCCTCTTGGGAATGCTTTTTATGGGGTGTTGTTTGAGGTGTGCAAGGGGTATGAATATGCAGTTATTTTATTCGCTGGAGTGATTTCTTTTGTTATTGCTGTGAGTACAAGGAATGTTTTTAAAGGTTTTTCAAGTGTGGGACGGGATGCAGAAGGGCAGACATGAATTTTCAAGTACACACTAAAAAGGGCTGTGCATTCGGGGGAGCTTATTCCGAATGCACAGCTCTTTGACAAAGGGGTATCAAATGTTCACGCACGCTGGTTGGAGTAATCCAATGATTGGATCTTGTTATCGAATCTTTATATTGCCGCTTTCACAGGTGATGCGGATCTCACTTTTCTGTCCATTGTCCTTTTGATAATGGATTTCATTGTCTTCGTTCATCGTAAGAGTCTCATTGTTCAGACTTACACCGCCGTATTCTGTATTTAAGTCATAATTGTAATCAGATATGTCATCAGCCAGATTCAACGTGACATCTCCATAGGAGCTGTGGATCTCCGTCATTCCAAGAGAGGATTTGTGCAAGGTAAGGTTGCCAGATTCCATGAAGATGTTACTGTTTTTGAGCGTGGTCTCATCAATAGAGCATTGGCCATACGCATTGGTCAGTGTCAGGGAATCGGTGTCTAGTTTAGCCAAGTCTAGGTTGCCACTTTCAAGTTTGATGGTAGTTTCTCCAGATACTTGAAAGGAATCTCCAGAGATATCCCCATATTCATCTCTAAAATTCAGATTCTCACAGTCTATGTCGCCGATCTTAATATTGCCAGATTCCGCCAGGATAGAAAGATTTTCACCTTGGAAGCTTTTCAGGTTTAAGGCTCCATAATCTGCATTTATATCAACTTGCTTGCCTTGCAGATCTCCCAGTTCCACATCGCCGCTTTCAGTGGTGATTTCCAGCAAGTCAAAATAGTGTTCTTCTGGGACATACAGGTTCAGGTAGAAAGGACCTTGGTTGGAGGAAAAGCTACCAGAATTAAAGAAGAAGTGGAAGCCAGAAAAGTAGTTTGGCTGAGTCTCTCCTTCACGAAAAGAAAATTTGCCATTGGAAATGTCGTACTGAGGCTCACTGCTGGAACCATCCAGACGGTATTCCAGATAGTAATCGTCTGCGGGAAGGATGGAAAAATTACTGTAATCTATAGAAATGGAGGCTTCCGAAAATTTTTCCAGTTTTGTCTTTTCCAGTTTCCAGGCTTGGGGAACATCGATTTTTTCTCTTTGGTGGGTGCGTGATTGTTGAGGTTGGTTTTTTCCTGCTTGGATTCCTTGGGCAATTACCACGCCAGAGCAGATTATGCCTGAGAGAATGGCAATGCCCAGAATAACAGTTAAAATTTTATTTCGCTTCATATGTAAATTCCTCCTTTTTGTTGTTCTAATAAATATAACGAAAAAGGAGGAGGATTTACTTCAAGATTCAGAAGACTTTTTAAATGTCTTCGTTTTTTTGTTGTTTTGCCAGGTTTTTCTGTGCTGTGGACAGCATCAGTTTAATTCTGTTTAACTGGTTGACCTCGGAAGCTCCAGGATCATAGTCAATGGCCACAATATTGGACAAGGGGTATTGATGTCGAATTTCTTTGATAACACCTTTTCCCACTACATGGTTTGGCAGACAACCAAAGGGCTGTGCACACACAATATTATTCGTGCCAGAGTGGATGAGTTCAAGCATTTCGGCAGTTAAGAACCAGCCTTCCCCAGTCTGATTTCCCAGAGAGACAATTGGATTTGCGTACTTTGCAAGGGTCTCAATTCGGGCTGGAACATCAAAATTCTGGCTTTTTTCAAATTCACTTCGTGCAGCGCTGCGCAACCATTCCAATGTTTTGATACCAAAATTGGCATTTCTTGCAGTGGATTTTTTTGCGCCCAAGTGGTCTGCTTTGAAATTATTGTTGTAGAAGCAGTAGAGCAAGAAATCTGTCAGATCTGGCACGACTGCCTCTGCTCCTTCTGCTTCCAACAAATCCACCAGATAATTGTTGGCGGCAGGCAAGAATTTTACCAGGATTTCTCCAACGATACCCACACGAGGTTTCCGTTCTCCTGTCATGGGGAGGTGATCAAAATCCTGGATGATCTCCCGACAATATTGTTTAAATTTCCGATGGGAAATCATTTTTTTGCTGGAAACAAGCTCAATGCACTTTTGTTTCCATTTCTGGTGAAGGGCGTTGGCTGTGCCAGGAACAGATTCATAGGGTCTGGTGCGATACAGGCAGCGCATAAAGATATCTCCAAAAATCAGCGCATACAGTCCCTTTTGAAGAAGCGGAAGCGTGAGTTTGAAGCCTGGATTTCCCTCCAATCCGCTTAAGTTCAGGGAGATAACTGGAAGATCTGGGCAACCAGCCTTTTCCAGGGCACGGCGGATAAATCCAATATAGTTGGAAGCACGGCATCCTCCGCCAGTCTGGGTGATGATGACCGCAGTTCTATTTAAATCATATTTTCCAGATAACAAGGCGTCCATAATCTGTCCTACCACAATCAGGGAGGGGTAACAGGCGTCGTTATTTACATATTTTAGGCCGGTATCTACTGCGGTCTTTCCCTGGTTTTCCAAGACAACCATATGATAGCCACTGGCCAAGAAAGCAGGCTCCAGCAATTCAAAATGGATGGGAGACATTTGGGGGCAGAGGATCGTATAGTTTTTCCGCATTTCCTCTGTAAATACCACACGTTTGAAATCTGAGGGTACGATGGCACGGTATTTTTTCTGTTTTTCTTTCACGCGCAGGGCTGACAGCAGGGAACGAATACGGATGCGGGCAGCCCCCAGATTGTTGACCTCGTCAATCTTTAAACAGGTATAGATTTTGCCAGATTTGGACAAAATGTCATTTACCTGGTCTGTGGTGACAGCGTCCAGTCCGCAGCCAAAGGAGTTAAGCTGGATAAAGTCCAGATCGTCCCTCGTTTTTACATAATTTGCAGCAGCATACAATCTAGAATGGTACATCCACTGGTCCATAACCATCAGGGGGCGCTCCACTTTTTGCAGATGGGAGATGGAATCTTCTGTCAGTACGGCAATGCCATAAGAGTTGATAAGTTCGGGGATTCCGTGGTTGATTTCTGGATCTATATGGTAGGGACGTCCAGCAAGGACAATGCCCCGATGTCCAGTTTCTTCCATATATTTTAGAGTTTCTTCTCCTTTTTGGCGGATCTCTTGACGTATTTGGTTAAGTTCCTGCCAGCCTGCGGCAGCGGCAGCTTTTACCTCCTTGGCAGGAATGGAAAATTCCTGTGAAAATACCTGTACGAGCTGATTGGAAAGGACTTCCTCAGAGGCAAAAGAAAGAAATGGGTTGAGAAAACGAACCTTTCCAGAGGTAATTTCATCCACGTTGTTCTTAATATTTTCTGCATAGGAGGTGACAATGGGGCAGTTATAGTGATTGTTGGAATCCGGAAATTCATCTCTTTCGTATGGAATGCAGGGATAGAAAATAAAATCTGCCTGCTTTTGAATCAACCAGGCTACATGGCCATGAGCAAGTTTTGCAGGGTAACATTCCGATTCGCTGGGGATGGATTCAATACCCATCTCATATAGGTTCCTGGTGGACTGGGGAGAAAGCAGCGTTTGGAATCCAAGGGTGCGGAAAAATATCGCCCAAAAAGGGTAATTTTCGTACATATTCAAAACTCTGGGGATTCCCACGGTTCCTCGTGAAGCCTCTTTTGCGGTGAGAGGCGGATAATCAAAAATACGATGATTTTTATATTCAAAAAGGTTGGGGATCTGTTCTTTATTTTTCTCTTTGCCAAGACCCTTCTCACAACGATTTCCAGTGATAAATGTTCGGTTTTCGGAAAAACGATTGATGGTCAAAAGACAATGGTTGGTGCATCCCTGACAACGAGATAAATTTGTCTCAACCTTCAGGTTTTCAATATCTTGGATGGGAAGCATGGTGGTGTCTGGGTGATCTTCATAACGTTCTCTGGCAATCAGAGCAGCTCCAAAGGCTCCCATAATTCCGGCAATGTCTGGACGTATGGCTTCACAGCCAGATATCTTCTCAAAACTGCGTAAAACGGCATTGTTGTAAAAAGTTCCGCCCTGCACAACAATGTGTTTGCCTAAATCCTTGGCATCACTGACTTTGATCACTTTATACAGTGCATTTTTGATGACAGAGTAGGCAAGTCCGGCGGAGATGTCTGCCACTTCCGCTCCTTCTTTTTGCGCCTGTTTTACCTTGGAATTCATAAATACGGTACAGCGTGTGCCAAGATCAATGGGATTTTCTGCAAACAAAGCAGCCTGTGCAAAATCCTCCACAGAGTAGTTTAGAGATTTCGCAAAGGTCTCAATAAAGGAGCCACAACCGGAAGAACATGCTTCGTTGAGTTGTACACTGTCCACAGTCTGGTTTTTGATTTTGATACATTTCATATCCTGCCCACCGATATCTAAGATGCAGTCAACTTCGGGGTTAAAGAAAGCAGCAGCGTAATAATGGGCCACAGTTTCTACTTCCCCTTCATCCAACATAAAAGCGGATTTTAACAGCGCTTCCCCATATCCGGTGGAACAGGAGTGGACAATTTGGGCTTGTTCTGGCAGAAGGCTATGGATTTCCTTTAGGGCAAGGGTGGCAGTTGCCAGAGGATTACCGTTATTGCTACTGTAGAAAGAATACAATAGAGATCCGTCTTCCCCCACAAGAGCAACCTTTGTAGTGGTGGAACCAGCATCAATGCCAAGAAAACATTTTCCCTGATAAGTACAGAGAGGGCTGGCAAGGACATGGTGCCGTCCATGGCGTTTTAAAAATCGTTGGTAATCTTCTTGGCTTGCAAATAGAGGCTCCATCCGTTCTACCTCAAATTCCATCTGTATATCGGATGAAAGTTTCGATAAAATGTATTTCAATTCCATAGCCACTTCGGGTTTGTAATTTAAGGCAGAGCCCAGAGCGGCAAACAGATGAGAGTGTTTTGGGGCGATGATGTGCGCCTCATCCAGTTTTAGAGTGCGGATAAAAGATTCTTTTAATTCAGACAAAAAATGCAAAGGACCACCTAAGAATGCCACATGTCCGCGAATGGGTTTTCCGCAGGCAAGCCCAGAAATGGTTTGATTGACCACTGCCTGGAAAATCGATGCAGATAAATCCTCTTTGGAAGCTCCCTCGTTAATCAGAGGCTGAATATCGGATTTGGCAAAGACGCCGCAGCGAGCCGCAATGGGGTAAAGAGCCTTATAATTTTTGGCATACGTGTTTAGCCCAGTGGCGTCTGTCTGAAGGAGAGAGGCCATCTGATCGATAAAAGAGCCTGTACCTCCGGCGCAAATGCCATTCATACGTTGTTCTACGTTTCCCCCTTCAAAATAGATGATTTTGGCATCTTCGCCGCCTAATTCAATGGCCACATCTGTCTGTGGGGCATAGTCTTGTAGTGCGCTGGAAACGGCAATGACTTCCTGAACAAATGGAATTTCCAGATGTTTTGCTAAAGTCAGTCCGCCAGAACCAGTAATCATGGGTGACAAATATATATTTCCAAGAGCGTCCTGTGCCTTTGAAAGCAGATCGGAAAGGGTTTCCCGGATATTTGCGAAATGTCTTTCGTAATCAGCAAAGACCATTTCATTCTCCTGGTTTAAGATGGCAATTTTTACAGTAGTTGAGCCGATATCAATGCCCAGCCGGTGTAAATTTTCTTTTCCCATATCAATTCCTCCAAAGCTCATAGGCGTTTTCTTTTTGAAAATGCTGTGAGCAAAATTTATTCTAGTGTATTGACCACCTGACAATCAGACCAATTACTTGCCTGAATTTCCATCTGCTGCGTTAGATTTTCTAGTCGTAGCCACCGCTACGCCGTCAAAAATCTGCCTTGCAGAATGAAAATTCATTCTGCGTAATTAGTCTAAATGTTAGGCGGTCAATACACTAGTGCAAAATATTTTTACAGTTTCTTCCTATTAAAATGTAATTTCACAAAAATCAAGCAACGTTTATTATACGACAGGAAATTACAAAAAACAATTCATTTCTAATATTTTATAGAATGTTTAGAAGATGTGAAAGTTTTTCTTAGAGCCTTTTGTGAAATAGTGCCTATATCGCGTATCATGAAATATTTTATGATCCACCGCGGGGATTAGAACTGTTTTAAAGAAATGGAATATAATAACGGTAAGGAAAAGATGGAAATTTATCACGGAGGAAAGAAAATTATGGCAAGAATCATACCCATTCCCATCGGGCCGATTTATCCTGGCGGACCATGCAGAGGAATTATCCATGTAATACAAAAAGGAGATACACTATATCAGTTGGGAAAAAAATATCATGTAAGTGTGGGGCAGCTTATGTTTGCCAATCCTTTTGTGGATGTATATAATCTTCAGATTGGCGATGAACTGTGCATTCCAGCGACGATACAACCAAGGAATTTAGGTGCCGAGGAGCGTATGCAGTACCCCGTAGGAAACACTCCCAATGGCTGGGAGGAACCAGAGGATTGGGATTCTCGTGAAGAGGCACAGAACTGGGAGGAGGACAGAGAGCCGGAGGACCAGGAGGACTGGAGAGAGGACAGAGAGCCAGAAGATCAGGATGATTGGAGGGAGGATCAAAATCCAGAGGATTCAGAGCGCTGGGAGAATGAGCAAGACCGTGACAACCAAAATGGTTGGGAGGTCTCCAATGGACGTAATAAGTGGCAGAGTTTCGATGATTGGAGCAGCCAGAAGTAAATATAAAGTTTTTATGAACTGTGTTCCACTCGTTGACAAAGGGAGTGAGAAAATTTATAATGAAAACTAATATATATGAGTGAGGTGCATTATGAATTTTCTGAATAAGATGGAGCGGAAATTTGGCAGATTCGCAATCCCAAACCTGACATTTTGGCTGATTGGCGCCTGGGTGCTGGGCTTTATCATACAATATACCATGCCCCAGGTGCAGCAGATGCTTACACTGGAACCTTATATGATTCTTAGAGGACAGGTTTGGCGCTTAGTATCTTGGATATTGATTCCTCCAGCAGTGAACATATTATTTTTGATTTTTTTCCTGTCCTGTTATTATTTTATTGGAACCTCTCTTGAACAGGCCATTGGAACGTTTCGTTACAATGTATATCTGATTGGCGGACTGTTGTTCTCCGTGCTGGGGTCATTTCTTTTGTATGGTGTTTACTTTATTTTTACTAAGATACCAGTGACTGGAATTGGATATTATTTCAGCACAGGATATGTTACAATGTCTTTGTTTTTGGCATTTGCGGCGATTTTTCCCAATGTGGAATTTCGTCTATATTTTATTATTCCCATTAAGGCGAAATGGCTTGGGATTGTAGATGCTGTGTGGCTGGGGTTTTCGTTTCTTGTCAGCAATTGGGCTGGAAAGGTGGCGATTCTTGCATCCCTTTTAAATTTTCTCATATTCTTTTTTAGTACGAGGAATTATCACAGGATTTCGCCCAAAGAGATTCACAGAAAACAGGTTTACCGTCAGCAGATGCGCAGTGCCCAGGGGGTCACCAAGCATAAATGTGCTATTTGTGGAAGGACGGAAGAGGATGGTGCGGAATTGGAGTTTCGTTTTTGTTCTAAATGTGAGGGGAATTATGAATATTGTCAAGACCATCTTTTTACACATCAGCATATCCGGCGGAGCTGATGGCGCAGGAATATAGGCATTCATTGACAAATAAGAAATTAAAATTTATAATGTATGTCAGAAGCAGATCTGAGTCTGTTTTGTTCTTTTATAGGAAATTCTATCGGATTTTCTAGAAAGATTAGGGTGTCGAAAGGTCTGAAATTCCCTTGCAGGCCAATTTTACCAATCTTGCACTACAATCTCTATCAACGATGCGCCGCATCGCCTCAAGACATTGTAGCACAATCTTGAAAAATTTGCTCTGCAATGAAAATGGACCTTTTGACACCCTAACCCTATACAAAATAATTTTCGCACTGCGTCGGAACTGAAATTTAGAATACAAAACCAGGAGGAGTACAGATGGAAAGCGAAATAGTTTCCAGGAATTTTATTGAACAGATTATAGAGGAAGATATTAAGGAAGGACACTGTGAGACGGTGCGCACCCGTTTTCCACCGGAGCCAAATGGTTATCTTCATATTGGACATGCCAAATCTATTCTGTTGAATTATGGGCTGGCGGAGAAGTATCATGGGAAATTCAATATGCGTTTTGATGATACCAATCCTACAAAGGAGAAGACAGAATTTGTAGAATCTATTAAGGAAGATATTCAATGGCTGGGGGCAGACTGGGAGGATCGTCTCTTTTTTGCGTCTGATTATTTTGAACAAATGTATGAGGCGGCGGTGAAGCTGATTCAAAAAGGAAAAGCCTATGTATCGGAATTGAGTGCGGATCAGATCCGAGAATACAGAGGCACTTTGACAGAGCCAGGAAAGGAAGACCCAGCGGCAGGAAGAAGTATCGAAGAAAATCTAAGATTGTTTGAAGAGATGAAGAATGGCAAATATGAGGATGGCGAAATGGTGCTGCGGGCTAGAATTGATATGACGTCTCCAAATATCAATATGAGGGATCCGATTCTCTATCGAGTAGCTCGTATGACACATCACAATACTGGGGATCGATGGTGTATTTATCCGATGTATGATTTTGCACACCCAATTGAGGATGCGATTGAGGGGATCAGTCACTCGATCTGTACATTGGAGTTCGAGGATCACAGGCCATTGTATGACTGGGTGGTACGGGAATTGGAATATGAGAATCCCCCTAAGCAGATTGAGTTTGC
Organism: uncultured Lachnospiraceae bacterium; assembly: GCA_910580015.1. Lineage (GTDB taxonomy): Bacteria > Bacillota > Clostridia > Lachnospirales > Lachnospiraceae > Petralouisia. The sequence goes on from CAJTVT010000004.1 coordinate 17,808, forward strand.
CAAGTTATATCTTACCAATGTGGTGACAGGGAAGCGATATATTAAGAAACTGGTGGAAGATGGAATTGTAGATGGCTGGGATGATCCCAGGTTGGTTTCCATTGCAGCGCTGCGCAGGCGTGGGTTTACCCCAGATTCTATCCGCAAGTTTGTAGAACTTTGTGGAGTGTCCAAGGCGAACAGTTCGGTAGATTATGCCATGTTGGAATACTGCATCCGGGAGGATTTAAAACTCAGCCGTTCAAGGATGATGGCAACATTGAATCCAATTAAGCTGGTAATCGACAATTATCCGGAAGGACAAGTAGAATATCTGGATGCAGCAAATAATTTAGAAAATGAAGCATTGGGAACGCGCAAAATACCATTTTGCAGGGAATTGTATATTGAGCGGGAAGATTTTATGGAAGAACCGCCAAAGAAGTATTTTCGGTTGTTTCCTGGAAATGAAGTGCGCCTGATGCATGCCTATTTTGTAAAGTGTGAGAGTTTCGTCAAAGATGAGGATGGAAATATCACAGAGGTGCATTGTACTTATGATCCTGAGACGAAGGCTGGAAGTGGTTTTACTGGACGAAAAGTTAAGGGTACCATTCACTGGGTTCCAGTACCTTTTGCTGTAAAGTGTGAGGTGCGTCTCTATGAAAATCTGGTGGATGAAGAAAAAGGTGTTTATAATAAGGAAGATGGAAGTCTTAATTTAAATCCAGATTCACTTACTGTTTTAAAGGAATGTTATATAGAGCCAGAATTGGCGCAGGCAAAGCCTTATGACAGCTTTCAGTTTGTAAGGCAGGGATTTTTCTGTGTGGATGCGAAGGATTCCAAGCCGGACGCGCTGGTATTTAATCGGATTGTGTCTTTGAAGAGTTCGTATAAGCTGCCGACATAGGGTTCAGCAGCAGGAAGAGGAGGAAACATACCATGGGTATATTTTCAGGTTTAGAAAAATTTGGTTTAAAGTCTGCGGAATCCATGCAGTTGTTTGAGGATGAGCAGAAGGAGAGTGAAAAAAAGGGGGATGAAAAGCCAGAGGAGCAAAAGATTCCTCCAGAGGAAGAATTTCTTTTGGCGAAAACCGTGCGCTGTAAGGTGTGTGACCAGGTATTCAAGACAAAGGTGGTCAAGAACGGAAGAGTGAAGCGTTTGGAGCCAGATCAGGATTTGCGGCCCAGATTCCAATATATTGATACTTTAAAATATGATGTAACCTCCTGTCCAAACTGCGGCTATACCGCTATGAACCGTTATTTTGATCAGATTTTACCTGCGCAAGTTCGGCTAATTCGGGAGCAGATTTCAAGTCAGTTTCAGGGAAGCAATGTTCCAGAAGGAGCTACCTTTACGTATGATGAGGCTATCGATCGTTACAAATTATCTTTGATGAATACGGTAGTCAAGAAGGGTAAGGATAGTGAGAAGGCTTACACATGTCTGAAAATTGCATGGTTGATGCGTGGAAAAGCGGAAACAATGTCCAGGAATGCAACGGAGAATAAAGCAGCACTGGAAGAATGTAAGAAGGAAGAGGATGCTTTTTATCGTGAGGCATTTGACGGATTTTGTAAGGCAATTACCAAGGAAGATTATCCAATGTGCGGAATGGAACAGAGCACGTTAGATTATATCCTTGCTTATATGGCTTTTCATTTTGAACAGTATGAGATTGCTTCTAAGTTTTTGGCAAGCGTTCTGACCTCGGCATCTGCAAGCAGGCGCATGAAAGATCTGGGATTGCAGTTGAAAGAGGATATACTTGCACAGTTGAAACGTTAGAGAAGGAGTGGCCAAACAGGGGATCAGTAACTGAATATTAGACGCAGAGGTAATGATTGGAGGCAGGAGCATGAGAAAGCAGAGCAAATTTGCCACAGCAGGTGTCCTTGCAGCGGCTGCAATGATGTTTGTTACCGGCTGTACTACAGATGAGCAGAGAGCAGCAGCAAAAGAGTTTCAGCAGCAGGCAGAGTATTATGCAGAGGGAAACAGCTATGATGAGGCTCAGAAAGCGATGGATCAGGCGTTGGAGCAGACTCCAAAAGATAAAGAATTACAGGAAGCGAAAGAGAAATTAAATCAGGAAGCTGATGAGAAGAAACGGTATAATGAGGTGATGGAGGCTGCCAGGCAAGCGATAGAAGAGGACGATGCCGAAGCTTTAAACAAACTTCAGAAGAGCAAAAATGGAAGGGCTCTTATTAGGATGGCCGGAGAAGAGGGAAAGTACCTTTATTTTCCAGATGGAGGAAACAGTGGTACAGGGATTGGTCTCTATGTTTTTGAAGACTGTGACTGCAAACAATGGTACTTTGGTGAATATAAGGATGGAAAGCGGGAAGGTGATGGCGTATGGTTTTATGTCAGTGACCGAACCGATGATGGGAGCCTGTACCAGGAAGTGTATGACGGCCAGTGGAGCGAGGACGTTCCCAATGGAACCGGTCATCAGACGATTGTTCTTGGAGATAAGGTGGACACAGATCAGAAATTCAAGGTGAAGGATGGTCTGTTCTATGGAAATTACAAAGTCAAAGATAAGTTAGAAGATGGTACAGTTGTAACAGGGAAGTATAAACTTAAAAAAGGAAAGTATGTTACGATCTCTGATAAGGAGCTGGAGGAGAATAACTTTGCAGTTCCAGAGGAACCACATCTTGCCATTGCCTTTTTGTATAATAAAGAGGGTGAGATTAAGAGCTGCACCATGGTATATGCAGAGGATGTCACCAGAGGTGTGAAACATTTTTATTGATGAAAACCAGCCCCCAGAGCCGGAATGAAAGGCTCTGGGGGCTGGTTTTTCTATATCTTTCCTACATTTGCTGTATGATATTCTGTTCAAGTTGAGGTGGCATGTTATTTTTTTTCAACTTCTGCCATTTTCAAAGCACGTACTTTTAACGGCAATCCGAACAGCGTGATAAATCCTTCTGCGTCATGATGGTCATAGAGATCGCCTGTGGTAAAGCTTGCTAAAGATTCACTGTACAGGGAGTATGGGGAAGTGGTTCCAGCTTTGATAATGTTGCCTTTGTACAGCTTAAATTTTACTTCTCCAGTTACATATTCCTGAGTGGAGGTAACAAAAGCCTGTACCGCTTCCCGCAATGGGGTAAACCATTTTCCTTCATACACGATCTGAGCCAGTTTGTTGGCCATGTCTTTCTTCACTTCCATTGTTGCGCGGTCGAGCACCAACTCTTCCAATTGCTGCTGAGCTTCCAGTAAAATTGTACCGCCAGGAGTTTCATAGACGCCTCTGGATTTCATGCCTACCACACGATTCTCCACGATATCAATGATGCCGATTCCATGTTTGCCGCCCAGACGATTCAGTTCTCGGATAATATCAGCTACTTTCATTTCCTTGCCATTGATGGTTTTGGGTACGCCAGACTCGAAAGTCATGGTTACATATTCTCCTTCTTCGGGAGCCTGTTCTGGGGAGACACCCAATACCAGCAGATGATCGTAATTAGGTTCACAGGAAGGATCCTCAAGTTCCAGTCCCTCATGGCTGATATGCCACAGATTCCGGTCACGGCTGTAGCTGCTGTCAGCAGAGAAAGGAAGGTCAATTCCATGTGCTTTGCAGTATTCAATTTCTTCTTCTCTGGACTGCATATTCCATTTGTCACTTCTCCATGCTGCGATAATGTTCAGATCAGGAGCCAAAGCCTTGATACCGAGTTCAAAACGGATCTGGTCATTTCCCTTCCCTGTAGCGCCATGACAGATGGCAGTTGCACCTTCTTTTCTTGCAATTTCTACCAGACGTTTTGCAATTCCAGGGCGTGCCATAGAAGTACCCAGGAGATATTTGTTCTCATAGATAGCTCCAGCTTGTACACAGGGAAGAATGTATTCTTCTGCAAATTCATCGGTGATGTCTTCGATGTAAAGTTTGGAGGCTCCAGATAACTTTGCGCGTTCCTCCAGGCCGTCAAGTTCTTCTTCCTGGCCACAGTCAATGCAGCAGCAAATCACATCATAATCATAATTTTCTTTTAGCCATGGGATGATGGCGGTGGTGTCCAGGCCACCAGAATAAGCCAAGATTACTTTTTCTTTCATATATATATCCTCCGTAATTCAAAATGTATCTTTATGTTCCCTGATGTATAATATACAATAATGGATATGAAATGGCAAGTCAGTTTCTGGATTTTTGTGTAAAGCTGTGTTATAATGTTTACTGTTTATGTTACGGTGACTGCAAAAGATACGATGATTGAGGGACAAAAAATGAAAATAACAATCTGCGATGATAGTAAAAACGACTTAATGAAAATCGAAAGACTGCTTCGGCAGTATCAGGATTTTCGTTCCAAAGAGGAAATGCAAGTGGAGACATTTGCGGATCCAGTCAAATTGAGAGATAAGATACAGCAAAAAGAGATGGCGGATATCTATATTCTGGATATTCTCATGTCAGAAACCACAGGAATTGATTTGGGCAGTCAGATTCGAAAGGCTGCCAAAGAAAAAGTAATTGTATATGTTACCTCCACAGAGGATTTTGCCTTGGATGCTTTTGAGGTACACGCGGCAAGATATCTGTTAAAGCCAGTTGAGCGGGATAAATTTTTTGAGGCGATGGATTATGCATTCTCCTGTATGGAAATGAGAAAAACACCAGTGTATTTGGTAAAGACAAAGGAAGGGTTGGTGTCTGTTCCATATACGAAGATTGAGTATATAGAAAGTGCTTCCAGGATACAGGAGGTTCATCTCACAGATGGTGAACTGGTGAAAAGTATATTTATGAGAAAATCTTTTGAGGAGGAAATCAAAGATTTGTCAAAAGATAAAAATTTTATGCAGGTGCACAAATCCTTTTTGATTAATATGGAGTATATCAAACGACTGGATGGGAATTGTGTCATTATGGACAGTGGCATGAGTGTTCCTGTCAGCAAGAAAAATATTACAAATGTAAAGAGAGAATATCTTTTATTTGTATCACAACAGTACAGGTAGGGAAAAAGATGGATTATTTTAATAATATATCATATTTTCAAAGTCATGTGTTTCTTATGTTGTTTTTGTATTTGTTTATTTCACATCGGTATTCCAAGGCAGTTACAAGGGGAATTTGTTTTTCCTCTTTTTTTGTGTTAACGATTACAGACTGTTTGAAATTGAATCTATTTCCAGATAGCCGCCTGTGTTATGCAACTGTAACGATATTTCAGATATTAGTCACGCAGTTTACTGGGATTTTTATTTCCAAAAAGAGAAATTGGAAAGTGTTGTTTATGGATCTAAGCGCGTCCAATTATGTGATAGTTGGAAGTGTTGCCGCCGCGATACTTTATATTTATACCGGAAATAAATTTATTGCTCTGACAGGAAGTTTTGTCATACATACAGCAGTTTTATATTTGGTATATCGGGGAATACGTGATATTTGGCTTAAGCAATATGAGACAGAATATACAGATAGTTGGTGGGAATTATGTTTGGTTCCAGTCTTTTTTTATTGCAGTTTTTTAACCATCGCCTTTTTTCCTCATACATTGTATGAAATCCCTGAAAATATTCCAGGAATCCTTTGCTTTATGGTAACCATGTTTGTCTCTTATGTGGTGGTTTTGCGATATGTGGAAAGTGATTCTCGCAGGAAGGATATTTATTTGAAAAATGTGCTGTTTGAGTCCTATATAAAGGGACTGGAAAACCAGTATTATCTGGTGCAACAGGCAGAGAATAATCTAAAAGTTTTGCGACATGATATGAGACATTATTCCAGTATGATCAGTCTGTTACTGGAGCAGGGAGAATACGATGAAATTCAGAATATTGTTGCCCATATCAATGAGGTGGTGGATGAAAATAGGGTAGTAAAATATTGTAATAACCTGATTGTCAATACCATTGTCTCCCAAATGATGGATCGGGCTGCGAGCTATGGGATCGATGTGCGGCTGGATTTGGCTGTAACCAGGGAAATTCCAGTAAATGATTATGAATTTACTTCAGTGGTTGCAAATTTGTTTGAAAATGCGATTATCTGTGTAAAGGAATTTGAAAAAGAAAAAAAGCATATTGATATTGTAATTCATTGTAACCAGGAGCGTTTGTTGATTCAGATGCAGAATGAATATGAAAAAGAGATCATTTTTGATTCGTCCACAGGGCTTCCGAAAAGCAGGGAAGGAGGAATGCATGGGCTGGGAATGCAAAGTTTTCGAGCATTTTCCGAAAAAATCGAGGGCAATTTTAATTGTAATTGTCAGGGAGGGGTTTTTACCATTATGGTGTTTGCGAAATTCTGATATAAATTGGTGTTTTTTTGCGTAGAAATGGATGTAAATGGGGAATGGCAAAAGTGATATAATTCAGAGAGAACATCTGATAAAAATATGGAGGAAGCGTTTTATGCAGAAGACTTTTATCCGTTATACTTTTGCCATTATGACAGCGGCTGTTTTTCTGATTTTTATTATCAATTGCCTCTTTACAATGCATAATCTGAATACACAGCAGTACAATACGTTTTATGCCAAGTCCAAACAAGTGATACATACCCTGGAAAATAACAAGATGGAATTGTCTATGCTGAAAAAGAATTTAGATGAAGATTATCTTACCAGGGCAAGGGCCGCGGCCTATGTGTTGGACCGGCAGAAAGAAGTGTCTATGGATGTGGAACAGATGCAGTATCTGGCAGAGCTATTGAATGTGGATGAACTTCATTTGATTGATGAAAATGGAATTATTATCTCAGCTTCTGTTTCTGAATATGTCGGTTTTGATATGGACTCTCATATGCAGACACGAGAATTTTTGTCGATTCTGGAAAGTGAAGATGAGGATGCTTTTCTGATCCAAGAAGCACAACCCAATGCCGCGGAGGGCAGAGTGATGCAGTATGTGGGTGTTGCAAGAATTGGACAGAAGGGGGTGGTACAAGTAGGATTTAAGCCTACCAGGCAGATGGAGGCCCAGTCAAGAAATACCTACGAATATATTTTTTCAAAGTTTCCAACAGATGTTGGGGAAGAGCTCTTTGCAGTACACCATACGACAGGAGAAATATTAGGACATTCTGCTGGAATAGAGCAAGATTTTAGTATGGAATATTGTCAATTAGATAAATTGTTGGAATGTAGGGATGGTGCATATAAAAGGGGAGAAGATGGAAGATGGATGTATGTGTTTGTTCAGGAATATAATGATATCTTGATCTGCGCAGCGCTACCTTTTGATAGTCTGCTGAACAAGTTGTTGGAAAATGTTTTCAGCACACTTTTGTACTTATTGACCATTGAGGCGATTGTGATTTTGCTGCTAAATTATCTTGTGAAACGCAAAGTGGTAGATGGGATCCATCATATTATGCAAAATCTTTCTGATATCACCAATGGAAATCTAGATACCAAAGTGACTGTGGGAGGAAACCGGGAATTTGAATCTTTGAGTAATGGCATCAATACCATGGTAAAAAGCATTGTAAGTATTTCCAACCGACTCTCTGCTATTATTGATATCAGTGGGATTCCACTTGCTGCATTTGAATATGAGCTTGGGGTGGACCATGTATTTGTTACGTCTGGCTTAAGGACATTGCTGGATCTGCAAGATCAGGAGGCGGAGGCGCTTTACCGAGATTCTAAACAGTTTGGTGCGTATATTGAGGAGATAACGGCAAAGCCAATGGAAGGTGAGGTTTGCATTTATCAGATAGATGAATCCAAATATGTCCGAATCCATATGTCCCAGAGCCAAGAAAAACATTTGGGTGTTGTCATAGATGCCAGCAGAGATATTTTGGAGAAGAAACGGATTTTGTATGAGAATACCCACGATCCACTGACGGGATTGTATAAATATCCTCATTTCAAACAACTTGCAACAGAGAAGATACAAAATATGGCTGACAGGTCCGTGTGTGCTGTTGTAATGATGGATCTGGATTTCTTTAAAACAGTCAATGATACCTATGGTCATGATGTTGGGGATCGATATCTCCAATCTTTTGCAAATGTACTTCAGTCAATGCCAGAAGAACATTTTCTGACGGCAAGACGTGCCGGTGATGAATTTTGCATGATGCTGTTTGGATGTGAAGATGCATCCCAGGTCAAAGAGTTGCTGCAAGAATTTTATGAGATTTTGGAAGAACAGAGAGTTGCATTTTCCGCAGAACATGCAGGAAAAATAAAAGTTTCCAGTGGGTTTGTGTTGGTGAAGAAAACAACAGACAGTGTTGAAGAATTGTTAAATCATGCGGATGAAGCTCTTTACTATGTAAAACGAAATAACAGGGGGAATTATGGGGAATACGGGACATAAATGATTGAAGACACAGGTGAGAAGTATAATGCATAAATAAGCAATAAATATGCATAAATATTCAAAAAGTAGAAAAAAAGTCTTTACGAATGGGGAAAGATATATTACTATAATAGTCAGTGATAAATTGTCACTGGCTATTTATGATCGGGTATTGAAAAAGAAAGTGAGGAAACGAGAATGATAAAGGCAGGGATAATCGGTGCAACTGGATATGCAGGCGCTGAGTTGGTAAGGCTGCTGCTTGGACATAAAGAAGTAGAGATTGTGTGGTATGGTTCCAGAAGTTATATAGATGAAAAGTACGCCAAGGTATATGGAAATATGTTTCAGCTTGTGGAGGATGTTTGTCTGGATGATAAGATAGAAGCGTTGGCGAAACAGGCGGACGTGATTTTTACTGCGACCCCTCAGGGATTTCTTGCAGGAGTGTTGACAGAGGAGATATTACAGAATGCCAAGGTGGTAGATTTAAGTGCAGATTACCGTTTGAAGGATGTTGGAATTTATGAAAAATGGTATCAGATTGAGCATAAAAGTCCTCAGTTTCTTGCAGAGGCTGTGTATGGCTTATGTGAAGTGAATCGTGACGAAGTAAAACAGGCAAGACTGGTGGCAAATCCTGGCTGCTATACCACTTGTTCTATCTTGACGGCATACCCTCTGGTGAAAGAGGGATTGGTGGCTCCGAACACGTTGATTGTGGATGCAAAATCAGGAACCTCTGGTGCTGGGAGAGGGGCAAAATTGCCGAATTTATTCTGTGAAGTCAATGAAAATATGAAAGCATATGGAGTAGCAAGCCACAGGCATACGCCGGAGATTGAAGAGCAGTTAAGCTATGCAGCAGGAGAAGCTATTACGATCAATTTTACACCTCATTTGGTTCCCATGAATCGAGGCATCCTTGCCACGGAATATGCGTCTTTAAAGAAAGTAAAACAACCAGACGGAACATTTGCTTTTCCTTCTTATGAGCAGGTGAAAGCTGTCTATGATAAATATTATGAGAAAGAGTATTTTGTCCGGGTATTGGAGCAGGGAGTTTTTCCTGAGACAAAATGGGTAGAAGGCAGTAATTTTGTGGATATTGGATTTCAGATTGACGAGCGCACGGGAAGAATTATTATGATGGGTGCGATTGATAACCTGGTGAAAGGGGCAGCAGGACAGGCGGTGCAGAATATGAATCTGCTGTTTGGATTTCCGGAAACGGAAGGTCTGAAGCTTGTTCCCATGTTCCCATAGTGATACAAGAAGAAATTCCCTCATGTAATAGAGAGACAGAGGAGAACGTAAGATATGGAAGCAATAAGAGAGAAATTCATTGTTCCAACCACAGTCCGAGCAATGACAGAAGAGGATTATGATCAGGTATATCATCTGTGGAAGACGATCAAAGGGTTTGGCATTCGAAGTGTGGATGATTCCAGAGATGGTATCCGCCGTTTTTTGCAGCGGAATCCGACTACGAGCATGGTGGCGGAGGCAGATGATCAGATCGTAGGAGCCATTCTCTGTGGGCATGATGGCAGGCGAGGATGTTTTTATCATGTATGTGTCCGGGAGGACTACAGACAGCAGGGGATCGGCAAGGCAATGGCGGTATCGGCAATGCGGGCTTTACAGAAGGAACAGATCAATAAGGTGTGCCTGATTGCTTTTAAAAAGAATGAAGTGGGAAATTCTTTTTGGAAAAGCGTCGGGTGGACTTTTCGGGAAGATTTGAATTATTACGATTTTGTGTTGAATGATGCGAATATTACGACATTTCAATAGTGGAGGAAGAGGAAAATGGAAGTGATTACAGGCGGCGTCACAGCGGCAAAGGGGTTTTTAGCTGCTGCTACCGAAGCAGGGATTAAGTATAAGGACAGAAAAGATATGGCGCTGATTGTGAGCCAGGTTCCGGCAGTTTGTGCTGGGACTTTTACCAGCAATGTGGTCAAAGCGGCTCCGGTCAAATGGGATCAGCGTGTGGTATCAGAGGAAGCATGTGCGCAGGCAATCGTGATTAATGCAGGAATTGCAAATGCATGTACTGGGGCAGAAGGGATGGGATATTGCAAACAGACGGCCGAGAGCGTGGAGCGTGTGTTAGAGATCCCAGCAAATCAGGTGTTGGTTGCCTCCACAGGCGTGATTGGGATGCAGCTTCCTATGGAAAAACTGGATTTAGGGATTGAGGCTATGGCGCCAAATCTTAGTGATTCCATAGAAAATGGGACGGAGGCGGCATGTGCCATCATGACCACCGACACCAAATATAAAGAGGCGGCAGTGACCTTTGAGGTGGATGGAAAGACAGTTACAGTGGGAGGTATGTGCAAAGGGTCTGGTATGATTCATCCTAATATGTGCACAATGTTAAGTTTTGTGACCACAGATCTTGTCATCTCCAAAGAGATGTTGCAAGAAGCGCTTTGTGAGAATGTGAAGGACACTTATAACATGATCTCTGTGGATGGAGATACCTCAACGAATGATACAGTATTACTGCTGGCAAATGGCATGGCTGGCAATCCGAAAATTACAAAAAAAGATGAGAATTACAAGAAATTTATAGAAGCTTTGAATTATGTAAATACCACCTTGGCAAAGAAAATGGCGGGAGACGGCGAGGGAGCCACTGCACTTTTTGAGACGAAAGTGATCCATGCAGACACGAAAGAACATGCAAAACGTTTGGCGAAATCTGTGATCTGCTCTTCTTTGACCAAAGCTGCAATTTTTGGGCATGACGCCAATTGGGGTAGGATTCTCTGTGCTCTTGGGTATTCTGGAGTGATGTTTGACCCAGAGAAAATGGAATTGTTTTTCCAAGGCAAATCTGGCCAGATTCAGATTTACAAGGATGGGATTGCAGTGGACTACAGCGAGGAGGAGGCCACCAAGATTTTATCCGAGGAAGAGGTCACTGTCCTTGTGGATATGAAAATGGGAGAGGCAGAGGCAACGGCGTGGGGCTGTGATTTGACGTATGATTATGTAAAAATTAACGCAGATTACCGTTCTTAACAATGAAGTGAAAAGAGGATGATACAATGGAAGAAAAAGAAATGCAGAAAATATTACAGAAAGCAGAGGTACTGATTGAGGCACTGCCTTATATCCAACGTTTTAACCGAAAGATTATCGTGGTAAAATATGGCGGTAGTGCCATGGTGGATGACGAATTAAAGAGAAATGTCATTGAGGATGTGACCTTATTAAAATTAGTGGGATTTAAGCCTATCATTGTCCACGGCGGTGGCAAGGAGATTAGCAAATGGGTTGGCAAAGTGGGCATGGAGCCCGAATTTGTCAATGGGCTGCGCAAAACGGATGCCCCCACTATGGAGCTGGCAGAGATGGTTCTTGGAAGAGTGAACAAATCTTTGGTGCAATTGGTGCAGCAGCTTGGGGTAAACGCTATCGGGATTAGCGGAAAAGATGGTGGCCTGCTAAAGGTGGAAAAGAAATATTCCAAAGGACAAGATATCGGTTATGTGGGAGAAATCAAGGAAGTAAATGCAAAGGTGCTGTACGATCTGCTGGAAAAAGATTTCTTGCCCATTGTATGCCCAGTAGGAATGGATGATACTTTCGAGACGTATAATATCAATGCAGACGATGCGGCATGTGCCATTGCCAGGGCTGTCAATGCGGAGAAGCTTGCGTTTTTGACAGATGTGAAGGGCGTATATCAGGATCCAGAGGATAAGACATCTTTGATTTCTGAATTGTCTGTTTCTGAGGCTCACAAGCTGATTGAAGATGGAAATATCGGTGGTGGGATGTTGCCGAAGCTGAACAACTGCATTGAAGCGATTGAGGATGGCGTATCAAGGGTGCATATTTTGGACGGGCGTATCCCCCATTGCCTGCTTCTTGAGATCTTTACCAACAAGGGAATTGGAACTGCGATCTTGGGGGATCATGAAGAACGATTTTTTACAGCCGCAGAAATGGAAAAGGAGAATTAGGATGGAAGCAGAAAATTTAATGCAACAGGCAGAAAATCATATGCTGCATGTGTACAACCGTTATCCGGTGGTGTTAGACCATGGAGAAGGAGTGTACCTTTATGATACAGAAGGAAACAAGTATCTAGATTTTGCGGCGGGAATTGCTGTACATGCGCTTGGATATGGAAATGAGGAATATAACCAGGCGTTAAAAGCACAGATCGACAAGTTGATGCATACATCCAATTTGTACTATAATCAGCCGACAATCGAGGCAGCAGAAAAACTCTGCACAGCAAGTGAGATGGATCGTGCTTTTTTTACCAACAGCGGAACCGAGGCAATTGAGGGTGCAATTAAGGCGGCAAAAAAATACGCCTATGAAAAAGACGGCTGCACCGATCATGAGATCATTGCGATGAATCATTCTTTCCATGGTAGAAGCTTGGGTGCCCTTGCAGTTACTGGGAACGCTCATTACAGAGAGCCGTTTGAACCGCTGCCTGGGATTGTCAAGTTTGCAGATTACAATGATTTGGAAAGTGTGAAATCTCAGGTCAATGAGAAAACTTGTGCGATCATTCTGGAGACGATCCAGGGAGAGGGCGGCATTTTTCCAGCAGAGAAAGGATTTCTGGAGGGAATCCGAAGGATCTGTGATGAGAAGGATATTCTGCTGATTTTGGATGAGATTCAGTGTGGAATGGGGCGGACTGGAACGATGTTTGCCTGGCAAGGATATGGAGTGAAGCCGGATATTATGACCTGTGCGAAAGCACTGGGATGTGGAGTTCCCGTAGGGGCCTTTGTGATGACGGAGCGTGTGGCAGCTTCCTCTTTAAAACCTGGAGATCATGGCACCACCTATGGCGGTAATCCTTTTGCGGGGGCGGCAGTCAGCAAGGTCTTAACTATTTTTCAGAAAAAAAAGCTTACAGAGCATGTGAAAGAGATCGGCGCTTATCTGGAAGAACGATTGGAGCAAATGAAAGATCAATATGAATGCATTCGTGCCCGAAGAGGCATCGGATTGCTCCAGGGACTAGAGCTTACGATTCCTGTGGGAGAGATCAGTAACAAAGCCTTGGCCCAGGGACTACTTGTGATAACAGCAGGAAATAATGTGCTGCGGTTTGTGCCGCCTCTGGTGATTGAGCGGGAGCATGTGGACGAGATGATTGACAAATTGGGGATGGCCCTTAAGGGATAGCGGGAAGAGGTTTGTAATTTAGCCATTATTGAGTATGTGGAAACTCATGAACCCAAAGAGCAGGAATAGTAATTATATGATGGCAGATTTTTTAAATTCTAGTGTAACCCAGACGAAATACCATGATGTTTTGCCTGGGTTATATGATTGAAAAAATTTCTTGTTTATCTAAAATTTAGATAATACAAAATAGATAAAATATACACAAATTTTTTTGGAAAAATTGTGAAATATTTTTATTTCATTAATGCTTTTTTGTGGATAAAAAGTGTTATAATATATATAATGTACAAAAAATATATGGTTTAGTTAAAAATTTGTACATTAATGGAAGTTTATTGGAATGTATTCCATGGAGGGGAGTGAGAGAATTTTGCGATTCAGAAAGTGTCGTGTTTCCTATTACCATAAACAATAAACAATAAACAACATTTATGCATATGATATAAAAGGTTGTTTATTGTGTTGTTTATGGGAGATAGCAAACATGAAAAATAAATATATAAGATGCATTAATATTGTGCATCATCCAGCAGAAGTTAGGGTGTATCGTATGTTATCCGCTTTTTTTCGGCTAGTTGGAATTTTTGTATGCGAGAATCTAGCCGTTGATGAGTATGGAGACGAAGCGGATTGGAGCTACACGATTAAAAAGGGATCTGAGGATGAGCCAGAACTCTTGGAAAGCCAGGTTAGCGCAAAGATTTGTGAAATGGAAGAGGTATTGGAAGAGGAAAGTCTGACGGTGTTAAAGGGTATTTGGAAAATGTTTTGGGAAAATGATTTGATGCGTAAAAGCTATGCGGTCGATTATTTTTCTAATGTTGGAATAGATTATATTTATCGGCAGATGGAAGAGTCGATGAATGCTTTTGAGGAAGTTTTGACACTCTTGGAACGGTTGGAACAAGGGAGAGATGAGAATGCCTTGGGGAATGTATATATATGGATGGCAAAGGCGAGCTGCCGCAGAAGAATTCGTGAATTATATACCATTGTCTGGAATGCGGTTGAGAGAGGTGAATTTCGAAAGGAAATAAATTCCAGGGATGTGTTTCAGCAATTGTATGACAAACATTATATTGACATTGAGGATGTGTTTGAGGACATCCAGAAGGTTCTGGATGAAGATCCTCAATTTTTTGCTGCCTATGCGGTCCGGGGGTTTGTCAAAGAGAACAATGATAAGTACCGGATCGATTCTGTGGATGATTTGAAACAGGCTGTTTCGATGATCGGGGATAAGTCCTATTCCAGTTATCTGCAGTACCGCATAGGCAGGTATTATGAAAAGGTGCGTCCTAATATGAGCCAGAAAATGGATTATTACAGAAAGGCTGTGGAGGCTGATTCCCGTAATTTCAGGGCGGTATATAAGTTGGCCCTATATGAAGAAGATCAAAGAAACTATGAGAAAGCTATGGAATTGTGGAAGAATATTATAAATATTTTAGAGGCCAAGCAGCATTTACCGTCGCTGCAGCCAATAGAGTGCGCTTATTTGTACAAAGCTTATCGTAAAGTAGGGGAACTTTATAATCGGGCGGGATATTATGAAAAAGGAATTCAAAAACTTAAGGAAGCAGAATCTGTTTATCATAGTAATAAAAATGGGGAAGAAAAAAAAGGATTTTATCCATGGATGTTCGGAACCGATCTTGTTGAGCATGAGGACAAGATGATCGAGAGCTGGGAAATATATAAAAAGGCAGCGAGAGCAAAACTTGAAATTATGAAAGTGTATGTGGCGATTACTGATGCAAGCGCGCGCGCGAATATGCGGGACGTCCATATAGAATATATGGGAAAGATGATGCAGTTAGGGATGCTTGCTTAATTTTATAAGGGATTTGTAGGGGGAAAACAGCAGGAACAAAATGATACTTAGGGACTCAGACAGCGTACTGCAGTTTTTAAGTATCATTTTTTTATTCCCGCGAGCAATGAGGAAAATAGACATGCTAAGTGCCCTGTGGGTATGCATGGATATTTGACGAATGCCGCGAGGGTCAAATAGCCTGCTGCTCTGCAGCG
>CAJTVT010000004.1:33306-103850 GCA_910580015.1 uncultured Lachnospiraceae bacterium
CCCCGTTGCTTGCAGCGGGGTATTTGATTTGAGAGGAGGAAGAAAATGATAGACAACGATAAGGAAGACAGAATGCTCAAGGATGGAGTGAGCCTGAATATCAATAGTACTGGGCCGCATTATGAACATATCAGCGAATTTTCCAACTCTTTTTTTAAGTTGGTATATAAGAGGGCATTTCTGCAGGTAGACGATATTATCAGTAATTTTAATCAGAACAATGAATATGGGTTGGGGAAATATGTACCTTCCTATTATGCGGATAACAAGGCGGGCGTAGGCAAAGGATTTGATAGATTCTCGAATATTATTACTTTTGCGGGCAAACGTGGTTCAGGAAAGACCTCTGCGATGTTGTCTTTTATGGACGCGTTAAAACATTACTATGGATATAAGAAAAGGAATGGAGAGGAACTGTTTTATACGTTTAAGTATGTAGATAATCCCTTGTTTACCTGTCTGGATTGTATTGACGGTTCTTTGCTGGAACATGGGGAAGATATTTTTAAGGTGGTTCTTGCTCAGATCTATCAGAAATTTATCGACCTTGATGAAAGGGGTGGGATCAGCAAAGGAGAGGATTTTGCGTTTAAGAAGAGGGAGCTTTTCCAAAAATTAGAGGGGATTTACGGAACGGTCTGCGAGATTGAGAATATGGAAAATAGGTATCAGGGAGCGTCGGAATCCCATATGAGTAATCTGCAAAGCCTTTCCAGCAGCCAGAAAGTGAAAAGAGATTTTGAGGATTTGATAAAAAAGTTCACGTTTCTGATGAAATATGAACGGCGCGGTATGGTGGAGGAAAGCCAGGAACATTATGTGATTATCAGCATAGACGATATTGATTTGAATATCAGCAATGGGTTTTCCATGTTGGAAAAAATCCATAGATATTGTATGGTGGAGAATGTTATCGTGTTATTGTCGGTTGATATGGAACAGATGCTGTCCATTGTGTCCAAAAGCTTTTATGAAGTTTTGCCGAAAGTGGATAAGATTTTGATTGAAGGAAACAAGAGAGTCCATGAGCTGGCTACGGATTATCTTAGTAAGGTAATGCCGGTAAATTATCGGATTTTTGTACCGTGCCTGAGCAGCCATTATTCAACAAATGGGTTATTCTTACCAAAAGAAAAATCTGGTGTTAAGCGGGCTGTATTTTGGAAGCTGTACAGAAGAATTGGCATTTACTTTGATTCTCAGGGGATCAAGCAGCATTTTTACGAATCTAAATCCATGCGGCAGCTCACCTGTTTTTATCTGATGCTGGAGTCTATGGAACATATTAGTCTGGATGATGTGTATTTTAAAAGTGAGATAACACAAGAACAAAGAGAATCATTGATTCAGATATGGGAGGAAAATTACAGGATTTTGACGGAGGAGTTGTCAAACAGAATTGTACTGGAAGAACTTCATATCGATAGAGAAGTTGACGAGATCTGTAAAATCATTGAAAAACAGGATATTAGCCGTGCCAAAGATGAGGTGGTTAATTTCTGTTATAATAAAATCGGAAGCGCATCTTCAGAGAACAATCAGATTGAGATGAGGAATAGGGAAGTACATATGGAAAACTGCACATATGGGCAGCTAGTAGAAGCCCTCTATGAACTGGGTCGTATAAACAGGAATAAATATAAGCCTTTGGTCCGTTATCTTCTTGGGTATTTTTCCTATGCTTTTACCAAAACCTATATTTATGAAAAGCTTGAGGTTGAAAACGATGGAAAGAGGCTCATGCAAAAGGGAGCTTTTAAATCTTTGGTTGGTGGGAATATTGTAGATGACTGGTCGATGTTTCTTATGCCAAATACAGTGAGAAATCGCAATATGGATGTGGATGAACAGGGAGCAGCAAGCGGGGATAAAAGCAATAAAGTTTTAGAGTATTTTTCAAATTACAGAGGGGTTACGTTGGCGAATATGTTTTCCTTTCCATTAGAAAAGAAAGGGAGGCTGGAATCAGAAGAACGGGTATTCCGGTATGTGGCTGAGATGATTCAGAATATGGAGCTGTTATTTTTGTTTTTTACGAATATCAGGGAAGAAGGGCAAAAAGGAAACATCAATATAAAATCAGATTCGTTTCTTTGGAAATTTCGAGTTTATAAAACGGAAGATATGAATAGCTGGATTAGTTTTGATCCGCGGGTAGAAAACTTTTCTGAGATCGCACTTTCAGGGGACTACAGCGTACTGAATTTTGTTGGAAATTCTATGGATGCAGTTAAATTGCTGACAAAATTTGAAAATGGATTGGCGTTTTGCTTGGCTGGAGAGTATGGATTATTGGAACAGATGGAAAGTGGCGAAGAAAAATTAAAGGCGGATTTCGAGAAAACATTAAATGATTATTCATTGAAGATAAAGTTTGAGGAATGGGAAGATAAGTTTGGAACTCCTGCGCTTCCTCTGCCATTGTATTGGTTCGATCTTACCTATAATATTCTAAAAAGAATGAAGCGCGCCATGAGTGAAGAGTTTATTGTCTCCTCTAAGACCGAGAATATGTTTTTTTGCATTCAAAAGCTGTATGAGAATATTGTGGACCAATTAAAAGAGCAGGAAAGCTTTTATTCACTCAAGGGTATGAAACCAGATGAAAGCTCGTATGAGTATCAGTTAGCGGAGAGATTCACAACATGTCCTGTGGTGGATTATTTCTTAGGCGTTACAAGGAATGGCGAAGAGGAGAAGCGGAAAAGCTTTATCAGCGAAGTGATGGTGCAATTGAAGAATTATTCAAAGGCATAAGGGATGTGCGATGAAGAATTTAGAGACGATTATTGAATTATTTTATAAAAGAATCCCCGTTCAGCAAGTGATTGAGGACAAAATGGAAATTGACGATTTTGATCAGGAGGAGTTTATCAGGCTGGTAAATGCATATATGTTTTATTACAGTGAGAATGAGTCATGGAATCTCTTAAAATATTTTCTGGATGTGTTTGAGGAGGCTGCGAAAAGGGAGGGCCGGAGGATTTCAAAGAGGCTGAATGTATTTGAACCGTTATTTTATTATGCTCGTGAGTTCCTTTTGATATGTGACAATGAGATTTGCTGCCGTTATTCCCAGTTGATGTCATGGAGAAAAATTACGACAGAGTTGAGTGAGGATTTGCTTGTCACAGCATTTTTGGCGAGAGAGCTGACTCATGATGAAATGAGGATGCGGGGATTCGCCTGGAAATCAGTGATAGACCATAACAATATGCAGTTAAAAGCAGTTGTTAGCAGGGGGATTTCTGAGAATCATTTTCATTTGAACGGAGCGGCTCCTATTTTTCAAATTTCCTGGTTAAGTCTTATGAATAATGTGAATATTTCTAAACTGGGGGAATATTTGCGCACTTATGATAAAGATCGCCGCTATACGAATGCAGCTTATAACAGTGCATATCGGGAGAGATCATTTCATGAAAAATATATGCAGGCAGCGTTGATACGTTTGCTCTTATATTGTAAGATTTGTGGAAAGCGTCTTCGGATCGGGAAGTATGAGGCGACAGTATCAGAGATCCAAGAACATGTTGTATTTCCAGTTTTCCGATCCAAGAGATATGGAATAGAACCCTGTCTGACAAGGGATATAGCAGATAAAATTGTGGAGAAACTGCTTGAAGGTGATCGAGAGAAAAATGGCAAAGAGAAGTGGGAGCAAAAAAGGAGTGCGGTGAAAGGGCAATGGGATTACTGCGCTTTCTGGGAGGTTGTTTTATATGTGATAGAAAGCAGTATAGATTCACCTGATTGGAAAGAAATATGGAATTTAAATTTAACATTGAGAGAGCTATTGGAGGGGCCTGGAGGGGCTTGTCTGCTTGACAAGTCCCAGGTTGCCAGCGTAGTAAGAAACAGTTCTCTTTTGCCCCTGTCACAACTATTTTTGAGACTGTTTTTTTTGGCGGAAAAACTTCCGCTGGAGGATATAGGCAAACTCTTTATGGAACGGAAAAACTATGAGATTCTCTGGGAGAGAAAAACCTTGGAGAATGTAAAGGCGTTGCTGAAAGAGCCAGAGAATCTGGTATGCCAGCAGGATTCTTTGCAGGCTCTGCTCGATGTATTTCGTCTGGGAGATTTTGAAAATATCGATGGTTATAAAAACCTGGATTACATTTTGGAACATATGAAATTTAAAGGTTCGGATCAGGAAACAGATAATTTTATTTTTTCTGGTGAGCGTTGGCTGATGTATAATATGTTAAGAAAGGTTTACTTAAGTGACAAAGAATACAGGGAATATAATAATTTATTTTATGCATATTTATTGATTAAAGAGAGTGTGCGTTCGGAATTGATTCAATCGAATAAGAATGTAGGTTTTAAGAATTTTGACAAATATCAAAAGCGTAAGGGAGATTTGCTTGCAGATGAAATTTATAGGAAAGAGTTTACCAGACATGCAATTTCGAACAGTCTAGTGTCACAAAATATACGAAAAATAGAACTCAGGATCTCGCCGGAAAATGATACAAAAAAATTGTGCCATCGGATACAGGAGTTGGATCAACTGGTTCTTCCAGATCAAGGATGGAAGAAAAATATGTTCTATACGATACATTTTATAAAGTCCCCAGAAAAGCCAGAAGATACGCCTCTTTTGCACTACCGTCATTATCAAAGGCGTAAGTATATAGAGAAACAGGCATATGCGTTATCAGGGCTTCGGGAAAAGTGGCCGAAGGTTGGGGAGCGGATTTTGGGAATCGATGCTGCTGCAAATGAAATTGGGTGTCGCCCAGAAGTGTTTGCATCCGTATTCCGTTATCTGAAAAACCATAGATATCGATATTATACAGGTGATGGGATAGTAAAGCTTCCGCAGTTAAGAGCTACCTATCATGTGGGAGAAGATTTTTTGGATTTGGCAGATGGATTAAGGGCGATTGATGAGGCAATCTTGTTTTTGAATCTGGAATCTGGAGATCGGCTTGGACATGCCCTTGCTTTGGGAATTGACGTTAGAGAATGGTATCAAAGTAAGGGGACGCGGATAGCATTGCCAGTTCAGGATTATCTTGATAACCTGGTATGGGTCTTTCATAAGCTCATTCAGTATGATATCCATAATTTTGAGAATCTAAAGGAGTGGATACGAGGAGAATTTACGATCATGTTTGGACATATTTATCGGGAGAACATGAAACAGAAGGAAATAGATATCATTTACGAAAATTTTTTAAAAAAGAAAGATAAAAGAAAATACGAAAAAAATACAAGGCAGATGGATTTTGGGATCTTTCATTATTATTACGCATGGCAGCTTCGCGGAGATGATCCGGTATTGTATGAATTGGGATACTTCAATGAAAATTATTACATCGGAAGACAGGAAGAATTTCGAGTGAATTTTCACTATTTAAAGGGGTTTCAGAAGAGAGAAATCCCAGAGGCTGCGTTGTTGTATTACATGTATCATTTTAACGAAGGGGTGAGGAAAACAGGAAGAAAGACGAAAGAAATTGTAATATCAGAAAATTATATCGAGGCGATCGCAGTGATCCAGAAGATTATGCAGAAAGAGATAGCGCAAAGAGGCACTGCGGTTGAAACAAATCCTTCTTCTAATTATCTGATTGGAACTTTTCGTCAGTATGAAAAACATCCGATCATACATTTTTATAATAAAGGGTTGGTTCACGATCCCAAACAGCTAAAAAACTGCCCACAGTTGTCTGTCTCTATTAATACGGATGATCAAGGGGTATTCAGCACCTCTCTGGAAAATGAATATGCGTTGATGGCATGCGCTCTGGAGTCTGTGCAGGATGAAGAAGGCGAGCCTGTATACAACAGGGACGATATCTTAGAATGGTTGGACAGAATCCGGATTATGGGGAATGAACAGAGTTTTGGATGGAATTTGGAAGAAAGAAAAGAGGATAGGAGAGAGGCGGAACACAGAAGATAAGGGGGAAAGAAAAAAGAAGGAAAAAGCAAACACACATTTTTCCACCTTTGTGTTTGAGTCTGAAATGAAACTACAAATATTTTTGCTTGAGGCTTGGTGCAAATTAGGAAAAGAACGTTTAGTGCGTGATTCAGAGTCAGGGGGAGACGGATGGAACAGAGAAAAGAGAAGCTACTGGATCAAACCCAGGAATTGTATGAAAAATGGAACGGCCGATGGTTGGCAGAGCCAGGCAGCCGGGAATTAAATATATTTTATGCTATGTTTCAGTGCGTTTACGAATATACTCTCTCTGCGAAGGAATATAATAAGAAAATGAATTTTCGATGGAAAGTAATATTTCTGTTTGTCTTGTCAGGCTTGTGGCTCTTTTATGCAGCCATTCTGATAAAATTTATATTTTTTTCACATGAGAAAGCGCAGTTGTCTTGGGTAGAAAGCGGTTTGAGTCTGGTTTTGCTTTTTTTCCTAAGCAGTATCATTTCAAAATGGCTGGATATCAAGAAATATCAGGAAACCTGGGCAAGGTATTCCTGGCAGCAGCATCAGATGGAAATGGAAATGATACGTTTTGTCAGTAATATAGAACCATACAATGGGGTGAATAAAAAGCAGGAGTTTGTGAAAAATATTTCAGAAATATGGGGGAAGAATATAGAAAAATTTGTACATAATATGGAAGAGAAAGAAAAGGGACTGATGGATATCTTTGACAATATCAAGACAAAATAAGCAAGATTGTGTCCGATAATGCTTTCATAATCAATGTATTGTATAAAAATTCCAACATTGGATAACCTATCAAAAAGAATGTTGTTAGGAGGGATCGAATGATTGGAATTTTTATTGCGCTTTTATCAGGAGCTTTGATGAGCGTCCAAGGAGTATTTAACACAGAAGTGACCAAGGGAACCAGTATGTGGGTCAGTACAAGCTGGGTACAATTTTCTGCGCTTGTGGTCTGTCTTGGCGCTTGGCTGTTTGCAGATCGCAGCAGCTTTTTGGGGCTTTTTCAGGTGCAACCCAAGTATATGTTGCTTGGCGGGGTGATTGGAGCGTTTATTACTTATACGGTGATAAAGGCCATGGCATCTCTGGGTCCCGCCCAGGCGGTAATGCTGATCGTGGTTTCCCAATTGATTATTGCATATGTGATTGAACTGTTTGGAATGTTCGGTGTGGACAAACAGCCTTTTGCATGGCGCAGAGTGTTGGGAATGGCAATCTGCATTGGTGGGATTATTTTATTTAAGTGGGAGTAAAAAATTTTAAAATACTCTTGTAATAAATTAAGAATTTCGTTACAATGAAATGGATTCGTGAATAAGGCTTTTCTCATTCTGGAAATACAGAAAGGTGGGAAAAGTATGAAGAAAATAAAAGATATCATATTCATTCTGACGTTTATAGTCCTTATGCCAGCCTGCGCAGGAGCAGATCCAGAATCCGAAGGAATTTTTGTGACGAAAGTTCAGGAAGACTCCGAGAACACTTACCAGGACCCACAGAATACGGAGAAGGGGACAGAGAATTTTGAGAAAGCGGCATTGCCAGAAGAAATTTATGTTCAGATTCTAGGCGCAGTGCAGAAGCCAGGGGTCTATGAACTGCCAGAAGGCAGTCGAGTATTCCAGGCTGTGGAGCTTGCTGGTGGTCTTACAGAGGAAGCAGATGAGAATAGTCTCAATCAGGCTGAGGTTTTGGAAGATGGGCAAATGATTCAGGTACTGACCACAGAGGAGGCAGAATCTCGGCAGGCAGCGTTGCCAGATGGAAAGCAAGAGAAGGATGGCAAAATTAACCTGAACACAGCCACCAGGGAAGAGCTTTTGACACTCTCCGGAATAGGGGAAGCCAAGGCAGACAGTATTCTTGCTTGGAGGGAGGCTCATGGCAGTTTTGCGCAGATTGAAGATTTGATGAAAATAGAAGGAATCAAAGAAGGCGTATTTTCCAAGATAAGGGACTGCGTCAAAGTTCAATGAGGTGAAAGAATGGCAAAGAAGGTTCTTGTAGTCGATGATGAGAAGTTGATAGTGAAGGGGATCCGCTTCAGTCTGGAGCAGGATGGCATGGAAGTGGATTGTGCCTATGATGGTGAGGAAGCACTAAAGCTAGCCATGGAGAATACCTATGATCTGATATTGCTTGACATTATGCTGCCCAAGATGGACGGCTTTGTGGTATGCCAGCACATTCGGGAATTTTCCATGGTGCCCATTGTCATGCTGACTGCAAAAGGGGATGATATGGATAAAATTTTGGGGCTGGAATACGGAGCAGATGACTATATCACGAAGCCCTTTAATATCCTGGAAGTTAAGGCTCGGATTAAGGCAATTATGCGAAGGACGTCCCCCAAACAGAAAACAGAAGAAAATCCAAAAGTGGTAAAAAATGGAGATCTGCGTCTAGATTGCGAGAGCCGTCGTCTGTTCATTCTGGAAAAAGAAATTAATGTTACAGCGAGAGAGTTTGATTTGTTGGCGTTATTGGTGTTAAGCCCAAACAAAGTGTACAGCCGGGAAAAACTGCTGAATCTTGTATGGGGCAGTGATTATCCGGGGGACGTGCGCACTGTGGATGTACATGTGCGGCGTCTTCGTGAGAAGATTGAGGAAAATCCCAGTGAACCCAAGTATGTGCAGACAAAATGGGGTGTGGGATATTATTATCGAGGTTAAGCAGCGGAGACAGAAATGAAGAAATTAAAATTGCTACATAGTTTGAAATTCCGTCTGTTTGTACTCATTTTACTGATCGGAATTATTCCAAATATTATATTGCGGCTTGGGATCCTTACCAGCTATGAGAGTAAGGCAGTCTCCAATCGCAGTATCGATATCTTAAGCCAGGCAAAAATGCTGGGAAGTCAGGTTGTCACCTACAATTACATGTCAGATACTTCTGTGGAAATCATCAATGCCCAGTTGGAACAGTTGTCCAATATTTACGATGGCAGGGTTATGATTATTAATAATCGATTCCAAATCATGAAAGATACCTATGGTCTTGATACAGGTAAGACGATTATCTCTGAGGAAGTGGTCAAGAGCTTTCGAGGAGAGGAAATCAGTAAATATGATGCTTATAATCGCTATATAGAGCTTGCGTTTCCTCTGAAAAATACAGATACTCAGGAGGCGCTTGGTGTGATGCTGGTCAGTGTGTCCACAGATAATATTATGATGAATTATGATTATCTGAAGAAAAATGCCCAGGTGATTGAGTTGGCCTCAGCGGTAATTATTCTGGCATTGGCTTTATTTTGTCCAGGATTTTTGATGAAACCATTTCGTAAACTAACCAAATCTTTAGAAGAACTTCAGGAGGAGGACGGAGAAGAGAAGCTTATGGTTTCCGATTATACGGAGATTGAGGCTATTTCCGATGCCTTTAACGACATGCTTGGGAAAATGCGAGTGATTGACAATTCCCGACAAGAATTTGTTTCGAATGTGTCCCATGAGCTGAAAACCCCATTGACCTCCATGAAGGTACTGGCAGATTCATTGTTAGGACAGGGAGATGTTCCAGCAGAATTATATAAGGAATTTATGGGAGATATTGCAGAGGAAATTGAACGGGAAAATAAGATCATCAATGACTTGCTGTCTCTGGTTAAGATGGACAAATCAGCGGGAGGCTTGAATATTTCCGTAGTGAATATCAATGATCTGTTGGAAACCATTATGAAGCGTGTCAGGCCCATTGCGGAGAAACAAAATATTGAGCTGGTGTTGGAAAGTTTTCGTCCAGTCAGTGCAGAGATCGACGAGGTAAAGTTGTCTCTGGCCTTGACAAATCTGGTGGAAAATGCCATCAAATACAACAAAGAGGACGGATGGGTGCATGTATCGTTAAATGCGGACCATAAGTATTTTTTTGTGCGTGTGGAGGATTCTGGAATTGGTATTCCAGAGGACTCTTTAGAGCATATTTATGAGCGTTTTTTCCGGGCAGACAAATCTCACTCCAGAGAAATTGGAGGCACAGGCTTAGGACTTGCGATTACACGGAATGCAGTGCTGATGCACCGTGGCGCTATCAAAGCGCACAGCAAAGAAGGGGAGGGAACTATTTTTACAGTTCGGATTCCTCTGATTTATATTGCATAGGATTGTATAGAATTGCATAGGAGAGTTTGTATGAAAATACGAAACCAGATGTTGGTTCTCATGGTGGTCTTAATTATGGTAACAGGAGTGTACGGTTGTCAAAACCATCAGGAAGCAGCTTCAGAATATAACATTTATTATGTGAATAAAGATAAGACAAAGACAGTGGCAGTTGGATACGAGCCAAAAGAGGAGGGTGCGGAAGAACAAATTCGGGAATTTTTGGACGTATTATCTCAGGAAGCCAGGGATCCCGACCATCGCAGACCCTTCTGTAAAGGCACAAAGTTGGAATCTTGGAAATTTGAAAAGAATCAGCTCTGCCTTTATTTTAACAGTGCTTACCTGGAATTGGATAACATTGAGGAAGTGCTGTGTCGTGCTGCCATTGTAAGAACTTTGATACAGGTGAAAGGGGTGGAATGTATTTCTTTTTATGTTGGAGATGCACCCTTGGTAGACAAAGAAGGAACGCCTGTGGGATTGATGACAGCGGAGAGTTTTATTGAAAATCCAGGAGAGCAAATTAATACCATTCAGAATGCGAACATTACCCTGTATTTTGCAAATGAAAAGGGGAATGCTTTGGTGAAGGAAGTGCAGGAGATTCATTACAGTAGCAATATTTCTGTAGAAAAGCTTGTGATGGAGCAGCTTTTAAAGGGTCCACAAGGAAAAAAAGGACAGGCTGCCATTCCCGATGGCACAAAATTGGTGGGGGTATCTGTGCTGGATGGTGTGTGTTTTGTAAATCTCAGCGAAGGTTTTTTGAATCAAAATTATGAGATTGCAGAGCCAGTGGTGATTTATTCCATTGCCAATTCCTTAGCGGAACTTCCAGATGTCAATAAGGTACAGATTTCGGTCAATGGGGACAGTAAAGGTGTGTATCGTGAGAAAATGAAATTAAGCACCATATATGAGCGAAACTTGGATTACATGGATGCCTCCGAGCAGAACCAGGAGCCGCAGCAAAAAATGCGTACCAGCAAAGAGAAACCGGAGAAGACAGATGATTAGGCGTCCTCTTTTTTGCATGTGTGTCTCCTTGATTTTGGGGCTTCTATATGGAAGGAAAGGACATTTTGGGTATGTAGTGCTGTTTGGAATTTTGATGTGTGTCTGCGGCGCTGCATTGTTACATTGGAGCACAGAATGGAAAGTCCTCTTTGTGAGAACATTAATTTGTATCTGCCTGTTTGGAGCTGGTGTAGCACAGTTTGAAGCTCAGCAGGCAGTGCGGGATCGGCTGGAAGAGATTCTCTTTTCAGCAGATGAGTTGACGGTACAAGGACAGATTTCCAGAAAAGAGACAAGAGAGCATCAGTTTATCTATTATCTGACAGACACCCAAGTGATTTTGGGCGGCATGACTTATCCCAGTTTTGGGATTCTTATCTACAGTTCCGATGGTACATACCAGCCAGGCAATGAGATCAGAGTTTTTGGCAGGTATCAGCCATTTCAAATATCCCGCAATGAAGGGAATTTCAATGAAAAACAATATCACCAAAGTAAAAAACAGGAGTTTCGGCTCTATGCAGATTCCGTGACTTTGCTCCAGGCAAAAGAACATAGATTTCGTGTTCTGTTGGAAAAACTACGCCAAAGAATGCGGTATGTATTTCAGAAATCTATGAAAGCAGAGGACGCTGGTGTGATGGCGAATTTTGCTTTGGGAGATAAGAGCCTGATAGACCAGAAAATCAAAACGTTATACCAAAAAGCAGGGATTTCCCATATATTGGCTATCTCAGGACTTCATGTGTCTTTGTTTGGCATGGGGCTGCTTGGAATCTTAAAAAGATTGGGCTGTCCAAGAAAGTTTGCTGCTCTTTTCGCGCTTGGAGCAGTGTATGGGTTTGGCCTGCTGTCGGGTATGGAAATCTCTACGGGGCGGGCAGTGGGAATGTTTGCAGTTATGATGGCAGCAGATGTTTTTGGGAACAGTTACGATTCCATATCTGCGATCTCGCTTGTCGCTATGGTTCAGCTGTGGAAAAATCCTTTTTTAGTGGAATATGCTGGATTTCTCTTTTCATATGGTGCTGTCCTGGGTGTGATTCTGGTGTCAGGGATCGTAAAAAATGCTAGAAAGGAAGAGCGCAGTCAACCAAAAAAGAAGAAAAAACACGGTGTTGGTATTTTGAGAAAGGGTGCAGAGTATTGGAAGGAAACGATAACGGTAAGCGTTTGTATTCAGCTTGCCACGCTGCCTTTATCATTGTATTTTTACTATGAAATACCAGTGTATGGTGTGTTTGTCAATGGATGTATTCTGCCATTTATGGGAGTGCTGCTGTTTTTAGGATTTTCAGGAGGGATTTTGGGCTGTTTTTGTGCTCCTTTGGGAGAATTTATATTAAAGCCCGCGTCATGGATCCTTCTGGCAAATCAGAGAATTTGCCAATGGTCATTAAGTCTTTTCGGTTCCACCTGGATTCTTGGCAAGCCAGAATTAGCCATAGTAATTGGATATTATGGGATGTTGGTGCTCTGTCTCTATCTGGTCTGGAGGAGAAGAGAGAGGCGATGGCTTTTGGGGCTTGTCTTGGCAGGATGTTTCTTTCTTCCGAAAAAACCTTCTTTTGAGATTAATATTCTGGATGTGGGGCAGGGGGATGGAGTGCATATTCAGACAGAGGACGGAGAACATTTCTTCGTAGACGGGGGCAGCATGGATATCAGGGAGGTAGGAAATTATCGGATTCTTCCATATCTAAAGTGCAAAGGGATCTCTTCGATTAAGGCTTGGATGGTAAGTCATGCAGACGCCGATCATATCAGTGGATTGAAAGAAATTTTGCAGCAGGGCTATCCGGTGGAGTATCTGATATTGGCAAAAGGCATGGTGCAGGATGAGGCATCAAAAGAATTGATAGAACTCGCCCAGACTGCGGGATGTCAGACCGTGTATGTGGAACCTGGAATGCAGTTTGGAACAG
Organism: uncultured Lachnospiraceae bacterium; assembly: GCA_910580015.1. Classification (GTDB taxonomy): domain Bacteria; phylum Bacillota; class Clostridia; order Lachnospirales; family Lachnospiraceae; genus Petralouisia. The sequence continues at coordinate 46,287 of CAJTVT010000004.1, forward strand.
AAGACACCGTGTTTACTGTGCTGGCGCCAGAAGCCACAACATCGAATCTCACAGCGGAGGAGCATGTGGACAGGAATGGGGCGTCTCTGGTGATAGCAGTGGAACATTCAGGATTTACTGGACTCTTAACTGGGGATATCGGGGCCAGACAGGAACAGGAATTGGTGGAATCGGCATGTGCGAAACGTTATGGAATTTCTTCCATTGCATTGTGCAGCGGCCCATCATGGTTCAGATACTTCCAGTTGTCAGGAGTTTTTGGAAACATTTTCGCCTCAGATTATGGTGATTTCCTGTGGAGTGAATAATTTGTATGGACATCCTGGCAAAGAGGCGTTGAGTAGGATGGAAGCGGCGAAAAGTAAGATATTTTGTACCGCACAAGTGGGTCAGATTCGGATTCAGGAGAAGGAAAAGAACTTCCAGGTATGGACATATTTACCGTAAATAGTGTATGATAGAGGGAAGCGAAAAGCTGTTGGACAGCCAGGAACAGAAAAAGAGGAGAGATGCAGAATGAAGGGCCTCCAGGAAGATTTGAAGGCAGGAAGATTTCAGTCCGTTTATTTATTGTATGGTGAGGAGGAATACCTAAAACGGCAGTATAAGCAGAAGTTGCGCCAGGCCCTTGTGCCAGAGGATGACACCATGAATGTGACGGTGTATCAGGGCAAGATTAATCCGGGGGAGATCATTGACTTGGCAGAAACGTTGCCCTTTTTCGCAGAGCGTAGATTGATTTTAGTGGAAGACAGTGGTATGTTTCAAGATTCTTCCAAGGAGCTTGCCGATTATATGAAACAGATTTCACCAACTGCCTGTTTTGTATTTGTGGAAACGGAAGTGGACAAGCGCAGCAAAATGTATAAGGCGGTAAAAAGTGCAGGGAGGGTTGTGGAATTTGCCAGACAGACGGACACAGTGCTTACCAAGTGGATTTTATCTAGACTCAAACGTGAGAACAAGAAGATCACCCAGCAAGATATGCAGCGGTTTTTGGAGAAAACTGGGAACGATATGGAAAATATTGAGATGGAGTTAGAAAAGCTGCTCTGCTATACCCTGGAAAGAGATGTGATCACCGGAGAGGATGTGGAGGCGGTCTGCGTGACACAGACCACAGGTAAAATCTTTGAGATGGTAGACAACATTGCGCAGAAGAAACAGCAAGAAGCGTTAGAGTTGTATTACGATCTTCTGGCACTGAAAGAGCCGCCCATGCGAATTTTGTTTTTGATTGCCCGACAATTTCGAATCTTGCTGTTGGCAAAGGAATTGAGAAAGCAAGGGTACGATCATAAGTTCATCGCATCAAAAGTGGGTATTCCAGAATTTGCAGTCCGCAAAAATCTTGCTCAAGCAGAAAGTTTTTCATCCAAACAACTTCGGCAAGCTGTGGAGGAATGCGTCCAGACCGAAGAGGATGTGAAGACAGGGAATTTAAACGATCAGATGGCAGTCGAACTCTTGATTGTGAAATATAGTGGATGAGACATATTTGTGGAAATAGAGTCAAAGGAGATTGAGATGGAGCAGACAAAGAACATACAGACAGGGGAAAAGCCAGGAATATTGATCGCTTTTGAAGGGATTGATGGCAGTGGGAAGAGTACCCAGATTGGAATGTTAAAAGAGAGGATGAGACAGAAAGGGATATGCTGTTATACTACCATGGAGCCGACGGATGCACCCATCGGTTCTCTGATTCATCAGATTATGACAGGGAGGGTGAAAGCAGATCCCAGAGTGATTGCAGCTCTCTTTGCAGCGGATCGATTGGATCACCTGCTAAATGAGGTGGATGGGATGGTATATAAAATCAACAAAGGGATTAATGTGATTACGGACCGATATTATTTTTCTTCTTATGCATATCATAGTGGGGATGTGGATATGGACTGGGTGATCAAGGCAAATGAGCAGAGTAGAAATATTTTAAAGCCAGCAGTGCATATCTTTATTGATATCGATCCAGACGAAGCGATGGAAAGAATTTCCAAAAACAGGTATCACAAGGAACTGTTTGAGAAAAAATCCCGTCTGATCAAGGTTCGCGAAAATTATTTGGCAGCCTTTGAAAAATTAAAGAAAGAGGAGAAGGTTATTATCGTGGATGGAAGCCGTGATCCGCAGGTAATTGGGGATGAGATTTGGGAGAAAATCAAAAATGAATTCGGAGGAGCAGAATGGCAGCAATAGATCAAAGTAAAATCAGAAATTTTTGCATTATCGCACATATTGATCATGGAAAATCAACTCTGGCGGATCGTATAATTGAAAAGACAGGGCTGCTTACAGATCGAGAAATGCAGGCCCAGGTGCTGGACAATATGGAGTTGGAACGCGAGCGAGGGATTACGATTAAGGCGCAGACCGTCCGTATCGTATACAAAGCCAATAATGGAGAGGAATATATCTTTAATCTGATTGATACCCCAGGACATGTGGACTTTAATTATGAAGTGTCCAGGAGCCTTGCAGCATGTGATGGTGCAATTCTGGTGGTGGATGCTGCGCAGGGGATTGAAGCGCAGACATTGGCAAATGTATATCTTGCATTGGATCATGATTTGGATGTGCTTCCGGTGATCAATAAAATCGATCTTCCCAGTGCAGAACCAGAACGTGTGATCGAGGAGATTGAGGATGTGATTGGGCTAGAAGCTCAGGAAGCTCCCCGAATTTCTGCGAAAACTGGGTTAAATGTGGAAGAGGTATTAGAGCAGATTGTGGAGAAAATCCCAGCACCTAAGGGGAGTCCAGACAATCCTTTGCAGGCGCTGATCTTTGACTCGTTGTATGATTCCTATAAAGGAGTAATTGTGTTCTGTCGGATTATGGAAGGTACTGTCAAGGTAGGAACTACCATTCGAATGATGGCGACTGGCGCGGCGGCAGATGTGGTGGAAGTGGGATATTTTGGAGCTGGACAATTTATCCCCTGTGAGGAATTGTCTGCTGGGATGGTAGGATATATCACGGCAAGTCTGAAAAATGTGCGAGATACCCAGGTGGGTGATACCGTGACAGACGCAAACCGTCCCTGTCGTGAGCCCTTACCAGGATATAAGAAAGTAAATCCCATGGTGTACTGCGGCATGTACCCCGCAGATGGTGCAAAATATCCCGATTTGAGAGATGCACTGGAAAAATTGCAGTTAAACGATGCTGCTTTGCAGTTTGAGGCGGAGACCTCGATTGCCTTAGGATTTGGATTCCGCTGTGGTTTTTTGGGACTGTTGCATTTGGAGATTATCCAAGAACGATTGGAGCGGGAATATAATCTGGATTTGGTGACGACGGCGCCAGGTGTTATTTACAAGGTGCACAAGACCAATGGCGAAGTGATTGAGCTTACCAACCCTTCCAATCTCCCAGATCCAGCAGAAATTGAATATATGGAGGAACCGGTGGTCAGTGCAGAGATTATGGTGACCAGTGAATTTATCGGAGCAATCATGGATCTGTGCCAGGAACGAAGAGGAACGTATCTGAGCATGGAGTATATGGAAGAGACTCGTGCATTGATAAAATACGACTTGCCATTAAACGAAATTATCTATGACTTTTTTGATGCGCTGAAATCTCGCTCCAGAGGATATGCGTCCTTTGACTATGAAATGAAGGGATATGTTCGCTCAGAGTTGGTGAAGCTGGATATTCTGATTAATAAGGAAGAAGTGGACGCGCTTTCCTTTATCGTCCACAGTGGCACCGCATACGAGCGAGGAAGAAAAATGTGTGAAAAGCTTAAAGAGGAGATCCCAAGGCATCTCTTTGAAATCCCCATTCAGGCGGCGGTGGGCAGTAAGGTAATTGCCAGAGAGACCGTGAAAGCTATGCGTAAAGATGTGCTAGCGAAATGTTATGGAGGCGATATTTCCAGAAAACGTAAGCTTTTGGAGAAACAGAAGGAAGGCAAGAAACGAATGCGCCAGGTTGGAAATGTAGAGATTCCGCAGAAAGCGTTTATGAGCGTATTAAAATTGGATGACAAGTAGAAATTCTAGGAGAAAGGGAATGGAATTGCCAAAGAAAGAGTTGGAATTGTACATTCATATTCCTTTCTGTGTAAGAAAATGTGAGTATTGTGATTTTCTGTCAATGCCTGTAGATGTAACGATCCGCAGGCATTATATAGATCGATTGCTGGAAGAGATCAAAAACAAAGGACCGATGTGCAGCAGTTTTCATGTGTCCACAATATTCTTTGGAGGTGGAACGCCTTCCATCCTTTCAGAGATGGAGATTGAGAGTCTTGTGGGAGCGTTGCGCCAGAATTTTCACATACAAAAAGATGCAGAGATTACGTTGGAATGTAATCCAGGGACATTGACCAAAGGGAAGCTAGCTTTCTGTCGTACTGCGGGGATCAACCGGCTTAGCCTTGGGTTGCAGTCTGCGATCGACCAGGAACTTCAAATTTTGGGAAGAATTCATACTTACCGAGATTTTCTAGTAAGTTATGATTTGGCCAGGAAAGCAGGATTTTCCAATATCAATGTGGATGTCATGTTTGCACTTCCCGGACAGAGACTACAAGATTGGGAGTACACTCTAAAAAGAGTATTAATGTTAAAGCCAGAGCATATCTCTGCATACAGTCTGATTGTGGAGGAAGGAACACCTTTTTACAGCAAGTATGGAGAAGACGAGCAGCGTAGGCAGCGTGGAGAAGTTCCATGGTATCTGCCAGATGAAGAGACGGAGCGAGAAATGTATCGGATGACAAAGGAACTTCTAATGACAAAAGGGTATCGCCGCTATGAGATTTCAAATTATGCTCTGCCAGGCAAAGAATGCCGTCATAATATTGGATATTGGAGGTTGACGCCATATCTTGGTTTGGGTCTTGGAAGTTCCTCTTTGATGGAGCATGTTCGATTTTCCAATCCCCCAAATTTGAGGGAGTACCTTTTAGGAGCAACTTGCAATCTGCAAAAAATTATGGAAAATGCAAAAGGACAGAATGTATTACACAGAGATGGTATTGTTTGTATGGATAAAAAACAGCAGATGGAAGAGTTTATGTTCCTGGGACTTCGGTTGACAGAAGGAATTGAAAGGAGCAGGTTTCGGGACAATTTTGGTGTTGAATTGGAAGGAATTTATGGAAACACCTTAATAAAATTGCAGCAGCAAGGACTGTTGGGACAGAAGGAAGGTAGGATATTTTTAACAGAGGAGGGAATTTCTTTGAGTAATTATGTCCTCAGCAAATTTTTACTGGATGGATAGCAGGGCAAAAGATGAATGTATGGGGTTTGTAACAGTTTTGAGCGTGTTTGGAAATGGCGTACTGTGAGATGTATTCCCCGCTTTGTGGAAGATTTATACCAAAAGAAGGAGACAGAGCAGACTTTGTTGACGAATGTTGGTATCAGTGTGATGCAAAGTGAGGGATGCAGGCAGCAGAATGAATTTTCAAACACGCTCTTGGTATCTGAACGGGGATCTTTCAATTATAAAGAAATTATAAAATCGTAAAAATAGTATTGACAAGAAAAAATGATAGTGCTATCTTAAGTACATGGATGTTAGCACTCTTGAAAGTTGAGTGCTAACAAATCTAAAAGAGAAGGGAATGGAGGATAGTGATGCAGGAGTTGGATGAACGCAAAACAAGAATATTAGATGCCATTATCCGTAATTATCTGGATACAGGAGAACCTGTAGGATCCAGAACCATTTCCAAGTATTCGGATTTGAATTTAAGTTCTGCAACCATTCGCAATGAAATGTCGGATTTGGAAGAATTAGGTTATATTTTACAGCCTCACACTTCTGCGGGACGAATTCCTTCGGATAAGGGTTATCGTTTTTATGTGGATAATCTTATGAAGGAGAAGAATCAGGAAGTCCGTGAAATGAAGGAATTTATGATTGAGCATACGGAGCGAATGGAGCAGGTGCTGAAGCAGATGGCTAAGGTATTGGCAGAGAATACGAATTATACTGCAATGATTACGGCGCCCTCTTATCACCAGAATAAGGTGAAGTTTTTACAACTTTCTCAGGTGGATAAGGAACAACTTTTAGCTGTCATTGTGACAGAAGGCAATCTTGTTAAGAATAAGATGATTTCTACCAGGGAAGCATTAGATAATGAAACCTTGCTGAAGCTGAATATTCTTCTTAACACCAGTCTGAATGGATTATCAGCAGAACAGATTAATCTTGGGACAATTGCCAGACTTAAGGAACAGGCAGGAATTCACAGTCACATTGTAAGCGACGTGCTGGATGCGTTGGCAGTGGTCTTTTCAGAAGATGAAGAGCTGGAAGTATATACCAGTGGGACCACAAATATCTTGAAATATCCAGAATTGAGCGACTCCAGGAAAGCCAGTGAACTGCTGAGTGCTTTCGAGGAGAAAAAACAGTTGGTGTCGCTTGTAAATGAGACTTTGGCAGCGGAGGAGCAAAATGGGATTCAGGTGTATATTGGCGATGAATCTCCCATCCAGAATATGAAGGATTGCAGTGTGGTGACTGCCACTTACCAATTAGGTGAGGGAATGACAGGAACAATTGGAATTATCGGACCAAAGCGGATGGATTATGAAAATGTCATGGATAATCTGAAGACTTTAAAGAGTCAGCTAGATACCGTGTTTCAGAAAAATAAAGACAAATAAGAAGAATTAATAAGGACAGAAAGGTGAATTGATATGGCAGATACACAGAACATGGAAATGGATTTGGAACAGGAGGCGGCAGATGCCAAGATGCATCCATCCGGTGAGATGGCACAGGAGGAGAACACCTCTGAGGATGCGGAATTGGAGGAAGATTCCAAAGGGCAGGAAGGCAGCCAGGCGGAGGAATCCATAGAAGAGGAAGAAGTTCAGGAAGATGAGGGCACCTGCGACTCAGAAGAGGAAGATGCAGTGGCAGAAAAAAAAGGATTTTTCAAGAAAAAAGAAAAGAAGAACAAACAGGAGGAGAAGATTGCTGAGCTAACAGACCGTTTGCAGAGGCAGATGGCCGAGTTTGATAATTTTCGCAAACGGACAGAGAAGGAAAAGGCTCAGATGTTTGAGATTGGCGCGAAAAGTGTAATTGAGAAAATGCTTCCTGTTGTAGATAATTTTGAAAGAGGTTTGGCCTCAGTTCCAGAGGAGCGCAAGGAAGATCCAATTGCACAGGGAATGGATAAAATATATAAACAGCTTATGACGGAGCTGGAAAACCTTGAGGTGAAACCTATAGATGCAGTTGGGAAAGAATTTAACCCAGATTTTCATAATGCAGTGATGCAGGTGGAAAGTGAAGAATATGAATCTGGCATGGTGGCCCAGGAGCTGCAAAAGGGATATATGTACCGAGAAACTGTGGTTCGTCACAGTATGGTATCTGTGGTGCAGTAGGCACCTATAAAGTGATAAGTATTGATATTTTAGTCATATAAATCAGGCAAAATATAAGGAGGTCTCTATTATGAGCAAAATTATTGGTATTGATTTAGGAACAACGAATAGCTGTGTGGCAGTTATGGAAGGTGGTAAGCCGGTGGTTATCGCCAATACAGAAGGAGCAAGAACGACACCCTCTGTGGTAGCGTTTACGAAGAGTGGAGAGCGTCTGGTAGGGGAACCTGCAAAACGTCAGGCAGTTACAAATGCCGAAAAGACAATTTCTTCTATAAAAAGAGATATGGGTACAGAGCATAAAAGAGCCATTGACAGCAAGAATTACTCTCCCCAGGAAATTTCAGCTATGATTTTGCAGAAATTGAAAGCAGATGCAGAGAATTATCTAGGGGAAAAGGTGACAGAGGCAGTTATTACAGTTCCAGCATATTTTAATGATGCTCAGCGTCAAGCAACCAAGGATGCAGGTAAAATAGCTGGTTTGGATGTAAAACGTATTATCAATGAGCCTACAGCAGCAGCATTGGCTTATGGGCTTGACAATGAAAAAGAGCAAAAGATCATGGTATACGATTTGGGTGGTGGTACGTTTGACGTTTCCATCATTGAGATTGGCGAAGGTGTCATTGAGGTATTGTCCACATCTGGTGATAACCGTTTGGGTGGCGATGACTTTGACCAGAAGATTACCGAGTATATGCTGGCTGAGTTCAAGAAAATGGAAGGTGTTGACCTTTCTAACGACAAGATGGCGCTGCAAAGATTGAAAGAAGCGGCAGAGAAGGCAAAGAAAGAGTTATCTTCCGCGACCACAACCAATATCAACCTGCCATTTATCACAGCAACAGAAGAGGGTCCCAAGCATTTTGATATGGATTTGACAAGAGCGAAATTTGACGAGTTGACACATGATTTGGTGGAACGTACAGCAGTGCCAGTACAGAATGCTTTGAAGGATGCAGGACTGAATGCATCTGAGTTAGGCCAGGTGCTTTTGGTGGGCGGCTCCACAAGAGTTCCAGCTGTACAGGAGAAAGTAAAACAATTAACCGGAAAAGAGCCAAGCAAAACGTTAAATCCAGATGAGTGCGTAGCATTGGGTGCTTCCATTCAGGGCGGCAAGCTTGCAGGAGATGAAGGTGCAGGTGAAATTCTTCTTCTGGATGTTACACCACTGTCCTTGTCAATTGAAACTATGGGAGGTGTGGCAACTAGATTGATTGAGCGTAACACCACCATCCCCACCAGAAAAAGTCAGATTTTCTCAACAGCAGCAGATAATCAGACGGCGGTAGATATCAATGTGGTACAGGGAGAGCGTCAGTTTGTAAGAGATAACAAATCCTTAGGGCAGTTCCGTCTGGACGGAATTCCACCAGCACGTCGTGGTGTTCCTCAGATTGAAGTTACCTTTGACATTGATGCAAACGGTATTGTCAATGTATCAGCAAAAGATTTGGGAACTGGAAAACAGCAGAATATCACGATCACGGCAGGATCAAATATGTCTGATGAAGATATTGAGAAAGCAGTAAAAGAGGCAGCACAGTTTGAGGCACAAGATAAGAAGCGCAAGGACGCTATTGATACCAGAAATGACGCTGATTCCTTTGTATTCCAGACAGAAAAAGCGCTGGAGGAAATTGGAGACAATATTGATGCCGCAGATAAATCAGCAGTGGAAGCAGATTTGAGCACATTGAAAGCGATGATTGAGGCACATCCCAATGCGGAAGAAATGACAGACGATCAGATTGGCGAGATGAAAGCTGCAAAAGAGAAATTGATGGAGAGTGCACAGAAAGTGTTTGCAAAGATGTATGAAAATGCTCAGGCAGCACAGGGCGCACAGGGTGCAGGTCCTGATATGGGTGCAGGTTCTTACAGCAGTGCAGATGACGATGTGGTAGACGCAGATTATAAGGAAGTATAATCATATGGCAGAACAGAAGAGAGATTACTATGAAGTCCTGGGAATTGACAGAAATGCAGACGATGCAACCATTAAGAAAGCGTATCGTCAGCTTGCCAAGAAATATCATCCTGATACGAACCCAGGGGATGCAGAAGCGGAGAAAAAATTCAAAGAGGCTTCCGAGGCGTATTCCGTATTAAGTGATCCGGACAAAAAGCGTCAGTATGACCAGTTTGGCCATGCAGCCTTTGAAGGCGGCATGGGTGGCGGAGGCGGTTTTGATTTCTCTGGTATGGATATGGGGGACATTTTTGGAGATATTTTTGGAGATCTCTTTGGAGGAGGAAGAAGACGTTCCTCCTCCAACAATGGCCCAATGAAAGGAGCAAATCTGCGAGCGGCTGTCCGCATTTCTTTTGAGGAGGCGGCATTTGGCTGTGAGAAGGAAATTGAGATCACCTTGAAGGATGAGTGTACTACCTGCCATACGACAGGGGCAAAGCCAGGGACCAGTCCAGAAACTTGTACGAAGTGCGGTGGGAAAGGAAAGGTAGTCTATACACAGCAGTCTTTTCTTGGCATGGTACAGAATGTCCAGACTTGTCCAGATTGTCGGGGAACTGGTAAAATTATTAAAGATAAGTGTCCAGACTGCCATGGAACTGGGTATATTTCAAAACGTAGGAAGATCAAAGTAACGATTCCAGCAGGAATAGATAATGGGCAAAGTGTTCGGATCCGGGAAAAAGGAGAGCCAGGCACCAATGGAGGACCAAGAGGCGATCTGCTGGTGGAGGTAAATGTTAGCAGACATCCAATTTTCCAGAGGCAGGATATGAATATTTATTCCACAGCGCCAATTTCCTTTGCACAGGCGGCATTAGGGGGCGAGGTGCGCATTAGTACCATTGATGGAGATATTTTATACGATGTGAAACCGGGAACACAGACAGATACCAGAATTCGTTTGAAGAATAAAGGGATTCCTTCCCTTAGAAATTCTTCTGTCCGGGGAGATCATTATGTAACTCTGGTAGTTCAGGTGCCCACCAGTCTAAATGAGGAGGCGAAGGAAGCATTACGAAGATTTGACGAGGTAAGCGGCCAGTCGCTGAAAAAGCAAAATGGAGCTGCTGGTACAGAAAAACATACAAAGAAAAAAGGATTTATGGATAAGCTTAAGGAGACTTTTGAAGATCGCGATTCCAATTGATCATAAGCCGGAAACTGTTGAAAGATGCAGTTTCCGGTTTTTTTTCGATATGAGAGAGCTTGAATGGTAAGAAAGTTGTATGATTCTTTCTTGTAAATCCGTTTGCCATATTATATAATAAGAGAAAGTACAAGATTGAAAAAGGATACAAGGAGGTAGGATATGAGGAAGAGAGTTGTATTGCCAATCCTGCTGATGCTGTTTTTGTCGTTGGGTATCATACAGACTCAGGCACAGGCAGGCATTATTCAGGAGGAATACGTGAGGATGACGGAGGAAAACCGTTATCAGGGAGAGTATTTTAAGAAGCCACAGGTGCGCTATCCGACGGCACAGTCCAGAGGATATTATGTAGAGCGTACAGCGATTTCAGCAGAGCAGTATCTTGTGAATGCGTTCATGAAGATGGAGACAGAGATTGACGTTTCTGCGTATGATTTTACATCCGAAGAATTTAATACGTTTTTAAATCAGGTTGTAAATAACAATGCAGAGTTGTTCTTTGTAAATATCAGTGGGATGCAATGGTGGACAAGCGGAGATAAGGTGAGCCGCCTTGAGGCTACATATGTTGGCACAGCAGCAGAGATTGCACAGCAGCAGGAAGATTTTGAAGATGCGGTGAATAAAGCTCTGGAACGGGTGGACGGCTCTATGAGCGAGGTGGAAAAAGCCTTGGTGATACATGATTACCTGATACAGCTCTGTGAGTACGATCTGGAGCGGCTTAACGCTGGCAGTCTTCCAGCTATTTCTCATACAGCCTATGGTGCCCTGGTAAATAAGATTGCTGTGTGTGACGGATATGCCAAGGCTTTTGCCCATATTATGGACAAAAAACTGGGAATTTCCTGTGAATTGGTGAGCAGCGATAAGATGAACCATGCCTGGAATATCATTGAAATTGGTGGAAAATGGTATCATGTGGACGTGACCTGGGACGATCCTACTTGGGATTGTATCGGAAGGACAGTACATACATATTTCTTGCTCAGCGATGATCAGATAAAGGTTGCAGGAACAGGGAAGAAACACGAAGCATGGGTTACAACAAGAACAGCAGATTCAGATCTTTATGATGATGCTTTTTGGGCAGATATAAGCTCTGCATTCTGTTACTATCAGGGAGAATGGTATTATGCACAGAAGAACAGCAGCATGACACTCAATAAAAGAAGTGATCTGTTGACTGGGGAAGAGGAGACCGTATATACATCCACAGATATCTGGGGAGGCTGGCAAGGCTGCTTTACGTATTTATCTCAGGCAAATGGACAGATCTATTTGAATACGGGCACGGCTATCCATCGCCTCAATGCAGATGGAACGGTTGTCGAAGTGTATGCACCACAAATACCTGAGAACCAGAAAATTTTTGGGTTTACCATAAGAGGCAAAAATCTGTGTTATGCGCTTCAGACTACGCCAAATTTAACCGAAAAACAGGTGGTACAGACTCATGAGCTTCAGGAGCTGGAAGTACCTGAAATCGAAGGAATCGAGGCAGAAGACATGCTGGTTCCCTATGATGGACAAGCCCATCAGATCACAGTTACGGGAACAGTGGAAGGGGATGTGATAAAATTTGCAGGGGAGGACGGAACATATGGCCCAAATCAGCCTAAAATGATAAATGTGGGAGAATACCAAGTGTTTTATCAGGTAGAACGGACAGGCCATCAGACCTTCCGCGGAGTTGCGAAGGTTACCATCCAAAAGACAACGCCTCCATATAAGAAACCTGCTGATTTGACAGGGGTCAGCGGACAAGAGTTGGGTACCGTGGAATTGCCAGAAGGGTTTGCATGGCAGTCACCCACACTTAAGATGCGTGAAACAGGCAAACAGAAATTCCTGGCAACGTATACGCCCAATGATCTTGACAATTATGAGATTGTGACAGAGATCGAGTTGGAAGTTACCGTAAGGTGTGAACAACATGATTATCAGACAGTCGTGAACAAACAGCCGACAGCCACAGAGCCTGGGGAAATGACGCTTACCTGTGTGATTTGTGGGTTTAGCAAGACAGAGGTTATCCCAGCAGGCCAGCAAGTGCTCACAGGCATTGATGCGAATGATGTGGTATGCATTTATGATGGTCAACCACATGGAATCATCGTTACAGGAACCAGCGAAGGAGATGTAGTGACCTATGCTGCCACGGAGGATGGAGAATATCAGGAAGAACAGCCGAGTATGGTGAATGCTGGACGTTATACGGTATGGTATCAGGTAGAACGGGAAGGTTTCAAAACCTTGAAAGCCAGCGCAAAGGTACTGATTCAAAAGGCAGAGACTTCATATACCAAGCCAGGCAATTTGACAGGAATCAGCGGACAAGAGCTGAGTACCGTGGAATTGCCAGAAGGATTTGCATGGCAGTCACCCACACTTAAGATGCGTGAAACAGGCAAACAGAAATTCCTGGCAGACTATACCCCAGAAGATTCTGTGAATTATGAAAGTGTGAAAGGAATTGAGTTGGAGGTAACCGTAAGCTGCCCAGAACATGACTATGAGACTGTGATAACCAAACAGCCGACGCCCACAGAGGATGGAGAGAAGACACATACCTGCAAGTTGTGTGGACATATTGAGAAAGAGATTATCCCAGCAGGTCTGCCACTCCTGGAAGGGATCGGAGCGGGAGAAACAGAGTTTACATACAATGGCCAAGAGAAGAAAATTACACTGACAGGAACCGAAGCAGATGATGTGGTAACTTATGCGGAAGAGGAAGATGGAGAATATCAGGAAGAACAGCCAGTTTTGGTGAATACCGGAGAATACCAAGTATGGGTACAGATAGAACGGCCAGGTTTTCGCCCGCTGCGTCTAAAAGTAGATGTGGTAATCCATAAGGGAACGCCAGAGTATGATACGCCACAGAATCTGGCAGGAACCAGCGGAATGACGCTGGGAGAAATTGAACTTCCAGAAGGATTTATGTGGCAGACTCCAGAAAATACCAAGTTGCGTGAGGAAGGAACACAGACGTTCCAGGTAAAATATGTGCCACAGGATCAGAATAATTATGAGAATGTGGAGAATATTCCTGTGAATGTAGAGGTAACCTGTCCTGGACATGATTACGAATCAGAGATCACGAAGGAACCAACAGAGACAGAAGATGGAATCCTTACGTATACCTGTAAGATTTGTGGAAATACCTATGAAGAGACGTTTGTTCAGCAGCAGATTACAGGTATCTCTGCAAAGGATGTGGAAGTTACCTATAATGGACAGAAGCATGAAATTACAGTAAATGGAACTTTGCCTGGGGATGTGGTAAGCTATGCCACGAGGGAAGATGGAGAATATCAGGAAAATCAGCCAGAAATGATTAATGCCGGAGTATACCAGGTATGGTATCAGGTACAACGGAAGGGACATAAGACACTCCACAGAGAGGCTCAGGTGGTGATTCATAAAGCAACCCCCACTTATACTGCACCCACAGAGGTTACAAGATTTGTGAGAGGAACCTTAGGAGACATGCCTTTGCCCCCACATTTTGAGTGGCAGGATGATCCAGGTACGAAATTGACTCAGTTGGGGCAGTATACATTCCGTATACAATATGTTCCAGAGGATAGTGTTAATTATAAGATCGTACAGAATATTCTGGTGAAGGTCAATGTAATCTGTTCTGGGCACTATTATGAGCAGGAGGTGACAAAGGAGCCTACAGAGGAAGAGGACGGAGAAATTACGTATACCTGTACCATGTGCGGGGATAGTTATACCGTGCCAATCAAATTAAATCTTCCACAGATCGAAGGACTTTATGCAGATAATTTGAATGTTATGTTTGATGGAACAGCACATAAAATTATTGTGCAGGGACTTCAAAATGGAGATTCCATTCAGTATGCTGGGGAAGATGGGATTTATCGGGATGAACAGCCCGTATTGGTAAATGCTGGAATGTATCAGGTATGGTATCGTGTAAAGCGTGAAGGGTTCCATACATTCTATGGAAAAGTCTATGTGGAGATTGCCAGAGCAGTTCCAAGGTATACCGTTCCAAAAGGACTTAAGGGGATCAGTGGAACGACATTAAGCACAATTGCACTGCCAGCCAATTTTGTATGGCAGGAGGACACCGCACAGAAGCTGTATCAGGAGGGAACACATATTTTCCATGTCAGCTATGTGCCAAAAGATACATTAAATTATCAGACAATCACAGATATTGTAGTGGAAGTGGAGGTAAGTTGTCCAGGACACCGGTATCAGTCTGAGATCGTAGTACAGCCTACCGAGACACAGAAAGGACTGAAAGTTCATACTTGTATGTTGTGTGGAGAGACGTATGAAGAGGAACTTCCTATGTTGGTTCCTGTTAAGCCTGCGGCTGTATCTGGTCTTAAGGTAAAGAAACAGACATCAAACGCTCTGACGTTTTCATGGAAGAAAGTAGATGGAGTGAAATATCGATTGATTCTTTACAAGGGCAATAAAAAAGTGTCTGCAAAATATATTTCAGGCAACAGTTACAAATTTACCAAATTGGTTGGAGCATCGGATTATAAGCTGCGGGTTACCTTATCGTGAAGTAAATGGCAAAAAGATCTATGCGGAGAAAGACAAAGAGGTGAAAACGGCTACTGCTCCTGGAACTGTAAAATTAAGCAGTGTGAAAAAGAGTGGGAAGAATAAGGCTAAAGTCACCTGGAAGGAGATCCCTGGCGCCAGCGGTTATGAAATCTATATGAAAACAGGGACATCCAGTTATAAGAAGATCAAGACAATCACCAAGGGGAAGACAACATCTTATACGAAGACAGGATTGAAAAAGGGGAAAACGTACAGCTTCCGTGTATGTGCTTATAAAAAGATAGGAAAAGATAGTAAGCTGTATGGAGGAAACAGTAAAGTGAAATCATTAAAACTTCGATAGCTTTTGTTGGAAGTGGTATGAAGCGCCAGTCTGTTTCATATCAATGGATCTGCACAGCTCCGTGAGGTATGATTCCTCTTTGCGGCTTGCGATATTTATGGTAGATTTTGTTGACCGTGTGTATAACATATGTCTTAAAGCAGCGGCAGCTCAGCCTTTGGTTGAGCTGTCGCTGTGCAATTATTTTAAGGATATCCGAACGGAGGTTTTTTGAGTTCTTTTTACGCTTACGTAAGCAGAAAGTTAAAATTCCATTAATATGAAAAATGCAGCATTGCTATTTTGGACAGGATATTGTAGAATATATAGTCAGTGGATCGGTATTACAAAGGAGGCAGTGCAATGAATCAGCCGAGACGACAGATGGGAACCGTTAGTCAGGAACCAATGTCGGAAGAGCTTCAGATGAAACTGCTGCAAAAGGAAAGGCGGGAACTGGCAGAGGAGAGACGCAGATTCAAACGGGAGCAGCAGGAATTTTATCTGCGGCAGGAGATGGAGCGAAAACGTCTGGCAGAAGAAAATCGGCTATTCCAAATGAAATGGAAGATTTTAGAGGGTGAATTGCAGCGGTTTGCGAAAGAAAAACAGGATATGGAAAGGGAAAAGCAGCGTTACAGCCGTAAAGCGGAGCGTTACCAGAAAAAACAGGAATCAGAATTTACATCTGAGGCAGAGATGTTTTTTTCTGGTGTAGATAGCGAGCTTGCACTGAAAAAACGTTATCGGGAACTGATTAAAATTTATCACCCAGATAATATGGCTGGAGATACAAGGACACTGCAAATCATAAATCGGATTTATGATAACTTGAAAAAACAGTTTACAGCTTAGTGTATCATTCCATAGACAGGAAAGCAGACGATGTGGTGAAAGACAAATGGAAAGGAAAGCGTGAATGAGAGCGTGTCTGAACATTCATTCTCGCTCTAAAATCGTGGGAATTAAAAGATGATAAATGTATTAGAATATTTAGAACAGTCGGCAGAGAAATATCCTGACAAGACAGCTTTTGCGGATGAGGAAAATTCCTGTACTTGGAGGGAATTAAAAGAACGGGCAGATCGAATTGGTAGTGCCCTGGCAGGCAAAGTCAGACCAAATTCTCCCATTGCAGTGTGGATGGAAAAAAGTGTGGATGCAGTAGCAGCATTTATGGGAATTGTTTCAGCCGGCTGTTTTTATGTGATGCTGGATACCAAACAACCAGTGCAGCGTATTGCACAAATATTGGAAACATTGGAACAACCTCTGGTTGTTACCAATCTAAGCGAAGCAAAAATGCTGGACAGCCTAAAGAGAGCAGGGAAGCCAGAGGAAGGTTTTACAGTACTGAATTTGCAGGAATTAGAGAAAGCAGAAGTATCATATGAAGTGTTGCGTCAGATTCGCAGGCAGAGTTTGGACCTAGATCCATTGTATGGGATTTTTACCTCTGGTTCCACAGGAGTTCCAAAAGGTGTGGTGGTTAGCCATCGGTCAGTCATTGATTTTATGAATTATTTTACAGAGAGTTTTCAGATAACTCAGTGTGATGTGATTGGAAATCAGGCGCCCTTTGATTTTGATGTGTCAGTGAAAGATATTTACAGCGCCCTAAAGACGGGAGCGTCTGTGGAAATTATTCCCAGACGGATGTTTTCCTTTCCCACCCAACTGTTAGATTATCTGTGTGAGAGGAAGATAACCACCTTGATCTGGGCTGTGTCTGCCTTGTGTATTCTTAGTGAACTAAAAGGATTTACTTACCGTGTTCCAGATAAGGTAAATAAAGTATTGTTCAGTGGGGAAGTGATGCCAATCCGGCATCTGAATACCTGGCGACAGTATCTTCCAAAGGCGATGTTTGTCAATCTCTATGGACCCACGGAGATTACCTGCAATTGTACCTATTATATTGTAAACCGAGAATTTCAACCAGGAGATACCATTCCAATTGGCGAACCCTTTCCGAATGAGAAGGTATTTCTTCTGGACGAAAAGGATTGTCTGGTGGACAAACCAGGAGAGCGGGGAGAAATCTGTGTTGGTGGCACAGCCTTGTCTCTTGGGTACTATCAGAATCAGGAACAGACACAGAAAGCTTTTGTCCAGAATCCGTTGAATACCAGATTTTTGGAAATGATTTACAGAACAGGGGATTTGGGGTATTATAATGAGCGGGGAGAATTGTGTTATGCTGCCCGAAAGGATTTTCAGATCAAACATATGGGACATAGGATTGAGTTGGGTGAGATTGAAACCGCCATGGAACAGGTGGATCAGATTCGTCGAGTGTGCTGTATCTTTGACCAGGAATCCACAAAAATAATCGCTTTTTATCAGGGAGAGGCAGAGAAGCGAGAGATTGTACGCGCGCTGCGCACATGTATTCCAGCATTTATGATTCCGAATGTATTTTGCAAAAGAGAGCAGCTACCTCTTACCAAAAATGGCAAGGTGGATCGGGAAGCGTTGAAGATATCATATCAAAAGGAGCAGGAATGAAAGCGCAGGAGATACAAAATATAATACAAAATATATCCACACCTGCCTATGTATTTGATTTGGACACACTTAGGCAGCGGGTCGGGACCATACAGAAGATGTTAAAGAGAGAAAATATTGGATTGTGCTATGCGATGAAGGCAAATCCGTTTCTTGTAGGCGCACTCAGTGATTTGGCAGATAGGTTTGAGGTGTGTTCTCCAGGGGAATTTCGAATCTGTGAGCGAGAGCAACTTCCTATGGACAAGCTGGTGATATCTGGCGTCAATAAGGAGCGCAAGGATATTTTAAGGATGGTAACTTCTTACCAGGGACAGGGAATTTTTACCGTGGAATCTTTGGAACAGTTAAATCTATTGGCAGAGTGTGCCAGAGAGACAGAGAAGGATCTAAAGATTTTAGTTCGAATTAGCAGCGGGAATCAATTTGGCGTGGATTTTGAACAGGTCAAGCATATTTTTGAGACAGGTAAGAAGGGTGGATATCCGAAGCTGCGGTTTCAGGGGATTCAGTATTATTCTGGTACACAGAAGAAGCTTAAAAAGATTCAAAAAGAACTGCAAAAGCTAGAAGCATGGATTCAGGAATTGGAAGATCTTGGAATCAAAGTGCCAGAATTGGAGTATGGTCCAGGATTTTATGTGCCTTATTTCCAGTCAGAGCCAGAGGAGGATATGGAGGGAATGATGCGAGAGTTTTGTGCGTGTCTTTCTGAGATAAAGTTTTCTGGAAGAGTCACACTGGAGTTGGGAAGATTTCTCACGGCGGACTGCGGCAGTTTTTTTACAACTCTTGTGGATCACAAAGAGACAGATGGTCAGAACTATGGGATTGTGGATGGAGGAATTCATCATTTAAATTATTATGGGCAGGTAATGGCTATGAAGCTTCCCTATGTACAACATATCTCGCGGGGCAGGAAGATAAGCCAGAATGCAAAGGAGTGGACTATCTGTGGTTCTCTGTGTACAACAGCAGATGTAATCGTAAGACAGCTTCCCTTGGTAGGAGCGCAGATAGGAGACGTTCTGGTTTTTGAAAGGACAGGAGCCTATTCAATGATGGAGGGCATGAATTTGTTTTTGAGCAGAGATCTTCCCCAGGTGTTATTTTGGTCAAAGGAGCATGGCATTGAGGTGGTGCGAAAAGCACTGGGAACAGACACATTCAACAGTTGTATGCCATAGAAAATACGAATTAAGAAAGGAAATAGTATTATGAAGAAATTAATTGAGATTTTAGAAGACGTTCAGCCAGATGTAAACTATAGGACATGTGAGACATTGATTGATGATGGGATCTTGGATTCCTTTGCCATTCTTTCCATTATCAGTGAGTTGCAGGACGAATTTGAAGTTACGATTACGCCTTCATTGGTAATTCCAGAGAATTTTAATTCAGCTAAAGCATTGTGGGCTATGATAGAAAGGTTGCAGGCAGCCAAGGCGGAGATGTAATATGTCATTGATATCAATGGAATTTCTGCTGTTTGTGATAGCAGCGGCAGCAGGATATTATTGGATTCCCAAGAAATTTCAGTGGATATGGCTTTTATTGTTCAGTTATGTGTATTATGTCAGTGGAGGAATTAAGGCCACATGTTTTCTGATATTTACGACGGTGACCACCTGGTATGCGGGAATTTTATTGGAATCCTTGACCCAAAATGAGTCTGATAGGAACAAGCGTAAGCGCCGAAAAAAAGGTGTGCTTGTGACTACGTTGCTGTTGAATTTTGGCGTGCTTGGTGTACTGAAATATACGAATTTTGCACTTGCCACCTTTCATATGGTGTTAGGGACAGGACACAGAGAGGTCAGCCTCCTACTGCCCTTAGGGATTTCATTTTATACCTTTCAGTCTATGGGGTATCTTCTGGATGTTTATTGGGAGAGAACGAGAGCAGAACATCATTTTTTGAGGTTTGCTCTGTTCGTATCCTTTTTTCCGCAAATTCTGCAAGGGCCCATTGGCCGATTTGATCGATTGGCCAGGCAGCTCTATGAATCCCACAGCTTTGATTTAAAGAGAGTACAGCTTAGTTTGCTTCGGATTTTATGGGGATATTTTAAGAAGATGGTCATTGCCGATAATGCGGTTATTTTTGTAGATGCGATCTTTCAGGAACCAGAAGCCTACTCTGGGATTTGTATTGTGGGAGTGTTGGCCTACAGCATTCAGCTCTATTGTGATTTTTCAGGGGGTATGGATGTGGTGATAGGGATTGCGGGACTGTTTGGGATTGAGCTTGATGAGAATTTTAAGCGTCCATATTTTGCGGTGTCTATCACAGATTTTTGGCATCGCTGGCATATTACTCTGGGGACCTGGATGAAAGATTATGTGTTCTATCCGGTGTCCCTGTCTGGTTGGATGAAGCATTTTTCTAAATTTGCCAAAAATATATTCGGTAAAAAGACAGGTCGTGTCCTTCCAATCTGTCTGGCCAACATAGTTGTATTTTTGGTGGTAGGTGTCTGGCATGGCGCTGCTTGGAAATTCATTGTCTATGGCTTGTATAATGGTTTGATCATCGCTTTTAGTGGATTGATGGCGCCGCAATACCGGAAGTGGAAGGAAGCACTTCATCTGTCGGAACACAGTGTGGGGTTTCATCTGTTTCAAATTATACGGACATTTCTGCTGGTAAATATCAGTTGGTTTTTTGACCGTGCAGATGATTTGGAGACAGCATTTCGTATGATGGGTTATGCCGTTACGAGATTTGATTTGTCCCAGATTTTTCAGATTCAAATTGGAGAGGCAAGCGGCACAGAATATACAATGTTATTTCTTTTTGTAATTTTGGCAGGATGTTTCCTTGTATTTCTCGTAAGTTTGCTTCAAGAACAGGGTAGAGATTTGATAGGTTTTTATGAGAGGCGGCACTGGTTGGTAAAGTGTGTGGTTATGGCAGGTTTGATTTTGATGCTTCCCTTGTTAGGACAGCCAGCAGGAGAAGCAGGAGGATTTATTTATGCGCAGTTTTAAGAGAGTCATTCTGTCGGTTTTTTGTCTGTTGTTTATATTGGCAGCGGCAAATACGGTTTTGAATTATGCATTGATTCCTTACAGTTATGTGAGAATTATGATGCATCAGATCACCACAGAGAACTATGATACAGTTTTATTGGGCACTTCCCATGGGTTAAATGGGATCAGCCCTAAAATTTTGGAGGAACAGACAGGAGAAAAAACTATAAATCTCTGTTTGGGTGGAGAATACCCAAGAGACGCCTATTATCTGCTGCGGCAGGTTTGTAAGAAAAAGTTGCCCAAAAAAGTAGTCTATGAGCTGGATCCTGGATATTGGTGTACCAAGGAGGGACAACGAGGAGATTTCAACCGGATTTATTATGAAATGCCTTGGTCAGAGGTGAAGTTTGAGTATTTTGTCAATAAAATGTTGAAGCTGGATTTTCGTGCTACGTTGTTTCCGTGGTTCTATTACCGAGGTCAGTTAAAAAACACAGCTAAGATCATTTCCTGTAAGCAGAGCAAGGATTACAAAAATTTTGGCGTTCAGGCTTTTGATACTGGAGGACAAAAATTTTCAGATGGTTTTTTGAAAAATTTTCCAGTATCTGGACCTAAGGAAGAGAAAGATCTGGTTCTTTGGGATAAGAAAAATAAAAATAAAGATTCTTTTCAGTATTTTGAAAAGCTTGCGACATTTTGTCAGAAGCATCATGTAAAGCTTGTGGTGGCGGTTTTGCCGGTGCCCAGGGAAACTCTGCAAAAGTACCAAAAGAAGTACCAGGAATCCGATGCATATTTTCGCACGTATATGAAAAAATATGGTATTCCATTTTGGAACTACAATCATCCAGACAGACAAATAGAAGACTTTGATTACAGTCTTGATGCTTTTACAGATTATGAAGGGCATATGAATATGGAACAAGCAGAAGATTTTAGTGTCAGACTGGCACAGGATTTGAAAAGTCTCTAAACGGAGGAAATTATGAAGTGGAAAAAATATACGATCCAGAGTACCACCCAGGCAGAAGATTTTATTAGTAGTATGCTTGCAGATTTGGGAGTGGAAGGAGTACAGATTGAGGATTTCGTGCCCTTGTCTGCCGAAGATAAGGAGAAAATGTATATTGATATTTTACCTGAGCTTCCGCCAGATGAAGGGATCGCATATATCAGTTTCTTTTTGGAGGCAGACAGAGAACAGGAAGAACTTCTCATGCAGGTAAGGCAAGAATTGGAAGAGCTGCGGACCTTTGTAGACATTGGGAGCGGGGAGATGACCCAGGGAGAGACAGAGGATCAGGATTGGATTAATAACTGGAAACAGTATTTCAAGGCGTTTACCATTGAAAATATTCTTATCAAGCCTACTTGGGAATCTCTGCCCCTGGAGGAACATTACCGCTGTGTGGTTGAAATTGATCCAGGAACTTCCTTTGGGACTGGAAAACATGAGACGACACAGCTTTGCATTCGTCAGATCTGTAAATATATGAAACCCCAGGATCGGGTGTTGGATGTGGGCTGCGGCAGCGGGATTTTGTCGGTGGTCAGCTTAAAGCTAGGTGCAGGAAGCGTGGTCGGGACAGACATCGATCCAGTGTGTATGCAGGCAACAGCAGACAATATGAAAGTCAATGGATTATCCATGGAACAGGGAAAATTTTATCATGGGAATCTGATTGACGATATCAGCCTTCAGAAAAAGGTGGGCGGAGAGTATGATATTGTGGTTGCAAATATTCTGGCAGATATTATCATTCCTTTGACTCCGGTGATTCCAGGATGTCTCAAAAAGGGAGGAATTTATATCACCAGTGGTATTATCAACTTTAAAGAGGAGGCAGTGAAGCAGGCCATCCAGGAAGCCGGGCTTGAGATATTGGAAATCAGCCGTCAGGGGGAATGGGTTAGCATCACCGCCAGAAAGTAGGCAGGGAAGAGATATGTTTCAATTTTTTGTAGAGCCAGCGCAGATTCAGGGTGGGAAAGTATTTATCACTGGTGGTGATGTAAACCATATAAAAAATGTGCTTCGGATGCGGATTGGGGAACGGGTGCGCATCAGCGATGACGGGGACAGAGATTTTTATTGCAGCATCCTAGAACTAGAACAAGAACAGATTATTTTGCAGATTCTTGAGGAGGCAGAGGACACAGAGCTGTCTGTAAAGATTACTTTGTTTCAGGGACTTCCCAAGGGGGACAAGATGGAGCTGGTGATTCAAAAAGCGGTGGAACTTGGAGTCTCAGAGATTATTCCAGTTGCTATGAAAAACTGTGTGGTAAAGTTGGATGAGAAGAAAGCCAAAGCCAAGCAGACCAGATGGCAAGCCATTGCAGAGAGTGCAGCGAAACAGGCGAAGCGCAGTATCATTCCAAGGATAGGGCAAGTTATGACGTTTCAGGAGGCGGCAGCGTATGCCAAGAATTTAAATGTGCGTCTGTTGCCCTATGAAAATCAACGAGGCATGGCTCATACTCGACAAATAATGGAAAGCATAAAAAAGGACAGTACCGTCGGGATTTTTATTGGACCAGAAGGGGGATATGACTCTTCGGAGATTAATTTGGTAAAAGATGAGATGGAGATGATTTCTTTGGGCAACCGCATCCTGCGCACAGAGACGGCTGGAATTTGCGCAGTTTCTATGTTGGTTTATGCCCTGGAGGATTAGACAGATGGAAGTATATTTTGATAATTCGGCTACCACCCGTTGTTCGGATGGGGCCAGAGAGCTTATGGTGCAGGCTTTGTCCAGAGATTATGGAAATCCCTCTTCATTGCATGGAAAAGGTTTGGAAGGGGAAAACTATATCAAGGATGCAATGGCTAAGATCGCCAAGACAATGAAAATCAATGGTTCTGAGTTGATATTTACGTCTGGAGGAACGGAATCCAACAATCTTGCCATTATAGGGGCAGCAATGGCCAATAAGCGCAGTGGAATGCATCTGATAACTACCCGTGTGGAGCATCCGGCCGTAGCTGCGCCTATAAATTTTCTGGAAGAACAAGGCTTTTTAGTGACTTATCTGGATGTGGACCAAAATGGTGTGATTTCGTTAGAGCAGCTCAGGGAAGCAGTGACGCCAGAGACGATTTTGGTCTCTATCATGTATGTGAATAATGAAATTGGTGCGGTGGAGCCTATCGCAGAAGCGGCAAAGATCATCAAGGAACAAAATGCTCAGACGTTGTTTCATGTGGATGCAATTCAGGCATATGGGAAATATGTGATTCATCCGTCTCGGCTTGGAATCGATCTTATGTCTGTCAGTGGACATAAAATTCATGGACCCAAAGGTGTTGGATTTTTGTATGTGAGAGAGAAGACCAAATTAAAGCCAGTGATCTTTGGCGGAGGGCAGCAGAGAAATCTGCGCTCTGGTACGGAAAATGTTCCAGGAATTGCAGGACTTGGGCAAGCTGCCTGGGAAGCATATGAGGAGTTTGAGGCAAAACAGGCACATTTGTATAAGCTCAAGGATGCTTTTATCAAGGGTCTTGCAGAGGAAGAATGGGCGCATATTAATGGATTGACAGGAGAGAAAAGTGCACCACATATCGTAAGTCTCAGTGTGGACGGTGTTCGAAGCGAGGTACTTCTTCATGCTTTAGAGGAACGACATATTTATGTGTCTGCGGGAAGCGCATGTTCATCCAATAAGCCGGCAGCAAGCGCTGTTTTGCAGGCAATTGGGGTAAAGAGAGAGTATTTGGAGTCTACCGTGCGTATCAGTTTTTGTGCGGAAAATACCTTGGAGGAAGTGGAATACTGCTTAGAAAATCTGAAGGAGCTGGTGTATATGCTTCGAAAGTACATAAGGCGTTAGAAAGGAAGAACCATGTTTAAAGCATTTTTAATAAAGTATGGAGAAATTGGAATTAAGGGAAAGAACCGGCATCTCTTCGAAGATGCTCTGATTCACCAGATCAAATATGCATTGAAACCAGTGGAAGGCGAATTTCTCATCTCAAAAGAACAGGGGCGTATCTATATTGAGGCTCAGACAGAATATGATTATGAGGAGACCGTGGAGAGCTTAAAGCGTGTGTTTGGAATTGTTGGCATCTGTCCAGTTGTTCTGGTTCCAGATCAGGGATTTGAACAACTGGCATCGGATGTGATTGCTTATCTGGATAAGCGTTACCCAGATAAGAACAAGACCTTTAAAGTAAATGCAAGGCGGGCAAAGAAAAGTTATCCCATGAGTTCCATGGAAGTGAATGCGGCTTTGGGAGAGCGAATTTTGGATGCTTTTCCAGAATTTAAGGTGGATGTGCATCATCCAGATATTATGGTGAATGTTGAACTTCGTGGACAGATCAATATTTACTCGGAGGTGATTCCAGGCCCTGGTGGTATGCCAGTGGGAACCAATGGGAAAGGGATGTTATTATTGTCCGGCGGCATTGACAGCCCAGTGGCAGGGTATATGATTGCAAAACGTGGTGTGAAAATTGACGCTGTTTATTTTCATGCACCGCCTTATACTAGTGAGCGCGCCAAGCAGAAGGTAGTGGACTTGGCTAGGCTGGTGGCTCGATATACGGGGCCAATTTACCTGAAAGTGGTAAATTTTACGGATATTCAGATGTATATCTATGAGGAGTGTCCTCACGAGGAGCTTACCATTATTATGCGTCGCTATATGATGCGGATCGCAGAGCATTTTGCACAGGAGACAGGATCTCTTGGTCTGATCACTGGGGAGAGCATTGGGCAGGTGGCCAGTCAGACAATGCAATCTCTAGCTGCAACCAATGAAGTGTGTACCATGCCAGTGTATCGGCCGTTGATCGGGTTTGATAAACAGGAGATTATAGAATTGTCAGAAAAAATCGGCACCTATGAGACATCTATTTTGCCTTATGAAGACTGCTGTACGATTTTTGTGGCGAAACATCCTGTGACAAAACCAAATTTGAAAATTATTCGGCGTTCTGAGACACATCTTGAGGAGAAAATTGATGAAATGGTCAAGAAAGCCATTGATACCACGGAGACAATCCGAGTGGAATAGAAAATGATTTTGGTATGTTTGGGAAAGGAACACAAAAAAAATCCTGCATTGCAGGATTCTCCGCCTGCGGTGGGTAGCTTTTGCAGCATGATACCTTATCGCCGCAGTGCGATTTTGTGAGTGTTTTGTTTCATAGTTCATAGGACAGACTTTCTTAATGAACTATGAAACAAAAACACCCCCCTGAATATTCAGGGGGGAGCACTATCATTGTGATGAAATGATTAGATTAGATATGGTTTTAATACTTCCATAACCTCGTCTTTGTTGGCCTCTGCGTGGATGGCAAGGTCGATGGGTTTGGATAAATCCAGGCTGAAGATACCCATAATGGATTTTGCATCAATGACATATCTTCCGGAAATCAGATCAAAATCAAAATCAAACTGTGTAATGGCGTTTACAAAAGATTTCACCTTGTCAATAGAATTTAAAGAAATCTGTACTGTTATCATAAAAAAACCTCCTTCATAAAGAAATAATTGTATCAAACCGTATCCCCATAGGGCCTCTCCTTATGACCATCTGGCTGTCTGACAAAGGATTCCCACATGGGCTGCTTTACCAGGACCATTTGGCCGTTATGAAAGGTACAATTAAACATATACAGTGATTTGCTTCACCGAATATATAGTAACTTCTTTTGGGAGAAAAGTCAATGGCGTCATAACCAATTTAAGGAAATTAATCCAGGGCGTTTTTCGGCAGATTGCCATGAAAAGGATGGAGGACTCAAATGAGGAAAGCAGCATTGCATAATTTAGGTTGTAAAGTAAATGCATATGAGACAGAAAGCATGAGGCAGCTCTTAGAGCAGGCTGGTTATCAGATCGTCTCTTTTGAGGAGAGGGCAGATGTCTATGTGGTCAATACATGTTCGGTTACCAATATTGCAGATCGTAAATCTCGACAGATGCTACATCGTGCTAGAAAAAACAATCCAAATGCAGCAGTGGTGGCTGCTGGTTGCTATGTACAGACAGCACAAGAACAGGCACAGGCGGATGGAGCGATCGATATTTTGATTGGGAATAACAAAAAGCATGAACTCCCTGCATTGCTGGAGCAGTTTTTTGAGAAACAGCAGTTGGAGTCGGAGACGAAAAACAGTGGGAAAGATACGTTTCACGGGATTTTGGCGGTGGAAGAGATTGCAAAAGATCCTGTGTATGAAAAACTTGCTGTTAGCCGGACAGCAGAACATGCCAGAGCTTTTGTAAAAGTGCAAGATGGTTGCAATCAGTTTTGCAGTTATTGTATTATCCCGTATGCAAGAGGAAGAGTCCGAAGTAGGGAGATTGAGGATGTTGTAGGAGAGGTGGAACGACTTGCAACATCTGGTTGCAGAGAGATCGTGTTGACGGGGATTCATTTAAGTTCTTATGGTGTAGATTTCGGAATGCATTTATTAGATTTAATTGAAAAAGTACATCAAGTGCCAGGAATCGACAGGATCCGTTTGGGTTCCCTGGAACCTAAGATTGTAACAGAAGAATTTGCAGGCCGTTTGGCAGAGCTTTCCAAGGTTTGTCCTCATTTTCATCTCTCTTTACAGAGTGGGTGTGATACGGTTTTACAGCGAATGAATCGCAAGTATACTTGTGCGGAGTATGCAAAAGGATGTGAAATTTTACGGAAATATTTTGCGCATCCAGCGATTACAACCGATGTGATTGTGGGATTTCCTGGTGAGACGGAAGAGGAATTTGAAATGAATCGAAAGTTTCTCAAAAATATTGGGTTTTTTGAGATTCATATTTTCAAATATTCTCGGAGAAAAGGAACACGAGCAGCAAAGATGGAAAATCAAGTGCCTGAGGAAATAAAAAATACTCGAAGTGAGAGACTGTTTTCGGACCTCGCGAAGATGAACGAAGCGTATTTAAGCTGGTATCTTGGGCGGGAGACGGAGGTGCTCTTGGAGGAGAAGGTAACCATTCATGAGAAGGAATATTTTCTTGGACATACGAAAGAATATGTAAAGGTGGCAGTTGTGGCGGAAGGCAGACAAAATGAAGATTGTGCAAATCGAATCGTGAGAGGGACCGTGGTTTCTAAGTTGAAAGACCATGTTTTGTTGATGAAAACCGTTTCAGACATAAAAATAGATTGAATTTTCCGAACATTTGTAATAAAATAGACAGAAGAAGATTTATAAGAACGAAAGAGCGAAAATAAGGGCGTGACAATATGCAGGATAAAAATAGACAAGACATTAATAATACTCAGTTTTTTAAAGTGGAGAAAGAGCAGCAGGTGCAGGTGGATGATGTTCTAAGAATTGTATACAGTGCACTGCTGGAGAAGGGATATAACCCAGTATATCAGATTGTTGGTTATATTATGTCCGGCGATCCCACTTATATTACCAGCCACAGGAATGCCAGAAGCCTAATTATGAAGGTGGAGCGGGACGAGCTGGTGGAAGAGATTCTGCGTCAGTATATTAAGAACAATTCCTGGAGTTAGGAGGAAGCAGATGCGGATTATGGGGTTGGACTTTGGTTCCAAGACCGTTGGCGTAGCAGTGAGTGATAGCCTGCTTATGACAGCACAGGGAGTGGAGACTATTCAGCGCAAATCTCCTGGTAAATTAAGGCAGACTTTGGCAAGGATTGAAGCCTTGATCGAAGAATACCAGGTGGATAGGATTGTGTTGGGGTTTCCCAAAAATATGAATAATACAGAAGGAGAACGATGCCAAAAGACCATGGAGTTTCAGCAAATGGTAGAGAGACGTAGCGGTTTGCCGGTAGTTTTGTGGGACGAGCGTCTCACAACGGTGGCGGCAGACCGTGTTCTAATGGAGCGTGGTGTTCGCAGGGAGAATCGGAAAAATTATGTGGATCAGATTGCCGCTGTATTTATTTTACAGGGGTATTTAGATGCATTGGCATTTCAGGGAACTTTTGGTCAGTAGAGGAATGTATTATGGAGAAAGTGATTTTTCAGTCTCCCCAAGATGGAGAGGCTTTAGAGTGTTATATAATAGAACAGACCCGGATCAACGGGGTAGATTATCTTTTGGTGACAGAGGAAGAAGAAGGAGACTGTGAGGCTTTCATTTTAAAGGATCTGTCAGAGAAAGAGGAGGAGGAAGCCATGTATGAGATGGTGGAATCTGAGGAAGAATTGGAATATATATCCAGGATCTTTTCCGAAATATTGGAGGATGTGGATTTTACGATATAAGTAGATATCAGACAGATGGCAGGCACGCGGAGCTTAAAATGGTCCACGCGCTGTTTTAAAGCGCTTGCATTGTCTTGGATATAAAACAGGTTATAAAGATTATAACGATAAATCTATAAAATAAAGACATGGTTCCGGGAACAGCAACCGGCATCTGTCCGCAGAACGATACAAATGGAAAATAGAATCGGTGAGAGAACGTATGGGATCGATGGTGTTTTGTATGTCTGAACAGAGACAGAAGTGTCGGAATGTGTCTGCCTGTCCCCAGAGAAGGGAGAGAATCAGGCAGCTCCAGGAACCTATGTGCATTTGGAGGTGCAATTTGAAAAGAAAAAATAACTCAAAATTGAAGATCATTCCTTTGGGTGGCCTAGAACAGATTGGAATGAACATTACTGCCTTTGAATACGAAGACAGTATTATTGTGGTGGATTGCGGGTTATCCTTTCCGGAGGATGATATGCTGGGAATTGATCTGGTGATCCCTGATGTGACTTATCTTAAGAACAATCTAGATAAAGTAAAGGGATTTTTCATCACCCATGGACATGAGGATCATATTGGGGCCATTCCCTATGTGCTGAGAGATATCAATGTGCCAATCTATGCCACAAAGCTCACCATTGGTATTATTGAGAATAAGCTGCGGGAACATAATCTTCTCACCAAGGTAAAGCGCAAGGTTGTAAGATATGGACAGCATATTAATTTGGGATGTTTCCGTGTGGAATTTATTAAAACCAATCACAGCATTCAGGATGCGGCAGCGCTTGCAATCTATTCACCGGCTGGAGTTGTGGTGCATACAGGAGATTTTAAGGTGGATTATACGCCAGTCTTTGGAGACGCCATTGACTTGCAGCGGTTTGGGGAGATTGGAAAAAAGGGTGTGTTGGCGTTAATGTGTGACAGTACCAACGCCGAACGTCCTGGTTTTACCAACTCGGAGCGCACAGTGGGAAAGACCTTTGATAATATATTTGCAGATCATCCCAATACACGTATAATCATTGCCACCTTTGCATCGAATGTGGACCGGGTACAGCAGATCATTAATTCTGCTTGTAAGTTTGGGAGAAAGGTAGTAGTAGAGGGAAGAAGTATGGTGAATATTATTTCCACTGCTACAGAACTGGGATATCTTCAGATTCCAGAGAATACCTTGATTGACATTGAGCAGTTAAAAAATTATCCTGATGAGCAGACGGTTCTGATTACCACGGGAAGTCAGGGAGAATCTATGGCAGCGTTGTCCCGTATGGCGGCAAACCTTCATAAGAAGGTGACCATCAAGCCAGGTGATACGATCATTTTTAGTTCCAATCCCATTCCGGGCAATGAAAAGGCAGTGTCCAATGTGATAAATGAATTATTTATGAAAGGGGCAGAAGTGATTTTCCAGGATGCCCATGTGTCTGGTCATGCCTGTCGGGAGGAGATCAAGCTGATTTATTCTTTGGTGAAGCCCAAATATGCCATTCCGGTTCATGGGGAGTACAAGCATTTGAAGGCGCAACAGTCCATTGCGCAGGAGCTTGGATATGACAAAGAGCATATATTTATTCTTTCTTCCGGAAATGTGTTGGAATTGGATGAAAATGATGCGAAGATCACTGGAAAAGTTCCAGTTGGTGATATTTTGGTGGACGGCCTTGGTGTGGGAGATGTGGGTAATATTGTGCTGCGTGACCGTCAACATTTAGCGGAGGACGGGATTATCATTGTGGTGATGACATTGGAATCTGGCAGCGGACAAGTGATTGCAGGGCCAGATATTGTCAGCCGTGGTTTTGTGTATGTCAGAGGAGCGGAAAGCTTGATGGACGAGGCAAAACGGGTGCTGGATGATGCTATGGAATATTGTATGGACCGAAATATTACAGATTGGGGTAAAATCAAGACAGAGGTAAAAGAAGAACTTGGTGAATTTGTCTGGAAAAAGACAAAGCGCAGGCCCATGATTATGCCAATTATTATGGAGGTATAGAAAAGTATACTGATTATTTGGCATTACGCAAGAAAGCAAGAGGGTGTTATGAATCAAAATATAGATGGAATTTTGGAAAGTTTGGTAGAGGCTGTTAAGGAAAGCGAAGAGTATAAGGAATTTTTAAGAATACAGGAGCTGATTCACAATGAGCCAGAGAAAGAAAGAGCAGTCAATGAATTTCGGAGACGAAATTTTGAAATTCACAAGCGCAGAGATGTGGATTTATATACAGAGATGGATCGCTTAGAACAGGAATTTGCTCCTCTGCGTTTGGAACCACTGGTAAATGATTATTTGACAGCGGAATTGGCGGTATGTCGTATCGTACAGCGTATCAATTACCGTCTGATGCAGGAGATTGAGTTTGACTTGGGGTTTGAGCATATGTAGCAGGTACGATCGCTGCATGCAGGGAGATTGCCATGAAGAACAGCAAGATCATATTGAATGTTTTAAGTAGCGCTTTGAGTATGTTAATTATGGTGCTTGCAGCGTTTATCATATTGAGGGCAGGGAATGTAGCTTATGATCTGGGATATCGGATTTTTACAGAACCTGCCCTGGAGGAAGCGCCAGGACAGGATAAATCTGTACAGGTGCGAAAAGGAATGAATGTGTTAGAGATTGGAACCTTGCTGGAGGAGAAGCGTTTGGTGGACAGCGGTTTGCTTTTTGCTATTCAGCTTCAGATTTCAGATTATAAAGATAAGATCAAAGCGGGAACCTATACCTTGAATACTTCTCAGACAGCAAAGGAAATGATGCAGGTAATGGCGGAAGAAAATGAGGAAGAACAAGAATGATAGTGGGAGAGCGATTAAGCACATATATTAATTCTCTTGACAGCGGAATCCCAGAGTTCTTAATGGAACTTGAGGAAGAGGCACATAAGACATATGTGCCAGTTATCCGCAAAGAGACGCAAAGTTTGTTAAGACTCCTGCTTGCCATGAACCGCCCACAACGAATTTTGGAGGTGGGTACGGCGGTGGGGTTTTCTGCGTTGTTGATGGAATATTTTAATCCAGTGCAATGTAAGATTACCACAATCGAGAATTATTCCAAGAGAATTCCCATTGCTCGGAAGAATTTCACGCGTGCGGGCAAAGAGCAGGTGATAGAATTGCTAGAAGGGGATGCCTCAGAGATCCTAAAAACATTAAGAGAACCCTATGATTTTATTTTTATGGATGCGGCTAAGGGACAGTACATCCATTTCCTTCCCGAAGCCCTTCGTCTGTTAAAATCTCAGGGTGTGCTAGTTTCAGATAATGTGCTCCAGGATGGGGATATTATAGAATCCCGTTTTGCAGTGACAAGGAGGAATCGGACCATTCACAAGCGAATGCGTGATTATTTGTATGAACTTACCCACATGGAGGAATTGGTTACCTCGGTGCTTTCCATTGGGGACGGGGTGACGGTCAGTGTAAGGAGGTAGATGATGGAGAAACCGGAATTGCTGATACCGGCGAGCAGCCTGGAGGTGCTAAAGGTTGCAGTGATCTATGGTGCAGATGCAGTGTATATTGGCGGTGAAGAGTTTGGATTGCGAGCGAAAGCAAAAAATTTTTCTATGGAAGATATGGAAAAAGGAATTGCATTTGCTCATGCGCATGGGGTTAAGGTGTATGTGACAGCGAATATTCTGGCACATAATGAGGATCTAAAAGGCGTGGCGACTTATTTCTCCGAGCTGAAAAAGATTGGACCAGATGCACTCATTATCTCGGATCCAGGAATCTTTTCCATTGCCCAGGAGATATGTCCAGATATTGAGATTCATATTTCCACCCAGGCCAATAATACAAATTATGCAACCTATCAGTTCTGGTATAGACTTGGGGCAAGGCGTGTGGTGTCAGCCAGGGAATTGTCTCTGGAGGAAATTCGCGGCATTCGACAACAGATTCCAAAGGACATGGAAATAGAGACCTTTATTCACGGGGCCATGTGCATTTCTTATTCTGGCCGTTGTCTGCTCAGTAATTATTTTACTGGGAGAGATGCCAATCAGGGAGCTTGTACTCATCCCTGCCGTTGGAAATATGCTGTTGTGGAGGAATCTCGGCCAGGGGAATATTTGCCTGTTTATGAAAATGAGCGGGGGACTTATATTTTTAATTCTAAGGATTTATGTATGATTGAGCATATTCCAGAATTAGTGGAAGCTGGGATTAACAGTTTTAAAATAGAAGGTAGGATGAAAACGGCTCTTTATGTAGCTACGGTGGCTCGGACTTACCGGAAGGCCATAGATGATTATTTTATTTCCAGGGAACGCTATGAAGAGCATATGCCCTGGTATCTGGAACAAATTGTTGGTTGCACTTACCGGCAGTTTACAACAGGATTTTTCTTTGGAAAGCCGGATGAACATACACAGATTTATGACAGCAATACCTATAAGAAAGATTATACGTATCTGGGAATTGTAGGGGAGCAGGACGATAGAGGCTGTAGAATTGAACAGAGGAATAAATTCTCAGTAGGGGAACTCATTGAAGTTATGAAGCCAAATGGTGACAATTTTATGGTTACTGTGCAGGCGATCAGAGATGAAGACGGCAATGAGATGGAGTCAGCGCCCCATCCCAAACAGGTGTTATATATTAATGTAGGACAGCCTTTGGCAAAGTATGACATTTTGCGCAGGCAAGAGAAGGAGGAGCAGGCAGATGAATGAAGACAAGTATGTGGCATATGTAGGAACTTATACGCATGGAAGCAGTGTGGGGATCCATATTTACGACATGAATGTGGAGGAAGGCAAGATGATAGAACGAAAGGTGGTTCCGATCAGTAACCCTTCCGACCTAGTGGTTTCTTATAATGGAAGATTCTTGTATTCCATCGCAGACGAAGGAGTTGCAGCATTTCGTGTTATGGAGGATGGGGATTTGGAGCCCATAAATGAGATGTGGATTGGCGGCATGAGAGGATGTTATGTATCTGTGGACAAAGAGAACCGTTATCTGTTTGTGGGAGGGTATCATGATGGGAGAGTGACCATGATGAAACTGAATGAGGACGGCAGTATCGGAGAGATTTCCGATGGGATTTTCCATACAGGAATTGGCAGAAGTATTGCGGAACATAATTACCGACCCCATGTCAATTGTGTGGAGTTGACGCCATGGCAGCGCTACCTTTGTGCTGTGGATGGAGGACTGGATCATGTAAAAATCTATCAGATCGATTATGATAAGGGCAAATTGAAGATTGCAGATATTCTCCGAGAGCCCATCGATTCTTCCCCGCGCATGATCCGTTTCAGCAGAGAAGGGGCCTATGCTTATGTACTGTGTGAGGAGGCCAATGAAATCATTGGTTATCGCTATGAATGTGCGCCAGAAGGTCCTGTGTTCGAGAAAATACAGACGGTTCCCACGGTGAATCAGAAGGAAAAGCAAAATTGTGCGGCTTCTGGTATGGAGATCAGCCAGGATGGTAGATATCTGTTCTGTTCCAATGCAGGTGCTAATTCGGTGATGATTTATGAGATCAACCAGGAAACAGGGGAATTGACAGAAATTTGTGAATCCAAGGTCAGTGGAGATTATCCTAAGACTCTTGCTGTATTCCCAGATGGAAGACATTTTGTCAGTCTCAATCATGATACGAATCAGATTACCACCTTCAAAGTTGAGTATGACAAGAAGTATTTTATTATGAAGGGTAGACCCATCTCTATCGATCAGCCCAATTGTATTCATATTCATAAGCTCGTATAGTTGCCACTTGACAATCCTGAAAGGATTGTCTGACAGTGGATCGATATGTGCTCATTGCACTCATAGAATCAAACGGCTCCCCAGCAGCAGATATAGCAGGGGAGCTGTTTCTGAATTATCTTATCAAAATCTTATCGTAGTATTAGGTGGACGAAAGGTTTCATTCTATTACAGGTGAATTTTCCTTTCTATATGATAGGGAAATAATATGTAACATAGTAAGGTTTTACCTAAGAAAAGTCTTTACAAAATTTTCCAGAAAATCCACTTGTGATCCAGTATGCACCAGTAACAGATCCAATAAGGTCAGTGCAGCCATGCATTCCACCACCACAACCGCTCTGGGTACGATAATGGGGTCGTGTCTTCCATGGATGGAAATGGAGATCTCTTCTCCAGCCTGATTGACGGTATGTTGTGTGGCAGCAATGGAAGGAGTAGGTTTAAATGCAGTCCGGAAAATCAGAGGAGCCCCGCTGCTGATTCCACCTAAGATTCCTCCAGCATGGTTGGTGGCAGGGATTGTGTGTCCATCCTTTGTGGTAAAACCGTCGTTATTTTGGGAACCATTGGAAGAAGCGGCCAGAAAACCATCTCCAATTTCAAAACCTTTGACAGCGCCAATGGAAAAAATAGCTTTTGCCAGGTTTGCATCCAGCTTATCAAACACTGGCTCCCCAATGCCTGCGGGAACACCAGTAATGATACATTCTACCACACCGCCAGCAGAGTCTGTACGTTTCATACATTCTTCCAGATATTCCTGGGCTTTTTGTGCAGAATCTGTATCAGGCATACAGACGGGATTTTCCTGGAGCTGTTCTTGAATCTTCGCAAAGGATATACGATTCTCTGTTACAGAAGCTGCAAGAAGATCCTGAGCAGTCGTTTGTATTGTAACAGGACCGATGGATCGTGCATAGGTCAAAAAAGAGATTCCAAGCTGATTTAAAAGTTTTACAGCGATGGCGCCTCCAGCGACCCTGCCAATTGTTTCCCGTCCCGAAGAACGGCCGCCGCCTCGGTAATCTCGGAAACCATATTTTGCATCAAAAGTAAAATCAGCGTGCCCTGGACGATAACAGGTGGCGATGTCTCCATAGTCGCGAGAACGCTGATTTTCGTTGAACACTGCAAGACTGATGGGAGTTCCCGTGGTTTTTCCTTCAAAGACACCAGAGAGAATTTTTACCTTGTCTCCCTCTTTGCGAGGAGTAGTGTAACGGGA
Organism: uncultured Lachnospiraceae bacterium; assembly: GCA_910580015.1. Lineage (GTDB taxonomy): Bacteria > Bacillota > Clostridia > Lachnospirales > Lachnospiraceae > Petralouisia. Next base: position 82,335 of record CAJTVT010000004.1, read on the forward strand.
TTGTCCTGGTTTTCTTCTATCTAAAAAATACTGTATATCGGATTCGCAGAGAGGAAGCCCTGCCGGACAGCCGTCTACCACGACGCCAATTCCTGTTCCATGAGATTCCCCCCAGGTGGTAATCCGAAAATGAGTGCCAAATGTTGAGCCTGCCATAATGAAACCTCCTGTATCAATTTTACATGTCAAATATTCTATCACGTTCTGGAAATCTGTTCAATGGGTGAATCTACAAAATGACAGTTCTACAAATTTTTCATTGAGAAAAAAATAGAAATCTGCTATACTTTTATCTATTACAATTAATGATGGAAAGGAATACCTTATGTATCGATTAATAAAACAGGAGGGCAGGGCGAAACGCGGAGAATTTCACACGGTGCACGGCGTGATTCAGACACCAGTGTTTATGAATGTGGGAACTGTGGCAGCGATCAAAGGAGCAGTGTCCACCCAGGATCTGTTGGAGATTGGAACGCAAGTGGAACTGTCCAACACATACCATCTCCATGTGCGTCCAGGAGATGAGATTATCAAAAAATTGGGAGGACTCCACAAATTTATGGTCTGGGACCGGCCAATTCTTACAGATTCTGGTGGATTTCAAGTATTTTCTCTTGCAGGACTTCGTAAAATCAAGGAGGAAGGGGTATATTTTCAATCTCATATCGATGGAAAGAAAATATTTATGGGGCCAGAGGAGAGTATGCAAATTCAATCAAATCTGGCGTCAACGATCGCGATGGCATTTGATGAGTGTCCTTCCAGTGTGGCGGAACGCTCTTATGTGGAAGCTTCTGTGTCTCGCACCACTCGTTGGCTTGGCCGTTGTAAGCGGGAGATGGAGAGACTCAATGGACTGGAAACAACCATTAATCAGAAGCAGATGCTGTTCGGTATCAACCAGGGAGCCATTTTTGATGATATACGGATCGATCATGCCAAAGCCATTTCAGAGTTGGATTTGGATGGTTATGCGGTTGGTGGACTGGCTGTGGGGGAGAGCCATGAACAGATGTACCATATTCTGGATGTGACGGTTCCTCATCTTCCAGTGGACAAGCCCACATATTTGATGGGAGTAGGGACTCCTGCCAATATTTTGGAGGCTGTGGAGCGTGGCGTAGATTTCTTTGACTGTGTATATCCCAGCCGGAATGGACGACATGGACATGTATATACCAATCAGGGGAAATTAAATCTTTTCAACCAGAAATATGAGCTGGATTCAAAACCCATCGAGGAGGGATGTCAGTGTCCAGCTTGTCGCCATTACAGTAGAGCTTACATTCGCCATCTGCTGAAAGCAAAAGAAATGCTTGGGATGCGCCTCTGCGTGCTCCATAATCTGTACTTTTACAATACGATGATGGAAGAAATTCGGGAAGCTTTGGATGCTGGGCGATTCCAGTCCTACAAGGAAGAAAAGCTTTATGGTATGGCACAAAGTAAGACGGCACAAGTATAAAAATCTTATAAAATATCGGAAAAAGCTTGCCCTGGGATGCTATTTTGTGTAGAATAGTATAAGCGTGTAAAATTACGCAGAAGAAAATGAGAGTGAAACAGGAGAAGCAGGAGGAAAAAATATGTCTATTTTAGCCCAGGAAGCAGCAGGCAGTATGACCGGATTTTCCCTGATCTGGATTATTGTGATGCTGGTAGCTCTTTATTTTATGATGATCCGTCCACAACAGAAAGAGGCAAAACGCAAAAATGCTATGATGTCAGAACTTGCTGTGGGGGACACAATTTTGACTACCAGTGGATTTTATGGAACCGTCATTGATATGACAGAAGACACTGTGATTGTGGAATTTGGGAATAACAAGAATTGCCGGATTCCCATGCAGAAATCAGCGATTGCGTTGGTGGAGAAGCCACAGGATGCAGTGGAAAAAGAGAATAAATGAGAATATTAAGACACTCTCAGCTTTTGCGGGGAGTGTTTTGCTCATTTCATTTGTATTCCATCTGGACAGAAAGTATTTTTAAACAATTAGAATAGTATTGTGGATTTACCATAACAATAGATTATGATAAGTATAAAAAAGAAAAATATCCCTTCAGGTTGAAATCCAAACATAAATATAATATAGTAATTATCATCAAATGGAGAGGAGTCTCCATTTTCACAGGGATGCTTGGGGCATCCCTAGAATAGAGATGAGGAAGGAAGAGAGAGCATGAATTACCAGGTTGGAGTGATTTCCGGAGATGGTATTGGGCCGGAGATTGTAAGAGAGGCAAAGAAAGTGTTAGATCAGGTGGGGAAGGTATTTGGCCATACTTTTTCCTATGATGAGATATTGATGGGTGGCGTCTCCATTGACGCTACAGGGGTGCCCCTGACGGAGGAAGCGATTGCGCAGGCGAAAGCGGCACAGGCAGTGCTGATGGGATCGATTGGAGGGAATACAAGTACCTCCCCATGGTATCAGCTTCCGCCCCAGTTAAGACCAGAAGCAGGGCTTTTAAAGCTTCGGAAATCCCTGAACCTGTTTGCTAATTTAAGACCAGCATATTTATATGAGGAGTTAAAAGAGGCATGCCCTCTGCGGGAAGATCTGATCGGTGATGGTTTTGATATGATGATTATGCGTGAGCTTACCGGCGGCCTGTATTTTGGGAACAGAGTAACCGAGGAGCGAGATGGCGTGATGACTGCGGAAGATACGCTTACATATAATGAAAATGAGATCCGCAGAATTGCAAAGCGAGGATTTGACATTGCCATGAAGCGCAGGAAGAAAGTGACCAGCGTGGATAAAGCAAATGTGTTGGATTCCTCCCGACTTTGGAGGAAAATTGTGGAAGAGGTTGCAAAAGATTATCCCGAAGTTGCCTTGGAGCATATGTTGGTAGATAACTGTGCAATGCAGTTGGTCAAGGATCCACGGCAATTTGATGTGATTTTGACAGAGAACATGTTTGGTGATATATTATCGGATGAGGCAAGTATGGTGACAGGTTCCATTGGAATGTTGTCCTCTGCAAGTCTGAATGATACAAAATTCGGTCTGTATGAACCTAGTGGTGGTTCTGCGCCGGACATTGCAGGAAAAGGCATTGCCAATCCGATTGCCACGATATTGAGTGCAGCTATGATGTTGCGGTATTCTTTTGATCTGGACCAGGAAGCAGATGCTGTGGAGGAAGCAGTAAAGCAAGTGCTGAAAGAGGGCTTTCGAACAATTGATATCATGCCTCAGGAGGAGGCAAAGAAAGCGTTCGTGACTCAGGTTGGAACGGTTCAGATGGGAGATTTGATTGCAGAGCGGATAAAATAGAAAGTGAGGAACGATAATATGCAGTTGACAGGAGCACAGATTGTTATTGAGTGTCTGAAAGAGCAAGGTGTGGATACTGTCTTTGGCTATCCGGGAGGAGCCATTTTAAATGTGTATGATGAATTATATAAGCACAGCCATGAGATTACACATGTGCTGACATCCCATGAACAGGGAGCGAGCCATGCGGCGGACGGCTATGCCAGGGCCACAGGAAGAGTGGGAGTCTGTTTTGCCACTTCCGGGCCAGGAGCTACCAATCTGGTGACAGGCATTGCCACCGCATATATGGATTCGGTTCCAATGGTGGCGCTGACTTGTAATGTGGGAGTGTCTCTGCTTGGAAAAGACAGTTTTCAGGAAATTGATATTGCAGGAATCACCACTCCCATTACGAAGCATAATTTTATTGTAAAGGATGTTGCTAAATTGGCTGAGACCATCCGTAGGGCATTTCGCATTGCACAAAAAGGCAGACCAGGCCCTGTGCTGGTGGATATTCCGAAGGATGTGACGGAAAAGAAAACAGAATTTACACCCATTGTCATCGAACAGGAGGAACGATTTGCCGAATATATTACAGAGGAGTCTTTGGAACGAGCAGCAGAGCTAATTTGTAGGTCTCAAAAGCCATATATATTTGTTGGCGGCGGAGCTGTGATCTCGGAGGCAAGCGAAGAGCTGTTGGAATTTGTGGAGAAGGTACAGGCTCCAGTGGCGGATTCCTTGATGGGTAAGGGTGCATTTGATGGAAATCATAGATTTTACACGGGAATGCTTGGGATGCATGGGACCAAGACTTCCAATTACGGCGTCAGTGAATGTGATCTGCTGATTGCAATTGGTGTTCGCTTCAGCGACCGTGTCACTGGAAATGCCAAAAAATTTGCAAAGAATGCCAAGATTCTTCAGTTTGATATTGACCCAGCAGAGATTAATAAGAATATTTTGACAGATGCTCATATTATTGGAGACGTCAAAGAAATTCTTACTCGGCTGAATCAAAAGATTTCCCAGCAGGAGCACAAGGAATGGGTGGATAAGATTCTAAAATATAAAGAAACTTATCCTTTGAAATATGCAGATGCTGGGCTAAGTGGGCCCTATATTATACAAGAAATTTACAGACAGACCAAAGGGGATGCCATTCTCGTGACAGAAGTGGGCCAGCATCAGATGTGGGCAGCGCAGTTCTACCGTTACAGTAGACCACGTACCTTGATCACATCAGGAGGTCTTGGAACGATGGGCTATGGCTTGGGAGCTGCAATTGGAGCACAGATGGCATGTATGGATAAACAGGTGGTCAATGTTGCAGGAGACGGCTGTTTCCGCATGAATATGAATGAAATTGCTACCGCAGTACGCCAGAAACTTCCACTGATTCAGGTCGTGATCAATAACCATGTACTGGGAATGGTGCGCCAGTGGCAGACATTATTCTATGAACAACATTATTCTGCCACAGTTTTAAATGACAGTGTGGATTTTGCAAAGCTGGCAGATGCCATGGGAGCCAAAGGCGTCCGTGTGACAGATCGAGAGGAATTTCAAAAGGCATTTGCAGAAGCATTGGAGAGCAAAATGCCAGTTCTAATTGATTGTATTATCGACAGTGATGACAAGGTGTGGCCTATGGTGGCGCCTGGGACAGCTATCAGTGAAGCATTTGACGAGAGTGATATCAAAAAATAATGGTAACGTGTATTCTATAGGGAGCTTTAGAGTTTCATCATAGGATATTAAAATAAATACGTATAAATGCGTATGGAAATGGCTGCTGTCTGGTATGCGATATGTGCAAAGGCAGCAAGAGGAGGAAAAGATGAGTAGAGTTTATAATTTTTCCGCAGGGCCAGCCGTTTTGCCGGAAGAGGTTTTGCGTGAAGCAGCAGAGGAAATGATGGATTATAAAGGAAGCGGTATGTCCGTAATGGAAATGAGCCATCGTTCCAAAGTGTATGATACGATTATCAAGGAGGCAGAGGCAGATTTAAGAGAGTTGATGAATATCCCAGACAATTATAAAGTATTATTTTTGCAGGGTGGAGCATCACAGCAATTTGCCATGATTCCGATGAATCTTATGAAAAATAAGAAAGCAGCGTATATAGTGACTGGACAGTGGGCAAAGAAGGCGTTCCAGGAGGGACAGATCTATGGGGAAGCCGTGAAAGTGGCATCTTCAGAAGATGAGACATTTTCCTATATTCCAGATTGCTCTGATTTGGATATCCCAGAAGATGCAGATTATGTATATATTTGTGAGAACAATACCATTTACGGTACAAAATATAAGACACTTCCAAATACGAAAGGACACACCTTGGTGGCGGATGTTTCTTCTTGTTTCTTGTCTGAGCCAGTGGATGTATCAAAGTATGGAATTATCTACGGCGGTGTGCAGAAAAATATCGGTCCAGCAGGTGTGGTGATTGTGATTATTCGAGAAGACCTGATTACAGAGGATACGCTTCCAGGTACTCCCACAATGTTGAAATACAAGACCCACGCAGACGCAGATTCTTTGTACAATACACCACCTGCTTATGGTATTTATATCTGTGGCAAGGTATTTCAGTGGATAAAAAAGATGGGTGGACTTACAGCCATGAAAGAGCACAATGAGGCAAAGGCAAAGATTCTTTATGATTTCTTGGATCAGAGTAACATGTTCCAGGGAACTGTTCGGAAAGAGGATCGTTCATTGATGAATGTTCCCTTTGTGACAGGAGATAAGGATCTGGATGCAAAATTTGTCAAAGAGGCAGAAGCAGCAGGTTTTGTGAATCTGAAAGGCCACAGGACAGTGGGCGGCATGCGTGCCAGCATTTACAATGCAATGCCCGTAGAAGGTGTGCAGAAGTTAGTTGACTTTATGAAGAAGTTTGAAGAGGAGAATTAAGATGTATCAGTATTATTGTTTGAATCCCATCGCAAACGTAGGACTTGATTTGTTTGGAGGGGATTATACAAAGACAGAAGAGTTGAAGGATGCCCAGGCAGTGCTGGTGAGAAGTGCCGCCATGCATGAGATGGACTTGCCGGAAGGACTTTATGCGGTTGCCAGAGCAGGAGCAGGTGTAAACAATATTCCTCTGGATAAATGTGCAGATCAGGGAATTGTAGTATTCAATACGCCTGGAGCCAATGCCAATGGTGTAAAAGAGCTGGTGTTTGCAGGGATGCTCCTTGCTTCCCGTGATATTACAGGGGGAATTGCATGGGTACTGGAACATAAGGACAGTGAGACCATTGCCAAAGACGCAGAGAAAGCCAAGAAAGCCTTTGCTGGCTGCGAAATCTGTGGCAAGAAATTAGGAGTGATCGGTCTGGGCGCAATCGGTGTGAAAGTGGCAAATGCGGCTACCCATCTGGGAATGGACGTGTACGGCTATGATCCATATATCTCAGTAAATGCAGCATGGAATCTGTCCAGAAGTGTGAAACATATCAGCAATGTGGAGGATATCTACAAAGAATGTGATTATATCACGGTCCATGTTCCGCTGTTGGATAGTACGAAGAAAATGCTGAATCAGGAAGCTTTTGCCTTGATGAAGGATGGCGTGGTCATTCTCAACTTTGCAAGAGATCTTCTCGTAGACGAGGAGGCAATTCTGGAAGCGATCAAAGAGGGCAAAGTTAAGAGATATGTCTCTGACTTCCCTAACAGCACAACAGCAGGAAAAGAAGGCTGTATTGTCATTCCTCATCTGGGAGCTTCCACTGCAGAGTCAGAAGACAATTGTGCTGTTATGGCAGTGCAGGAGGTTATGGACTATCTGGAGAATGGAAATATCCATAATTCTGTCAATTTCCCAAATTGTGATATGGGCGTCTGTGCAGCCGCAGGGCGTGTGGCAGTTCTGCACAAAAATATCAAAGGTATGATTGGCCAATATACGGCTGTTATGGGAAATAATAATATCAATATCTCAGATATGACTAACAAGAGCAGAGGAGATTATGCATATTCTCTGCTGGATATTGACACCCCAGTTACAGAGGCGGCTGTGGAGCAGCTTAAGGGGATTGAGGGTGTACTCAAAGTCAGAGTTATCAAATAGAATAGAGACATTCGAACAATATATCCCTATGTGATAAGAAGATGATAGAAGGGGATGTTGCAAAATACAGGGATTCTACAATGTATCGTTTCAAGAAAGAAATATTGGAACGATATGTTGTAGAAACTTCCTGTTTTGCAACATCCCCTTTTGCATATATATTTCGTGATCAATGATCTCCAACTGCGCTGAGCACGACCATGCTGCGGCATCTATATTTTTGCGCGTGTGCAGTTCTTGGAGATGCCAGAACTACGGTGATTTATAATCACCATAGTTCTAGATAGCATCAATATTTTTTGTTGTAGTGCATGAGAATCATATTCAGGGAATGATCTTCGTCCATCATGCGGTGGAATGTGTTGTATATATTAGCGCAACAATTCTGTGTTTTTAGAATAACCTGATCAAAATGTTTTTCTAATACTCGTAAGAGCTTATCATCCATTTTGCAGGAGCGATATTTCTCTTGTAAAGTGGAGAGAAGTTTGGGGTAGTGATAGAGCGTAAAATTCAGCTCTGGCGTCATTGAGTCGCTCATCAGATATGAGAGAGCTACGGTCTCTGCTTCCACAGGAGGTTCAAAGTCCGGTGGACGGTTGTTTGCCCAGCATTCCAGCAGAAGCAAGGAATCATTGATCGTGTTGAGAATCTCAGATTCCACACTTCCAGAAAGGATGTCTCTCGTAGTGTCCATGGTGGAACAACAGTATAATTCTGACAGATATTGATGGTAATCTTTCATGTTGGACAACGCAGAGGGCAAGGAAATCTTGCCAATGTTGTGAAGCATTGCCGCAAGCTGTATAATCTTGCGGGATTCTTCAGGCAGCCGCAGAATATTTGCAATCTGTTCACTCAGTTGAACAGCATAATTTGTGTGCAGCGCAGTATATTCATTTCGAAAATCTACAGAGAAAATAAATGTTGTCAGATAATTATGTAACTGTGTGTCTGTAGTGGTAAAATGATGTCTGGCATAATCACTGATTTCCTGTTGATATTCCATGGAATGAATATGCTCCATGATGTGATGTTTTTCGTCCGAGTTGTGGAACCAGCGAATATCGGCAGGAAAAAATAAAGTTCCGCTGCAATTTTCTAAAAAGGAATCCAATTGCTGAGCATCATTCAGTACACAGAAAACGTCAATCCGATCGGCAAGATAAATCAGTTTCGCAATATCTCTGTGATAATTGCTGATGGGGACAGGGTAATACTGTGCATTGCAATGGTGATGATATAGAATAACGTCTGCATATTCCGGCAACGGGGAAAATGTCTTAAACAGGAGATAACCGAACACGGAATGTTCCATGGGATTATTGATATCAAAACTCAACATGGAATCAAGCTCTTTTTCCTTATAAGCCCCAATGTCGTGGAGCAGGCCAAGCATAAAAATATTCTGTTTTTCTTGCTGGGTATATCGTTTGGTGTCCTCCAGCATTTTCATGAGAATATATGCAACACGTTCTCCGTGATTGCTCAGCCGCGGATCCTGATGCCGGAAAGAATGGCAGATGACATCCACAATATTGATAAGCGGCGGTCCATTCATACTACATACCTCCATTCATTAAAAATTTGAAATACTATTTGCCTTACGTGCGCAATTTATATTATAATTTAATTATAGTAAATTTGAAATCCAGTGTCAATAAAACAATTCTTATGCTGGGATTTAGAAAAGGAGGAAAAATGGGAATCGTAACAAAAGCGGCTTTGCTGGGGAACTCTATTCTGGCAAAGGAAGACACGAAAACGATGACAGAGAATTTAGCGGAACTGGAAGAATTGCAGAAAATTGCGGAACCAGGGGTGTTGAGAGGATATTTGGAAGATCTAATGCCAATACTCATGGATTTTGCGCTGCGGGTATTGATGGCTTTTTTGATCTATGTGGTTGGGAAAAGGATTATCAAGTGGCTCAGAAAATTATTGAGGAGAGCCTTGGAGCGGTCCAGTGTGGATGAAGGGGTAAGCCAGTTTATGGATTCCCTTGCGAAAATTGTGTTGAATGTAGTTCTGGTTCTGGCAGTCATAAATCAGATGGGCGTTGCGACCACCTCAGTGGTAGCGGTGCTTGGTTCTGCTGGATTGGCCGCGGGTCTAGCGCTGCAGGGAAGTCTTTCAAATTTTGCAGGTGGAGTCTTGATTTTATTGTTTAAACCTTTTAAAGTTGGGGATTATATTATTGAGGATGCTCATAAAAATGAAGGAACGGTATCAGAAATTATGATTTTCTATACAAAGTTAGCCACAGGAGACAACCGGACCGTGGTAATTCCCAATGGAACACTGGCTAATTCTAGTATTACAAATGTGACGCAGCAGGACAAGCGGCGAGTGGATCTGTATGTGGGGATATCCTATGAATCTGATATGAAGAAGGCAAAAGAACTCTTGGCAGAACTTGCCAAGAAGGAAATGGCAAGATTGCCAGAAGAGGATTTGTTGGTGTTCGTGGATGCCTTGGAGGACAGTAGTGTTCGCTTAGGTTGTAGGCTTTGGGTAGCAGCAGGGGATTATTGGGCTGTGAAATGGAGGCTTACGGAGCAGATAAAGGAAGTATTTGAAGAAAATCAGATTGAGATTCCTTATAACCAGCTTACGGTTTCTCTGAAACAGAATGGTTGATATGCCATGTATTTCGTTGACAAGACTGGAAGAATATGTTAAGCTGTAGCGTATGGCGCATATGGACAGCGTAGGATAAGCTGAGGGAATCGATTTGATAATAGAGAATCGAAGAATGAAAAAAGCTTTGTTGGACACATCCTTGAACTTGGAGGTAATCCTGCAAAGTGGCTTTATTTTGCGTAGTCAATGATTTTCAGTCGCTAACGACACATTGAGAAATATCATCACTTTTAACGTGAAGATAGGAAAGGAATTTAGGAGGAAGTATTTTATGCAACAGGGAACAGTGAAATGGTTTAATGCCAAAAAGGGTTATGGTTTTATTTCAGATGCAGAGGGCAATGATGTTTTTGTACATTTTTCAGCGTTGAATATGGATGGATTCAAAGAGTTAAAAGATGGCGAAGCAGTAGAATTTGAAGTTGTGGAGGGGGAAAAAGGGCCACAGGCTTCAAATGTTGTGCGCTTGGCATAAAGAATCTAATTTCTGTAATATTCGAGGATTTTTAAATCAACGAATGGATAAGAATGAACCAGGAGGCTGCCTGTGAAGGCAGTCTCTATTTATACTAAGCGTCAGAAGAACTACCGCTTATAAATGGCTGCATCCCATGAGGCATGGTTTCGCTTTGTGGCTGCGCAAGGCAAATTTCACTGGCCTTGCGTATGAATTTATTATTTTGAAAGGATATAGGACTATGAATTTAAAGCAATTAGCGGCATATGAGATGTTGGAAGAAAAGCAGTTACAAGATCTAAAGTCTGTAGGGTTCCAGCTTAGGCATAAAAAGAGTGGTGCCAAGATCTGTCTGATTTCCAATGAAGATGACAACAAGGTATTTTATATTGGATTTCGCACGCCTTCTCTTGATAGCACTGGAGCAGCGCATATTCTGGAACATTCCGTATTGTGTGGTTCCAAGAAATATCCTGTAAAGGATCCCTTTGTGGAATTAGTCAAAAGCTCTCTCAATACATTTCTGAATGCGATGACTTATCCCGATAAGACGATTTATCCAGTGGCAAGTTGTAATGACAAAGACTTTCAGAATCTTATGGAAGTGTATCTAGACGCAGTGTTCTATCCGAATATTTATAATCACAAAGAAATTTTTTGCCAGGAAGGTTGGCATTATGAGATGGAAGATTTAGAGTTTCCCCTTACGATTAATGGAGTGGTATATAATGAAATGAAAGGTGTGTTCTCCTCCCCAGATGAAGTGTTAAGCCGAGAAATATTGAGTACGCTCTATCCAGATACCTCGTATTTCTTTGAATCTGGTGGGGATCCAGACTATATTCCAGAGCTTTCCTATGAGCAATTTCTTGCTTTTCATCAAAAATATTACCATCCTGCCAATTCTTATATTTATCTCTATGGAAATATGGATATGGAAGAAAAATTGGAGTGGTTGGACCAGGAATATCTCAGCAAGTTTGAGGAAATCCAGATGGATTCCCAGCTCAAGGAGCAGAAGCCTTTTGAGAAACCAAGAGAAGTGGAGATTGGGTATCATATTTCCAGTGGAGATACGCTGGAGGATAATGCGTATCTGTCCTACAATGTGAGTGCCGGAAGTATTCTGGATCCGAATTTGTATGTGGCATTTGACATTCTAGACTATGCGCTCCTTTCTGCACCAGGTGCACCATTAAAGCAGGCGCTTTTGGATGCAAAGATTGGAAAGGATATTATGGCGTCCTATGATAACTCTACGCTACAACCGATATTTTCCATTGTAGCAAAAAATAGCAACCTGGAGCGCAGAGAGGAATTTATCGGAATTATTAAAAGAGTGTTAAAGGAGCAAGTACAACAAGGAATCAGCCAGAAATCTTTGCTTGCTGGGCTCAATAGTTTTGAATTTCAATATCGGGAAGGAGATTTTGGTTCATTTCCCAAGGGACTGATGTATGGGATTAAATGTCTGGATAGTTGGCTGTATGAGAACGACAAACCGTTTTTGCATTTGGAGGAGATTGAGGTAATTAAATTTTTAAAACAGCAGGTGGGTACCCGTTATTTTGAGGATTTGGTACAGAGATATCTGCTTGACAATCCTCATGCGGCGATTGTATCGGCAAGGCCAGAATATGGACTGAATACCAAAAAAGAGGAATCCCTTGCCCAAAAGTTGCAGTCATATAAGGAATCCTTAAGTGAAAAAGAAAGACAGGAGATTGTCGACTTTACACATCATCTGCGTGCGTACCAGGAAGAGCCCTCATCCAAGGAGGATATGGATAAACTGCCTTGTCTGACCCGTGAGGATATCAAAAAGCAGGGAGAAAAGCTTTGTATTCGTGAGAAAAGTGTGGATGGTACGATGTTGCTGTGCCATGATGTTAACACCAATGGAATTGCATATTTTAGCTTGATGTTTGATGTGACAGACTTTTCAGCAGATAAGATTCCGTATCTGGGAATTTTAAAATCAGTTCTTGGATATGTAGATACAAAATCTTATACCTATTCGGAGCTTGCCAATGAAATCAATCTGCATACAGGTGGAATATTTAGCAATATTGGCATTTATCCTCATGTAGAAGAAGATAATATCTCGCTCAAATATGAGGTGAAAGCAAAAACCTTGTATCAAGAGATTCCAAAGACCATGGAACTGATACGAGAGATTATTTCAGGGAGCAATTTCCGAAAGCAGGAACGGATGTATGAGATTTTAGCACAGTTAAAGTCAAGGCTTCAAATGGGTTTAAGTTCTTCTGGACATTCGATCTCTGCGATGCGTGCCATGTCTTATTTTTCAGACAGTGCAAGTTATACAGATATGATTCAGGGAATAGAATTTTACCAGCTTGTTAAGGACCTGGAGGAGCATTTTGAGGAGCGCAAGGAAGCATTAAGCCAGAAGATGGAAGCATTGGTGGAAGAGATTTTCCGTGTGGATAATCTGATGCTCAGCATAGGTGCGGAACCGGAAGGTATGGAACAAGTAGAGCAGGAACTGAAAGGATGCAAGGAGATTCTTTCTAAAAAAGCAGTGAATTCAGAGAAGAAGCCCTTGGTTCTTGTGAAAAAGAATGAAGGATTTTTGGATGCTTCCCAGGTACAGTATGTGTCAAGGGCTGGAAACTTCTTGAAAGAGGGTTATGAGTACACTGGAACACTGCGGATCTTGAAGGTTCTACTCAGCTATGATTATCTTTGGATGAATATCCGAGTGAAGGGCGGCGCTTATGGCTGTATGAGTGGTTTTACCAGAAAGGGAGATGTGTATTTTACATCTTACCGTGATCCGAACTTGAGCAGGACCAATGAGGTGTACCAGGGAATCCCAGAGTATTTGGAACAATTTCATGTGGATGAGAAGGAGATGACGAAATATATTATCGGTACCTTCAGCACCTTGGACGCGCCTCTGACTCCGGCAGGGAAGACTGGGCGCAGCGCTACGGCATATCTGACAGGTGTTACCGATGAGATGATTCAGAAAGAACGAGAAGAGATTTTGAATGCCACACAAGAAGACATCCGTAACCTGGCTGGGATTGTTCGTGCTGTGTTGAAAGAGGAGGCCCTCTGTGTCATTGGAAATGAAGAGAAGCTTACCCAGGAAAAAGAACTGTTTCAGGAACTGAAGAATTTGTATTAATCTGTCAGCGAAAGGGAGAACTATGGAAAAAATTTTAAAATCTGGTTTTGTTACACTGATTGGCAGGCCAAATGTGGGAAAATCTACTTTGATGAACCGTCTGATCGGTCAGAAGATCGCCATTACTTCAAAAAAACCTCAGACTACAAGAAATCGCATTCAGACAATCTACACGGATGTAGAGCGAGGACAGATTGTGTTTCTGGACACGCCTGGTATTCATAAGGCGAAAAATAAGCTGGGGGAGTATATGGTAAATGTGGCGGAACGGACTTTAAAAGATGTGGATGTGATTTTATGGCTGGTAGAACCTAGCAATTTTATCGGCGCAGGGGAACAGCATATTTTGGAGAAGCTGAGAAAGACAGATACGCCAGTGATTTTGATTATAAATAAGATCGATACGATAAAAAAAGAGGAAGTCTTAGGTTTTATTGACACTTACCGCAAGGAGTATGATTTTGCGGAGATTGTTCCTCTTTCTGCTCTTCGGGGAGAGAATACAGAGATTTTGCCAGATTTGATTTTCAAATATTTACCGTATGGACCTATGTTTTATGAGGAGGATTCCATTACAGACCAGCCAGAGCGACAGATTGTAGCGGAACTAATTCGGGAGAAATCTCTTCATGCCTTGGATGAGGAGATTCCCCATGGAATCGCAGTGACCATTGAACGGATGGAGAGACGAAGAAAGTCAGAGATTATGGATATTGACGCCACAATTATCTGTGAACGGGATTCCCACAAAGGAATCATCATTGGAAAAGGTGGCAGTATGTTAAAGAAGATCGGAACAAATGCACGGTTTGAGATTGAGCGTTTTTTGGAGTGTCAAGTGAACTTAAAGTTATGGGTGAAAGTGAAAAAGAATTGGAGAGATAGTGATTTTTTGATTAAGAATTTTGGGTACTGTAAGGACGAGGAGCACTCATAGCGCAAGAGGACAGATCATTTTCTGCCATATTTTTGTCAGTATAACAATCAGCGGATAGGAAACCCTAAGGTAGAGATAACGCTGCAAAAAGAAAAAGTCAGTTTTTGGCGCAGCAGATAAACAGAAGAACAGGGGGTTGCCGCGATGATTGAACAGGAATGGATGAAATTTGCAAGTACAGGTAGCGTTCAGGATTATTTAAGCTATAAGGGCCATCAGGGGGCAGAAGGGATCTATGGAGATGCCACGGCTTCTATGATGGCAGGAAGAGACAGTACAGGCGGGAGCGTGAACAGATATGGGGCAGACCATAGTGTTGATGGGCATGGTACTTTCAGCAGTCCCAGTGGGGGAGTATGACAGAAGGATTGTACTTTTGACCAGGGAAAGAGGAAAAATTTCAGCCTTTGCAAGAGGAGCCAGACGTCCAGGAAATGCATTGATGGCAGCAAGCAGTCCCTTTGCTTTCGGACAGTTTGAGGCGTATGAGGGGCGAAGCTCCTATACTGTGGCAAAGGCGGATATTTCGAATTATTTTAGAGGGCTTGCAGACGAAGTGGACAGTGCTTATTATGGATTTTATTTCATGGAAGTGGCAGATTATTATTCCAGGGAAAATGCAGATGAATTGCCGATGCTAAAGCTTTTGTACCAGTCCCTGCGGGCCCTGGAGAATAAAAGTCTAGACAATCGGCTGGTTCGGCGGATCTTTGAGTTAAAGGCAATGACGATTAATGGGGAATGTCCGAATGTGTTTTCCTGCCTGAAATGTCAAAAGGAGGATGGGCTTAAGTATTTTGATGTGAAAAGCGGAGGCGTGTTCTGTGGACAATGTAAAGACCATGGATGGGAGCTTGACGATTCCACTCTCTATACCCTTCAGTATATCATCGCCACCCGAATTGAGAAGTTGTACACATTTACTGTTTCACCTAAAGTTTTAGGGAAATTGGAAGAGATTATGAATGATACGATGGCATACTACATAGACCGAAAATTTCATGCACTCCAAGTATTGGAGGAAAATCAGGGTTTTTCTCAGCAATTTTCACAAAATCTTAGGAATGAGGGGCAAAAAAATCAATAGTTGCAATAAATCTCCGAAAAGGTTATAATATTTTAGATTCACGTTAAGACTTTGAGGAGGTTTGATTATGAAAAAACTAATTTCCATCAGTCTGGTTTGTCTGTTGATGACCGGATTATTCAGCGCATGCGGAGAATCTTTGGAAGCAGACCGTGATACTGTATATGTACAGAAGAAGGGCGGCATCATTGGTGCAGCGATTGCGGATTTTGACAAGGATTATTATAGTGAGGATGAGCTGAAATCATTTGTGGAAGAACGGGTGCAGGATTATCAGGAGGAACATGGGAAAAACAGTGTGAAGATTGATAGTTTCTCAGTGGAAGAAGGAGTGGCAAAGCTCTACATGAAATATGAAGGGTATGAGGATTATCAGGATTTTAATGAGGTGACGCTGTTTTCAGGAACGGTTCCACAGGCTTTGGCGGCGGGATTTGCCTTTGATACAGAATTTACCCAAGTAGAGGATGGGAAAGCTGCTGGAAGCGTGGAGAGCGCTACGGTGGCGGAGACGGATTATAAGATTGTAATATTAAGTGAAAAAGTAGACGTGAAGGTGGACGGTGTAATACAATATATGTCTTCTGCGTATACATCTGTGAAGGCGAAGGACACAGTGGCTGTCCAAGTTCCAGAAGAAGCAGAGGATGGAGAGGAGCTCTCATTGGTGTATATTGTGTATAAGTAAAAGAAGGTATGGATGTATTAGTAATGTAAAAGAAAGAGGTAACCTTATGGAAAAAACAATGGAAAAAATCGTAGCACTGGCGAAGGCAAGAGGGTTTGTATATCCTGGTTCAGAGATTTATGGAGGTCTTGCCAACACCTGGGATTACGGTAATCTTGGCGTGGAGTTAAAAAATAATGTGAAAAAAGCCTGGTGGCAGAAATTTGTGATGGAGAATCCTTATAATGTTGGAGTAGATTGTGCGATCTTGATGAATCCACAGACTTGGGTGGCTTCTGGACATTTAGGAGGATTTTCGGATCCGTTGATGGACTGTAAGGAATGCCATGAGCGTTTTCGTGCAGATAAAATTATTGAAGATTTTGCTGGGGAACAGGGGATTGAACTGGAATCTTCTGTGGATGGATGGAGCCAGGAAGAAATGAAGAAGTTTATCGAAGACCATAACATTGCCTGTCCGACCTGTGGCAAACATAATTTTACAGATATCCGTCAGTTTAACTTGATGTTTAAGACCTTCCAGGGAGTGACCGAGGATGCTAAGAATACGGTTTATTTAAGACCAGAGACAGCACAGGGAATTTTTGTGAACTTTAAGAATGTTCAGAGAACCTCCCGCAAAAAAATCCCGTTTGGAATTTGCCAAATAGGAAAATCTTTCCGCAACGAGATCACGCCAGGGAATTTTACCTTCCGTACCAGGGAATTTGAGCAGATGGAGCTGGAATTTTTCTGTGAGCCGGGAACAGATCTGAAATGGTTTGAGTATTGGAGAGGATTTTGTCGTGATTGGCTGTTATCTCTGGGGATGAAAGAAGAAGAGCTTCGTCTAAGAGATCACGATCCAGCAGAGCTTGCGTTCTACAGCAAAGCCACCACTGACTTTGAATTTTTATTTCCTTTTGGTTGGGGAGAACTGTGGGGAATTGCAGATCGTACAGATTATGACCTGACACAGCATCAGAATACTTCTGGACAGGATATGAGCTATTTTGATGATGAGAAAAAGGAGAAATATGTTCCTTATGTGATTGAGCCTTCCCTGGGTGCAGATCGTGTGGTGCTGGCATTTTTGTGTGCAGCCTATGATGAGGAAAATATTGGAACAGAAGAGAAACCAGATATGAGAACTGTCCTGCATTTTCATCCAGCGCTTGCTCCGATCAAGATCGGTGTGCTGCCACTTTCTAAGAAGTTAAATGAAGGTGCAGAAAGCGTGTATACCCAGTTGTCCAAGAAATATAATTGTGAATTTGACGACAGAGGAAATATCGGAAAACGTTATCGGAGACAGGATGAAATCGGAACGCCGTTCTGCGTTACATACGATTTTGAGTCAGAAAATGATGGCGCAGTGACTGTGCGAGACCGTGACTCTATGGAACAGGAGCGGGTGAAAATCGCAGATTTGGACGCATATTTTGCAGATAAATTTGATTTTTAAGAATAGATTATTTTAAAGAATAGATTATTTTTAAGATTAGATTATTTTTTAGATTAGATTATTTTTAAGATTAGTTTATAGAAACGATATTGAACATGCAAAACGATAACGTAGGCGGAGGTTTAAGTATGTACCCGATTGTAAAGAAGAAAAAACTGGCAGATAAGATTTTTCTTATGGATGTCAAGGCGCCCCGTGTGGCAAAATCTTGTCTGCCTGGACAATTTGTGATTGTAAAAATGGATGAGGAGGGCGAGCGGATCCCGCTGACCATTTGTGATTATGATAAGGAAGCTGGAACCATTACCATTGTGTTTCAGACGGTTGGGGCTTCCACACAGCGAATGGAAAGCCTTGAGGAAGGGGATGCATTTCAGGATTTTGTAGGGCCGTTGGGATGTGCTTCTGAGCTGACAGAAACACCCATTGAGGAATTGAAGAAGAAAAAGATCGTATTTATTGCTGGCGGTGTGGGAACTGCGCCAGTGTATCCTCAGGTAAAATGGCTCCACGAGAATGGTGTGGAATGTGATGTCATTATG
Source organism: uncultured Lachnospiraceae bacterium (assembly GCA_910580015.1). Taxonomy (GTDB): domain Bacteria; phylum Bacillota; class Clostridia; order Lachnospirales; family Lachnospiraceae; genus Petralouisia. The sequence continues at coordinate 100,650 of CAJTVT010000004.1, forward strand.
GGCTCTAAGACCAAGGACCTGCTGATTCTTACAGAGGAAATGGAAAAGGTAGCAGGAAACCTCTATGTGACTACGGATGACGGAAGCTATGGTTTCCATGGAATGGGCACCAATCAGTTGGAAGAACTGGTGAATGGTGGAAATACATATGATCTCTGCATTGCGATTGGACCAATGATCATGATGAAATTTGTCTGTCTTCTCACAAAAAAACTGGAGATTCCAACGATTGTGTCTCTGAATCCGATTATGGTGGATGGAACAGGTATGTGTGGGGCTTGTCGAATTACGGTAGGCGGTGAAGTGAAGTTTGCCTGTGTGGATGGGCCAGAATTTAATGGACATTTGGTAGACTTTGACCAAGCGATGAAACGCCAGCAGATGTATAAGACACAAGAGGGAAGAGATTTGCTGCAAATTCAGGAGGGCGATACCCATCATGGCGGATGTGGCCTGTGTGGAGGTGACAAGTAATGGACGTATTAAAGAAAGTACCTGTAAGGGAACAAGATCCCAAGGTGCGCGCAACGAATTTCGATGAGGTGTGCCTTGGATATAATAAAGAAGAAGCGATGGAAGAAGCAGAAAGATGCTTAAACTGTAAAAATGCGCAGTGTGTCAAAGGTTGTCCAGTGGCCATTGACATTCCTGGATTTGTCTCTCAGATCAAAGAAGGGAACTTTGAGGAGGCTTATCAGGTGATCAGTAAGTCCAGCGCTCTCCCAGCAGTATGTGGACGTGTTTGTCCCCAGGAGAGCCAATGTGAAGGAAAATGCATCCGTGGAATTAAGGGAGAACCTGTTTCGATTGGTAAACTGGAACGGTTTACAGCAGACTGGGCAAGGGAACATGGAATCAAACCACAACCTGCTACTGAGAAGAAAAATCATAAAGTGGCTGTGATTGGTTCAGGTCCTGCTGGATTGACATGTGCGGGAGATCTGGCGAAAATGGGCTATGATGTGACTATTTTTGAGGCTCTTCATGAGCCAGGTGGCGTGTTGATATATGGGATTCCAGAATTTCGTCTGCCAAAGAGTGAGGTTGTGGCGAAAGAAATTGAGAATGTCAAAGCACTTGGCGTTAAGATTGAGACCAATGTGGTGATTGGAAAGGCTGGAACGATAGATGAGCTGATGGAAGAAGAGGGATTTGAGGCTGTCTTTATCGGTTCTGGTGCAGGACTTCCTAGATTTATGGGGATTCCAGGAGAACAGGCAAATGGTGTGTTTTCTGCCAATGAATTTCTGACCAGGAATAATTTAATGAAAGCGTTCCGGGAAGAGTATGATACACCGATTATGAAGGGCAAGAAGGTTGCTGTGGTAGGCGGTGGAAATGTGGCGATGGATGCGGCAAGAACTGCACTGCGTCTTGGTGCGGAAGTACATATTGTATATCGCAGAAGTGAGTCAGAACTTCCAGCCAGGGTAGAAGAAGTGCACCATGCAAAAGAAGAGGGCATTATTTTTGACCTTTTAACGAATCCTACAGAAATTCTTGTGGACCAAGACGGATGGGTGAAGGGAATGACCTGTATTCGTATGGAGCTTGGAGAGCCAGATGAATCTGGAAGAAGAAGTCCAGTGGAAATTCCAGGTTCTGAATTTGATCTGGAATTAGATACTGTGATTATGTCTCTGGGAACCTCTCCCAATCCTTTGATTTCATCCACCACTAAGGGATTAGAGGTGAATCGCAGAAAATGTATTGTGGCAGAGGAAGAAAATGGAGCCACCAGCAAGCCAGGTGTGTTTGCGGGAGGAGATGCAGTAACCGGTGCGGCAACAGTGATTCTTGCCATGGGTGCAGGAAAGGCGGCAGCGAAAGGCATTGATGATTATTTGTCTGGCAAACAGTAAAAAAGCTTTTTTGGGATGAAGGAAAGCATATCAGGTTTTCCAGAAGTATTTTTAGGAGGAGAAGAAATGAAAGATATCATCATTACAGATACAATTAAATATATAGGGGCAGACGATAAAGACATTGATCTCTTTGAGAGCCAGTATGTGGTTCCAAATGGTGTATCCTATAACTCATATGTTATTTTGGACGAGAAAGTGGCAGTGATGGATACCGTGGACGCCAGAAGAGGAGAAGAATGGTTGAATAACCTAGAGGAAGCGCTGGGTGGAAGGACTGTGGATTATCTCGTGGTTTCTCATATGGAGCCTGATCATGCGGCAAATGTCCAGGCCCTTGCAGAGAAATATCCAGAAATGAAGATTGTCGGAAATGCTAAGACATTTCCTATGATTGAACAATTTTTTGACTTTGATTTGTCCAAGCGTTCTGTGGTAGTGGCAGAAGGTGATACATTGAAGCTGGGAAGCCATGAACTGACCTTTGTAATGGCGCCTATGGTGCATTGGCCAGAGGTTATGGTGGCATATGAAAGTTCTGAGAAGATTCTTTTCTCTGCGGATGGATTTGGAAAATTTGGAGCTCTTGATACGGAAGAGGACTGGGCATGTGAGGCGAGACGTTATTACTTTAATATTGTGGGCAAATATGGTGCACAGGTCCAGGCGCTTTTGAAAAAGGCTGCTACTTTGGATATTCAGATGATTTGTCCTTTACATGGGCCAATTTTGAAGGAAAACTTGGCTTATTATATAGGAAAATATCAAGTGTGGAGTAGTTATGAGCCGGAAGATGAGGGAATTTTAGTGGCGTATGCTTCGATCCATGGGAATACAAGAAAGGCTGCTGTCAAGTTAAAGGAGATCTTAGAAGCTAAGGGTGCTAAAAAGGTAGCTATCACAGATTTGTCGAGAGATGATATGGCAGAGGCTGTGGAGGATGCTTTTCGGTATGATAAGATGGTGCTGGCTGCGGCAACTTATGATGGAGGGGTGTTCCCCTGTATGGAGGAATTTCTTCATCACTTAAAGAGTAAAACTTACCGGAAACGTACAGTCGCTCTGATAGAAAATGGTTCCTGGGCTCCGATGGCTGCGAAGACAATGCGTTCTATGCTGGAACAGATGAAAGATATTACAGTCTGTGATAAAGTTGTCACGATTAAGTCTGCTGTGAAGGATAGTACGGTTGCAGATATGGAGGCGCTTGCAGAGGAATTGCTGGCAAAGTAGAACTTTATTTTATGGTTAGGAAATGGAAGTACAATGGAAGGCTGTTGCTGATCAAATAAAATTTATGGTGAATTTAGATTATCTCTTTAGAAGTTCTTATATGTCG